>CAIVQX010000169.1 GCA_903908165.1 uncultured Methylococcaceae bacterium | reverse complement strand
TGAATTTTCCGTGACTTTGCCGGTTAGTGGGAATACACGCTCACGGTCAGCCGAATAGACGCCCCAGTTAGCGCCGACAACTCCTTCAAGTTGACTTTTCCATGGTTGGTTAAAGGCTTCGACAACGTTATAGTCGAAACCATTTTTATTAGATAATTGCACCAACTCACGAACAAACTTTGCTTCGTTAATAACACTCGGTACTGCGCCGCCGCGTTGACGTCCAGCACTGGGCCAACCTGATTCACCAATTAGAATGGGTTTACCTGGATAAGACTTACGAATTTTCCAATAGTTTTCTTCAATGCGAGCGGTAGTTTCTTCTATTTTTAAAGGCTCATCTTCCCAATAGGGTAGGATGTGCACGGTAAAATAATCGACTTCTTTAGCAATTTCAGGGTAGCGCATATAAAAGGACCATACATCTGCATAAGACACTGGCTGTTTAATGGCACGTTTTACTTGGCGAATGTATTGCAGGAGTTGATCTGGCTCTAATTCGCCTCTTAGTAGCACTTCGTTTCCGACAATGACGCGCTTGATGACATCGGGATTTTCGTTGGCTGATTTAATGAGTTGGTCAACTTCTGCCTGGTTTCCTTTAGGATCAATACCTATCCAAGCACCTTGTATCATTTTTAGCCCGTATTTACGAGCCAGTGCTGGCACACCTTCCATCCCATCTAAACTGGCATAAGTTCTGATGGTATGAGTTTGGCTAGCTAATAGGCTTAAGTCCGCATCAATCTGGTCTGTTGTTGGATATACTTTGGTTAAAGGACTTTGCCCTTCACGGAAAGGTGCGAATGAAAAACTGCTAATTTTGCCATCTGGCACATCTGGTCCAGCATCTTGTGGCAAATTACTTAGCCAAGAAAATAAGCCATTAACAGCGATAACCATTAAAAAAAATACAATAAGTCTAGAGATTTTCATATGAAAACTGTTAACAGGAATGATGTTATTAAGGAATTCGTTAACAAATAATTAGGCTATTTGCTAAAAAATAGCCCAAAGGCGCGACTACCTTTGCCGGTTTTAATGGTGTCGACTACCTTAAGAGTTTTACCGTCAATCACTGATACGGTGCCATCAAACCAGTTAGCAACATAGACATGTCGATCATCAGGATGGGTACTGATTCCCTCTGGTTTATTACCGACTTCAATCAAGGCGATTTCTTTTAATGTGGCTGTATCAATAACAGAGACCGATCCATCATCCTGATTCGTTACAAATAAACGCGTATCATTGAGCGCTAATGCCGTTGTATAAGGCAACATATTGACCTTTACTTTAGCCAGAGAGAGCATGCGCTTGGTTTCTATAACAGATACATTATCGCTTTGTACATTGGCTACATAAATACGTTCACCCCTGCCATCAATACTCAGTCCAAATGGATGAGAGCCAACGAGTGTAGTTTTGGTAACGGTTAAGAGCTCAGTATCAATTTTAGAAACTGAATCACTTAATCGGTTGGCAACATATAGCCACTGATTGTCGGGGCTGACCACCAATCCCGATGGTGATTCACCGACCGGAATGGTTTTAATGATCTTATAGCTGATGGCATCAACAACATCAACATTATTGTTGTACCAATCAGCCACATAAATGCGTTTGCCATCAATACTGACAGCAATACCCAAGGCACCATCACTAACCGGTACTTTGGCAATGATCTCACCTTTTTTTGTATCTAAAACGGCAAAACCTTTAGCTTCAGGGGTGCTGATGTAAATCTTATCGCCACCAGGTGAGACTGCAACCCCCGCTGGTTTTCCAGATACTTTGATAGTATCGATTACTTTGTCTTGATCGCTGTCAATAATGGAAATACTGTCATCCAATTGATTGCTGATATAGGCAAAGGGAGCAGCTGCCAGTGGAGCTGCAATAAAAGTTATCGCAAACGCCAGTGCGACAATGTAGTCTCGTAAAGAAAACACCCCTGTAGCCCTTACTTTTCAGCTAAGGCTTTAAGACTAATTAATCCGGCTTTTAAGACAGCGTTGACTGCCGCATTAGCGGTTTCTTCATTCATTTCTTCTGGTGGATTATTGTTGGTGTAAGCGCGGTAGTAACCGGCTGTCCAAGCAACCACTGAACTATCGCCTTTAGCCGTTATTTCAATGCTAGCAGAATAGTTGTCTACAGGTAGTGCGGGTACTTTTTCTTCAACACCGGCATGAGTGATGGTTTTGGCAGTGCTCATCTCAGTAATTTTGTATGCATAAGACATTTTTGCATCATCATACTTTTTAAGTTCTTCTGTGATTGTATTGCCATCTTTTAGAGTTAAAACACGGGTTCCACCTTTTTTATTGCCACCTTCAGAGCTGGTATTAAAGATATCGGGATGCCAAGACATATTGCCGAAGTCTTTGATCAGCGCCCATACTTTTTCAGCAGGTGCATTGATGGTGATTTCTTGTTCAGCTTTTTGGCGCACAGGACCATGGGCATTGGCAACTGAGGTGAATAAGAACAGTAAAGCAGTTGTAATTAACGACACTTTTTTCATAATAACTCCTAATATAAACATAAAAACCAAGTTGATCATTATATGACAACTGGATATAGCAAGCATCAGTTGGTGTATATAAATTCCAATACATCGAAAATAGTCAGTAAATTGGCGGCTGATATTCTTTAGTTGGCTTTTATTGACAACTAAGTAATGAACTGTTATTTTGCTAAATTGGCACTCTCCATAATTGAGTGCTAATCATGTCTTGATAGAGGTGTACGTGAGTAATGATACTCGATATTTAAATGAACGGTCTTTGCAGTTATTAAAAACATTGGTTGAGCGCTACATAAGTGATGGTCAACCTGTGGGTTCTCGGGTGTTATCAAAAGATACGGATATAAATTTAAGTCCTGCGACTATTCGTAATGTGATGGCAGATCTAGAGGATTTGGGTCTGATTCATTCTCCCCATACTTCAGCAGGACGTATACCCACTGTCAGCGGTTATCGGCTTTTTGTTGACAGTTTATTGACAGTTAAGCCGTTAGATAGCAACGATATTACACGTCTTCATCAGGGTCTATCAGAACGTGATGGTGACGGGAATATGGTTGGTATTGCTTCAAGGTTATTGGCAGAATTAACCAAAATGGCAGGTGTAGTAACTTTGCCAAAAAAGGAATTGGTTTGTTTGCGACATATTGAGTTTTTGCCCTTATCAAATAAACGGGTATTGGTTATATTCGTAACCAATGAACAAGAGGTTCATAATAAAGTTATTTATACTGATAAATTGTTTAATGCGTCTGAATTGCAGCAAGCGGGTGCTTATCTCAATTCTATTTATTCCGGTCATAGTTTAAGTGCTGTTCGCAGTGCTGTGTTAAATGAGCTTCAAGATGCCCAAATGAGCTTGAATCAGGGCATGTTGGATGCTATAAGAATGGCACAATTGACTTTTGAATCGGGTCACGATAATGATGATTATGTCTTAACTGGGGAAACCAACTTAATGGGTTTTTCGGAATTATCAGGTCGGGATCATTTGAAAAAATTGTTTGAGGCCTTTAGTCAAAAACAAGACGTTATTCATTTACTCGATCAATCTATGAAAGCTGATGGAGTGCAGATTTTTATTGGTGAAGAATCCGGTTACAGGGCATTTGACCAATGCAGTTTGGTGACTTCTTCTTATTCAATTAATGACGAAGTAGTTGGTGTGCTGGGAGTTATCGGGCCAACTCGCATGGCTTATGAGAAAATCATTCCATTTGTTGATGTTACTGCAAAATTATTAGGCGCTGCCTTGAATCCCAAAACAACGACCCCATCATAGGTAACAATATTACTTTGTGCTATTGGCACGTTACCCTAACTATATTTAAGGAACAATAAAGATGAGTATTGATCAGGAAATGCCTGACACTGAGGTTAAAATTGAATCTGAGCTTGAAAATGAATCGGTTCATGATGAGCAATCTCATACCGAGGTGGGCGACCATGAATATACAATTGATGAGTTAAAGCAAGAATTGGAAGAAGCCAAGGAAAAATCTCATGAAAATTGGGATAAAGCAGTCCGTACCATGGCAGAAATGGAAAATTTGAAAAGAAGAACTCAAAAAGATCTTGAAGATGCACGTAAGTATTCCTTGACCAGTTTCGCTAAAGAATTATTGCCAGTTTATGACAGTGTTGTTTTAGGTTTGCAAGCGGCAACAGGTGATAATGAAGAAGTTAAAAAATTTCGTGAAGGTTGTGACTTAACGATTAAGCAATTTGAAGCCTTGTTTGCAAAGTTTAATATCGTTGCTATTGATCCAATGGGGCAGCCTTTTAATGCAGAACAGCATCAAGCGATGTTGATGCAAGTGATAGAAGATGCTGAGCCAAATACGGTCGTTAATGTGTTTCAAAAAGGATATCTGCTAAATGGTCGTTTACTTAGGCCCGCTATGGTTGTGGTAGCAAAAGCAGCAGAAAAAACATCCGAAGATAATGCGTAGGCTTGAACACTATAAAATAGCCCCCATATCGCAAATAACATTTACATTTTTTATATAATTCAGTCTGGAGCATTCAATGGCTAAAATAATTGGAATAGATTTAGGAACAACCAACTCGTGTGTAGCGGTATTAGAAAACGGTGTTGCAAAGGTAATCGAAAACAGTGAAGGTGCACGTACTACTCCCTCCATTATTGCTTTTAGTAGTGATGATGAGGTGTTAGTTGGTCAATCAGCAAAACGTCAAGCGGTTACTAACCCAAAAAATACACTGTTTGCGATCAAACGATTGATTGGTCGTCGATTTAAAGACGATGTTGTACAAAAAGATATCAAGATGGTGCCGTATGCCATTGTTGAGGCAGAAAATGGTGATGCATGGGTTGAGGTGCATGGTAAAAAAATGGCTTCACCAGAAATATCAGCACGTATTTTAATGAAGTTAAAAAAAGATGCTGAAGCTTATTTGGGTGAGACGGTTACTGAAGCAGTTATTACCGTTCCTGCTTATTTTAATGATTCTCAACGACAAGCTACTAAAGATGCAGGCCGTATTGCGGGTTTAGAAGTTAGACGTATTATTAATGAACCGACTGCGTCAGCATTGGCATTTGGTATGGACAAGCCTAAAGGTGATACCAAAATCGCAGTTTACGATTTAGGTGGTGGTACGTTTGATATCTCTATCATTGAAATTGCTGAAATTGATGGGGAGCATCAATTTGAAGTGTTGTCCACGAATGGCGATACTTTCTTAGGCGGTGAAGACTTTGACTCTCGTATTATTGAATATCTCGCCGAAGAATTTAAAAAAGACAGTGGTGTCGATGTTCACAATGATCCATTGGCATTGCAACGTTTAAAAGAAGCTGCTGAAAAAGCCAAAATTGAATTGTCTTCAAGTCAACAAACTGATGTTAACTTGCCGTACATCACTGCGGATGCTTCAGGTCCTAAGCATTTAAACGTAAAATTGACTCGCGCCAAACTAGAATCATTGGTTGAAGAGCTGATTAATCGCACTAAGGGTCCTTGTGAAACGGCGCTTAAAGATGCCGGCCTTAAAGCATCGGAAATTAATGATGTGATTTTGGTAGGTGGTCAAACGCGTATGCCAAAAGTACAGGATATGGTAAAAAGTATTTTCGGCAAAGAACCTCGTAAAGATGTTAACCCTGACGAAGCAGTTGCTTTAGGTGCGGCGATTCAAGCTGGCGTTTTGGCGGGCGATGTTAAAGACGTGTTATTGTTGGATGTTATTCCATTGTCTCTTGGTATAGAAACAATGGGTGGCATCATGACAAAATTGATTGAAAAAAACACCACTATCCCAACCAATGCGGCTCAGGTGTTTTCTACAGCTGATGACAATCAAACAGCGGTTACTATCCATGTATTACAAGGTGAACGTGAGAAAGCGGCAGCTAATAAATCATTGGGTCGTTTTGATTTAGCGGATATTCCACCAGCATCGCGTGGGGTACCACAAATTGAAGTGTCTTTTGATATTGATGCAAACGGTATTTTGAATGTATCAGCAAAAGACAAGGCAACTGGTAAAAAACAATCAATTGTTATTAAAGCTTCTAGTGGTTTGTCTGATGATGAAGTAGAACGCATGATTAAAGATGCTGAGGCTCACGCAGATGAAGATCGTAAATTGACTGAAATTGTGCATGCACGCAATCATGCAGATGGGATGATTCATGCTACTGAAAAATCACTTAAAGAACTGGGTGACCAAGTAGGTGGCGATGAAAAAAGTACTATTGAACAGGCTATTGAGGCATTAAAAGAAGCAATTAAAGGTGATGATAAGGATATTATTGAAGCAAAGACCAATGATTTGACCGAGTTATCAGGTAAACTTGCGGAACGCGTTTATGCTCAAAAAGGTGGTGATGAAGGAGCAGAAGCACATCATGCTGGTGGTTCTTCGGCTCATCAGGAAGCTGATGATAGTGTAGTTGATGCTGAATTTGAAGAAGTTAAAAAAGACTAAATCAGCTTTCCGTTTCGCTTTAAATTATAAATAGCGAATTGTAGTAAAAGCAGTCTAGGGCTATAAAAAGTCCTAGGCTGCTTGTTGCGTTAAGTTTAATGGAAAAAGTTTTACGCAAAACCTACAGATTTTTAAATCATTCCGCACTGTTTTAGAGTGCGGTAGTTAATAACCTCGCAGCAATGCCTAATCTCCTGAAAACATACAGGAGCGGATTGAAACATGGCAACAAAAGAAGATTTTTATAAACTGCTTAACGTTGATAGAAACGCTAGTGATGCAGAGATCAAGAAAAGTTATCGCAGTTTAGCGATGAAATTTCATCCTGACAGAAATGCTGACAATCCAGAAGCAGCTGAAGTTAAATTCAAACAAATCAAAGAAGCTTACGAGATTTTATCAGATCCTAAAAAGCGATCGGCTTATGATCAGTTTGGCCATGCAGGTGTTGATCCTTCAATGGGAGGTCGACCAGGAGGTGCCGAAGGCTTTAGTGATATATTTGGCGATGTGTTTGGCGATATTTTTGGTGGTGGAAGACAACAGCGCAGTAATGTTCAGCGTGGTTCCGATTTGCGCTATAACATGGAATTAACATTGGAAGAGGCTGTCGCTGGAACGGAAAGGGAAATTCGTATTCCTGTATTAGTCAGTTGCGGTGAATGTAGTGGTTCTGGAGCCAAAAAAGGTTCCACTCCAGTTATATGTACTACTTGTCATGGTCATGGGCAAGTCAGAATGCAACAAGGCTTTTTTTCTGTACAACAAACTTGTCCAACCTGTCGGGGCACCGGAAAACAAATTAAAGATCCTTGTGGCTCATGTCATGGGCAAGGACGTATTCAAAAAAATAAAACATTGTCGGCGAAAATTCCTGCAGGTGTAGATACAGGTGATCGCATTCGTTTAAGTGGGGAAGGAGAGGCTGGTGAACGTGGCGCTCCATCGGGTGATCTTTATATTGAAGTACGAGTAAAAGAGCATGATATTTTTACTCGCGACGGTGCAAATCTTTATTGTGAGGTGCCTATTAGTTTTGCAACTGCTTGTTTGGGTGGAGCCATTCAAGTTCCTACTTTGGATGGTGAAGTGAAGCTGACTATTCCACCTGAAACACAAACTGGTAAATCATTTAGATTGCGAGGCAAAGGTGTTAAACAAGTCAGAGGCGGCCCCGTAGGTAATTTAGAGTGCAAGGTTAGAATTGAAACGCCGGTACAGCTTACGAAAGAACAAAAAGCATTAATTGAACAATTGGGCGAATCATTATTGAGCGGAGGTAAGCACCACAACCCACAGGAACATTCTTGGGTAAATGGGGTGAAAAACTTTTTTGATAAGTTAACAGGATAAATCATGACCCGTATTGCTGTAGTTGGTGCATCTGGTCGTATGGGTGCAGTGCTTTGTAAAGCCGCTGTTCAGGATGAGCATACTTCATTAACTGTTGCGGTTTGTCGTGCTGGAAATGCTTCAATAGGTAAAGATGCAGGTGATTTAGCCGGTGTCGGTGCCCTAGATATAAAAATAATTGATAACTTGAGTTCAGCTACGGATCAGTTTGATGTGTTAATTGATTTTACACGCCCCGACGTATCAATGGCTTACATAGCATTATGCCGGCAAGCAGGAAAAAAAATAGTCATTGGTACAACTGGTTACACGGCAGCACAAAAAGCTACTATTAACGAAGCGGCAAAAGATATTGCCATAGTACTTGCCCCCAACATGAGTGTTGGGGTAAATCTGGCTCTTAAATTATTGGAAATGACGGCTAAAGTGATGGGAAGCTATACCGACATTGAAGTGATTGAAGCTCATCATCGTCATAAAGTAGATGCGCCCTCCGGTACGGCATTACGCATGGGCGAGGTGATAGCCAATGTTTTGGGTCGTGATTTAAAAGATTGTGCCATTTATGGTAGAGAGGGTAATACGGGGGAGAGAGAATCTAAAACTATTGGGTTTTCAACAATACGTGCAGGGGATATTGTTGGTGATCATACTGTTATGTTCGCTGATGAAGGCGAACGAATTGAAATTACTCACAAGGCTACCAGTCGCATGACTTTTGCAAAAGGTGCTATTAGAGCAGCAGTATGGTTACAAGACAAGAAAAATGGGCTTTATGATATGCAAGATGTATTGGGACTTTCGGATTGAGGGCAGTCACTTTGATTAAAAACCTCTTTATAAAAATTTTTTTTAAGGTTTGAAGATAAAGCTAGTAATATAAAAAAGTTGGTTTTATAAAGACTTTCTGCAGCCCCATAATTTACGTCGTATCTGTTTTAAGTTGAGCGACAACGTTAGCACTCAACTCGATGGATAACAGCAAGGAGAATTTAGAGTAGCATATTGGTTTATTCTGGATAGGTTGATTCTTCAATCTCAGAAACTTTGTCACTAGAATGGACTTTGGTAGGTTTTTTGATTCCAGGGCAATCAATGCTAATTCGTTGTACTTGCTTATCTAATTTTAATGCTGTTAATTGCCCACCCCACAGGCAACCAGTGTCAATACCATAACAATTTGGTCCTTCATAATACCCTAATGTAGACCAATGTCCGAAGATAATAGACATATCTGCATTTTTACGCTTTGGTACTTGAAACCATGGTAACAGATGTTTTGGTTGAGAACCTAAAGCACCGGTATTATTAAAGTCTAATCGACCATTTTCATCACAATAACGTATACGCGTAAAGCAGTTAATAATAAATCGTATTCTTGAAAAACCTTTTAGATCAGGTGACCAGATATTAGGTTTATTGCCATACATTTGCTTTAAAAAAAGTTCATAATTAGCATCTTGTAAAGTTTCTTCTGCCAAGAGAGCCATTTTCTGGGTTTTTTTGAAATCCCATTGAGGGGGTAAGCCGGCATGAAGCAAACAGAAATCCTTGTTATAATGAAACAGGGGGCGATGACGTAACCAATTAATTAATTCATCTCGATCGGGTGCTTCAAGTACTTCACTTAGAGAGTTTTTTTTTGCAGCTACTTTTTTTAAACATGATGCTGCTAATAAGTGCATATCATGATTGCCTAATACAGTAGTGGCCGAAGTGCCTAGTGACTTAATGAAACGTAAGGTTTCCAATGATTTTGGTCCACGATTAACTAAGTCACCTGTAAACCACAGTTGATCAGTATTTTCGTTAAAAGAGATAGTGTCAAGCAGTCTCAATAAGTCATCAAGGCAGCCTTGTATGTCACCAATAGCATAAATAGACATTTAATTAATGCAATGTTCTTGGAATAGATAAAGTAAATTGAGGTATGTGGGCATTAAAATTATCACCTTCATCCGAATGCATTGTATATTGACCTTGCATGGTTCCAACCGGAGTTTCAAGAACGGCTCCGCTAGTATAGCGAAACGTTTCACCTGGTTTAAGATAGGGTTGTTCGCCAATAACGCCATCACCTTTGACCTCTTGTATTTTGCCATTGGAATCAGTGATTAACCAGTGACGATTTAGGAGTTGGGCGGCTACAGTTCCTTCGTTGGTTATGGTAATAGTATAGGCAAATACATAACGATCTCTTTCAGGAGCCGATTGATCAGCAATGAAAAAGGGCGTAGCTTCAACTAATATTTTGTTTTTTGTAGTCATTGTTGGATATTATATTTAAATTATTTACTCATTATTTCATAGTAACTTAGCATCAAACGCAAGTAACTATTTTAGATGAATAAACATCAGAAAAAAATTATTGCTTATAAACCAGTTAGGGCGCGACATTGCACATTCATATTTTAGGTATTTGCGGAACATTTATGGGGGGGCTTGCAGTAATTGCAAGGCAGCTAGGTTATCAGGTCAGTGGTTCAGATCAAAATGTTTATCCACCCATGAGCACACAATTAGAACAACAAGGCATTCAATTGATGGATGGCTATTGTGCGGAAAATCTAGATGGTAATCCAGATCTAGTCATTATTGGTAATGCCTTGTCACGAGGTAATCCTGAGGTTGAGGAGGTGTTAAATAGAGGTTTAAATTATGTATCAGGTCCACAATGGCTAGCCGAACATGTGATGCATGATAAATGGGTATTGGGTGTCGCTGGAACGCATGGTAAAACAACTACGGCGAGTATGCTGAGTTGGATACTTGAGCATCAGGGTTTTAATCCAGGATTTTTAATAGGGGGTATTCCGCTTAATTTTGGTATTTCAGCTCGATTAGGGGGTGGCCTGGAAAATAAGTCCGGATTTTTCGTGATTGAAGCGGATGAGTATGACTCAGCATTTTTTGATAAGCGTTCTAAGTTTGTTCATTATCGACCACGTACTGCCATTCTTAATAATCTAGAGTTTGATCACGCGGATATTTTTCCTGATTTAGATGCTATTAAGCGACAGTTTCATCATTTGGTAAGAACAATTCCTGGTGAAGGTTTAGTTATTAGCCCTAAGTCTGATGCAAATATTAATGATGTTTTAGCTATGGGATGCTGGACACCAGTTGAAAATACTTCAATTAATGCACATGCGCAATGGAATGCAGAATTGCTTAAAGCTGACGGTGGTCAATTTTCCGTTTTGTTTGAAAATAACCAGCAAGGCATTGTCGATTGGTCATTAACTGGGGAGCATAATGTTTACAATGCCCTTTCTGCCATTGCTGCCGCTAATCATATTGGTATTTTGCCAAAAGACGCGATAGCTGCGTTAAGTCAATTTGAGAATGTTAAGCGGCGTATGGAAGTGATTGCCAAGATAAATGGCGTAACACTGTACGACGATTTTGCACATCACCCAACTGCCATTGCATCAACTCTAGATGGTTTACGTAAGCAGGTTGGGGAAGAGCGTATTATTGCTATTGTAGAACCCAGATCAAACACAATGCGTTTGGGTATTCACACAGAAACCTTGGCAAAATCATTAGCTAATGCTGATTTAGCGATTATGTATCAGCCCCAAAATTTGGATTGGGATTTAAGTAAATTGAATAATTATGTCGACAATATTGAAATTTACCAATCCGTTGATGCTATTATCGCCAAGCTTAAAGTTGAGGCCTGTGCGGGTGGTCATTTTGTATTAATGAGTAATGGTAGTTTTGGTGGAATTTATCAACGTTTACAGAAAGAGTTGTAAAACTGATCAAGCAAAGAGATTTATTTGAGAGTTTTTAAAAAGAAGAAATAAGGCTTAACCATACATTATTAATCACAATATTCTGATCGTCTGATGTGAGTTTTCGATCACCATATTGCCAACCTAATTTAACGGTTGCTGATGGATGTAATTTATACAAACAAGCAATTTCACCTTGATAGACGTCTTCAGAAGCTCCGTATTCTAAGTCGTTAATATTATTACTGGTGAAGTTATTCTTTTCATAGTCAATAATAAATACGGTGCTTAATCGTTCGAGTAGCTGTATTGTTAATTCAGCTGAAGTGTAGTTACTTGTATAAGATACATTATCATGAGCATTAACGGATTTCTCACTTGCTGCATTCCCCAGTTCATAATGATAGCCAACAAGTAATTGAGTCTTATCGTTAATGGCCCAATCAAGACGAGGACCTAAGGTCCAAAACTGAGTGTTGCGATATTGAAATGGTGCATTGTAATTACGTAATCCATAACGTCCGTATAAGCTAGCCGTCAGATTATTATTTAATGGTTGATCCACTTGAATTGACCAATAATTAGTTGTAACTATTTCATCTTGATCATAGGTTTCACTATTGCCGTCTATATAGGTATTTTGACCTAGATATAAATCAGGAATGAAATTGTAACGAAGATGTATTTTTGTTTTTGTTGAAAATGTTTGTGATACTTGAGTTTCAAATACACTATGAGAGAATTTTGTTTGATCAACAAACACATAACCACCTGCTTTTGCTGACCAACTTATTTTGCCCAATGAATTGGTTCCAGACCATTTAATTTTTGCATCCGGTTCATAAACGAAATCTGCACCTTGTTTAGGCCGATCAACAACTGGTTGAGTTGGGTCGTCTTTAAGAGAAAGACGTCTGGTTACAGAGAAAAGAGCAACATCACTTGTATAATAGCCTGTATTATTAATATTAGCAGTCCAATCTGCTTTTGCTGTGGAGCTTATTATTGTTGTTATTAGAAGCGGATAAAAACCATTCCTTAAGTAGTCAATCATGTGTGATATTTGGTAACTGCAGTTTTTTGAGAAATAATAATTTCGATGGCTTTGGCATATTGATATGAAGTTGCATAATAAAATTTATTTTTAATATAGATTCGGTCAATTATTTTATCTGTTTGATTTATATATTATTATTTTAAATAAAATTTGTATGTGTGTGCTGAAAATAGATGCTTTTTAATAAAGCTCCCTAAAACAGTTTGATATCAATTGTATATTTTTGGCAAGTATTTTTTGTATTGGGATGATTTTGTTAGGTTGTGTTTTCTCGAGCAGTCCCATCGTGTATTATGGGCGCATATAAAAATGAGTGCATAGACGCTCATAAAATCATACATAGATAACTAGAAAAATATAAAACAATGAGCTATGAAGATACTTAATATTCGTTTTAAAAACATAAACCGCTGTTTTTAGCCGTCCCATAGAATCCGAATAATATATTGAAAGCACTAAATTACTGACCTTCTATTCCCTGTTTGTTGCAACCATTCCCACATAAGCGCACAATAAATGTTCACCAAGGCGTTCACCAAAACGTTCACCAAAAAAACCTTGTACTCAATATTTAAAATAGAATATTAAATGTGAGCAGATTAAATGGCTAAACTAAAATTAAGTTTAAGCGACATCCAAATCAAAGCGTGGATAAATAGCGACGTACGTTTTGAAGATCGAGCAGATGGTAATGGCCTGTATCTTTGTTACCGCGTGACAATGGCCGCACCTATGTGGCGGTTTAGATATAGGCTGGCGGGAAATCGTCGTCAAATGTTTATCGGCTCTTATGGCCAATTATCCCTTGCTGATGCTAGAAAGAAGGCTAAGGAACTTAGCGCCCGCGTTAGTTTAGGTTATGACCCAGCTCAAGAAAAACAAACCCGTAAAAGTGAGGCAGTCGCTCAAATAGAGATGGTTAATAATCGAATCACAGTAGCCGTGCTATCAGATCGTTATTATCAAGAGCGCATTGCCCCTAAGCTGGTAAAGCCTGAGCAGGTACTAGGCCACATTAACCGATTAAACGCCTACCTAGGTAAGATGTTTGTTGAGGATGTCACAGGTAAGCACGTCAACGATATGTATCAGACTGACCTTAAACGGGGTTACTCTGCCAGCACAAATAAATTAAGAGAGCATACCCTTAGAATTTTCGGTTATGCAACTGCTCAACACCTAATACCTTATAACCCTGCTCAATGGCTAGACGTTTCCTATGCTGGCGGTAAACAAGAGTCAAGAGAGCGCAACTTAAGTCGAGAAGAACTAACGGCTTTATTTACCGATATGGCAGCCACTAAAGGCTTTGGTCGTGATAACTATCTTACTGTTAAATTGCTCTTGATCTTGTGTGTGCGTAAGTCTGAGCTTATCAAAGCATTAAAATCTGATTTTGATCTTGTTAGTGAAACTTGGACGCTCATAAAAACAACTTCTAAGAAGGGAAAGAGCATTGTTATTCCCTTACCAGTACAAGCGATTGACGCACTTAATGAGCTTTTTATTAGAGCAGCCGATAGCGATAGCCTGCTACCAGCCAGGAGCGCACAGCATAGAAAACTAGCTCATATTAGCGAGGCAACGATTAATGTAGCATTGAGTAAAATAAAGAACAACGAGCATTTTACCATCCATGATCTACGCAGAACTGGAAAAACTAAATTACAAGAAATTGGCGTTGATGAATATATAAGCGAGCGATGTCTTAATCATAAGGTATCTGGAGTACAAGGTACTTATGGCCGCCATGACTTTTTTGATGAACGCAAAAAAGCGTTACAGCTTTGGGCAAACTACCTCGAGGCTTGCGAAACCGGTAAAGAATGGAACGTAACACCAATAAGAAAAACAGTATAATCAAACTTAACCGGATAGGCTTTGCGGCTGATAAGAGGGAGTCATTAACTTACTTCTGGTTATTCGTTCTTAATGATTGCACCTTAATGGAGTGTGTTAGTGCCTTTTAGTAAAATTCCAGACTTAACAGCAAAAATTTCTAATTATAAGCAAGGCGATGATCAGTTTAATTTTGTTTTTTTTACTACATATGAAAAAACCATTTTAGAGATAAATAGGATAATAGGTGAGCTAGCAAAGCACGACAAAGACGATATTTTTAGGATAGAAAATTTGTGGAGTCGACCATGGATTAATGATGACAAGATTAGACTTTCTCAAGAAAAGCCACCAACAACGCAGGAAGTAATATTATCGGTTGCGCGTGTTGCGTGTATATCTAGTTCCTATACTTTAAAAGAAGGTGATGTTATTGAGGCATTTAATCTATTAATGCAATCCGTTTTTTATCTTGGTATGCAGACAGGTTTGGATTCACCCCTAACTATTTTTAAATATTCTGACCAGATAAAAGATTTGTCAGAAAGATTAAATAAATACCAAAAAGGCGCAAAAAATAGAGCAGCAGAAAATAATAAAAAATGGGCTATCGCTAATGAATATTTTATTGAAGAAATACCAAAACATAAAACCCTAACAGCGGCGAGAAGTGAAGCGGCAAGAAGAACTGGGATATATGCAACCGAAAGGCATTTAGCAGAGATGATGCCTAACCCAAATAAAAACAAATAACATGAGCTATTGAAAAATATCATGAGTTATTGCAAATCATCATGATGCGCTGCAACAGGACATTTTTTTTACTTTATAAATCGCACAAACTGCAGTCATACCCTAGCAATCGCACAAGGGCGTAGACCTTAACAAGGAATACACATGGCTATGAAAAGCAACGCTTTACCCTATATCAATACCTTATATCGAAGATCTACTGTCGAGCAGGCAATAGGCAAGTCAAGATCAACTATTTATCGTGAAATTCAGAAAGGTTTATTTACTAAGCCAGTTAGTATTGGCGGTGATCGCGTCGCATGGCCTGCAAATGAGATACAGGCAATCAATCAAGCGCGTATTGCTGGTAAGTCTGATGCTGATATTAAGTTATTGGTTATTGAGCTTGAGGCATTAAGAGGCGGTGCAATATGAAAACTATTGCAGATATCTATGAACTCTATGGATTGTCAGGGGCTTCATTATGAAACATACTGAATTGCCAAATAAAACAGCCTTAGTTATTCATGGCAAAAATAACCAAATTATTGTTGATAGTCGTGACCTTGCTAAGGAGTTTGGTAGGGCGCATAAAAATGTACTTCAAACACTAGATGGTTTGATAAAAGATAACACAATATCGCGGCTAGAATCTAAGCCACGAAATTACAAAAAACTCGGTCGTGATTATCGACGCTATGAATTAAATAAAGCGGGTTTTCTGAAAGCGATGCCTTTTATTGGAGGACGTAAATCCAGAGAAGGACAAAGACGTTTGGTTGATGCATTCCTAGAGCAGGAATCAAAACTTGAGTGTCAATCGAAAGAACGTGAAAAGTTTGCCTACCAAATAGCAAGATTGTCTGGAAAAGATAGCCGAGCAATTCTCACTGAAGTTATTCAAAAATTTATTGTCTATGCAACACGTCAGGGAAGTGGCAGTGCTGATCGGTATTATTGCATTATCACCAAGCTTGTCTATCAGGCATTGATCAGTAGACAACCAAAAGCATCCTGTATTCGAGAGTTGTTGACCGCTATACAGTTATCTCATCTCAGTACTATTGAACTGACTGCGGCACAAGCAATAGATGACGACATGCAATCAGGTGTTGCATATAAAATAATTTACCAACGTCTAAAAAGTACCCTGAACGGATTTTCTGGCTTTAAAACAGCTTTATTAGAGGGGTAAGATGGCCAAGAAGAAAAACAAACTTGGGTATGATCAACGAGGCGGTGTTATGGCTGTTTCTAGAGGCATGAGAGAGTCTATGACCTATCAAAAAATGCCAGCCGCCGCTAAAGTGCTGATGGATTTATTGCACATGCAATGGCGTCAAGATAAACCAGTGAGCTATGGTGTTAGAGAAGCGGCTAAGAAAATAGGCTGTTCCACTAATACCGCAGGAAAGTCTTTTAAAATCTTGATAGAGCGCGGGTTTATCGTGTGCTTTGAGCAATCAATGTTTAACAGTAAAACTGGCAGTAGGACACGAGATTGGCGATTAACTTGGATGCCATTTGATGGTAAAAATCCAACCCACGATTGGGAAAAGTGGGTGTCTTGAAATTAAAGCAACCGTATCAAAATGAAGCACACAAACTCAATTAGCGTGCTTCATTTTAATACACAAATATTAGGAAGCTAGTTTTGCGTATCTCATTTTGATACACAAAGATAAATTATCAATGACTTACAAAGACCCAGCGTATCTCATTTTAATACACACCTACTATAACCATAGCTACCTAAATAATTAGGGCTACTACAGTCCCTTTTATTCAATTGCACAATAGCCATATTCACTTGGCAAGGACGATTCATGTTTTTACAGAAATTTAAGCGCGGTCGAGCATCAACTCTTGAGTCGGTGCTGGAAATATTAAAGCCTCTCACTGATATGATCGAGGAGGAAAGGAGCAATCTATCATTCTCGCCAACATTACGTGGATGGTGTTATGTATTAGAGGGGTTAGGGATTTGCTCAAAAGGTGAGTTTTCCGAAGTAATGAGCCGTATTACAAGAGCGCGAAAGCTGGGATTATTGCCGCTGGATATTACTGCGGAGGACGATACCCGTTGTACGTCTGGTGGGTGTTCAATATCTCAGACATTAGAAAGATTGGTTAGAAATGCGTTAGAAAGTATTCCTTGGTATTACTCCACAACGACTATTGAAGAATACACGGGTGTTCATATTGAGTTATTCGTCGAAAAGCTGGATTTAGTGGGGATGCTCCAAGATGTTACTCGAACGTATAAAATACCAGTGACATGCTCAAGAGGATGGAGTGACTTACACAGCCGAGCCGCCTTACTAAGGCGCTGTGCAGATTACGATATGCCCACCGTGATATTAATGTTTGGTGACCATGATCCTGGTGGTCTAAGTATTACCGATTCTTTTAAAGACAATCTTGATGATCTATTCATTGCATCCGGTTTAAAGGTTATGCCAGACATAAATTTTGAGCGTGTCGGCCTCAATGCTAGTGATATTGATGAACTTGGATTGCTTTGGATTGATGGATTGGAAACGAGTAGTGGGAAAGATTTAGCCTCGCCAAGCCACCCAGACTTTAAAAGTAAACCTGTCCAAGATTATTTATCATTATATGGCGCAAGGAAGTGTGAAGCTAACGCATTATTACGATGCCCTAAAGAGGCAGAAAAGATCCTGCTCAGGGCGATAAAAGTACACATTAGTGATAGTCAGTTAATAGCTTATCAAGAGCATCAATTAAAAGATCGGCAGGAAGCGACCCAAGCAGTCAATAAAGTATTTGCGGTGATTTAAAGATGCCAAGAGAGAAATTTGAGTTCACGGTGTTAGACGATAACGACTTTAATGATACAGCGGACATACTTGAAGCGATAACCCTATGGGATCGGATGCCAGAGTATTTGAAAACCGATAAGTTAATGGATCAGATAAAGGCTCTCGCAAGTAGCTCTAACGGGATACTATGCTCACATAGGATTAAGAAATGGCAGTTAAAAAGAAACCTCTAGTTAAAGATAGAACCCGTATTCATGTTAATGCACGAAAAGATGAAGATGAAGACGAAGCGATCAGTAAGACGCTATCCCGTCCAGAAACACAAGCAGCAATAACCATTCAACAACTAACATCGCTGCATGACGTAAATGCCTTAGCCAAGACGCTAACCCAACAAACTGATGAAATAGCTAAAGGGAATATGTCTCGACCCGAAGCCATGTTAATGAGTCAGGCACATACTCTGGACGAATTGTTCAATAATTTGATACGGAGAGCTGCATTAAATATGGGTGAATACCTACAGGCATCAGAAACTTATTTCAGGTTAGCACTAAAAGCACAGTCTCAATGTAGAGCAACACTAGAAACGCTATCAGCCATCAAGAACCCACCTGTTATCTTTGCTAAGCAAGCTAATATTTCAGCAGGACATCAACAGATTAATAATGCTGTGTCTGAGCCTC
>CAIVQX010000168.1 GCA_903908165.1 uncultured Methylococcaceae bacterium | reverse complement strand
GATCTGGATGAGCAAAACTGTCATTACGGCGTAACTCCTCGCCAGATTTTGCAGGTGTTGGCAACAGCCGTCAAAGAAATTGGAGTTACACATCCGTTGCATGTCCATGGGTGTAATTTAGGCGTCCCTGGCAATGTTCAAACAACACTAGATACCATTCAGGGGATTGGGGGGTTGCCTATGCATTTAACGCATATCCAATTCCATAGTTATGGCACGGAAGGGGATTTTAAATTTTCTTCTGGTGCTGCGCAGATTGCCGAAGCAATTAATAAAAATAAAAATATAACCATTGATGTCGGTCAAATTCTGTTTGGTCAAACAGTAACGGCATCGGGTGACAACATGCGTCAACATGCAAATCATAAGCATGCGAGTCCAAATAAATGGGTCACAATGGATATTGAGTGTGATGCGGGTTGTGGTGTTGTTCCTTTCAAATATAAGGATAAGAATTTTGTCAATGCACTCCAATGGGCAATTGGTCTTGAGACCTTTTTGCTAGTTGATGACCCTTGGCGTATTTTTTTGACGACTGATCATCCTAATGGTGCTCCATTTACCAGTTATCCACATTTGATACGCTTGCTAATGGATAGAAGTTTCCGTAATGAGATGTTATTAACCATTCATCCCGAAGCTCAAAAAATGACGACGTTGGCATCAATTGAACGTGAATATACGCTACAAGAAATTGCTATTATGACGCGTGCGGGTGCGGCTAAACTGATTGGTTTAAAAGACAGGGGTGGTTTAAGCGCCGGCAATTGGGCAGATATAACGGTATATACCGATAATTTTGATCGTCAAAAAATGTTTGAAAAACCCGATTATGTGTTTAAAGACGGTCAATTAGTGGTTGTTGATGGTAAAGTAGTCTCTACTAAGTGGGGCACTACTCATGTTGTTAAACCCGAATTTGATGCTTCAGTAGAAAAAGGTTTAAAAGATTATTTCGATCGTTATCTGACTATGAAGTTAGGTAATTTTAGAATCAGCGATGATGAGATCACTGAAGATGGACGAGGCAGCATTACTGTGCATCCACTTAAGGGAGATGTAGCATGATTATTAACGGTGTCAGTATTGATGCAACGTTTGCCGAAGCCTTCCCTATGAAAGCAACTCGTGCAATTATTACGGCGCAAAATGAGAAATGGGCGATGATTTCTGCCCAAGCTATGACTGGTTTTGCTACTTCGGTTATTGCTTGTGGGTGTGAAGGTGCTATAGAAAGAGTATTAGATCCTTCTGAGACCCCTGATGGACGCCCTGGTGTGGCAATTATGATCTTTGCAATGGGTGGCAAAGGTTTAGCAAAGCAATTAGAAACTAGAGCTGGGCAGTGCGTATTAACGTCACCTACTTCAGCATTATTTTCGGGTATTGATGGCGGTATAAGAATTCCTTTAGGTAAGAATCTACGTTATTTCGGTGATGGTTTTCAGGTCTCTAAGCAAATTAGCGGTAAACGCTATTGGCGTATACCTGTGATGGATGGTGAGTTTTTAACAGAAGCAACAACCGGCCAAGTAGATGCAATTGGGGGCGGAAATTTCCTGGTTTTAGCTGAGTCTCAGCCGCAAGCTTTGTTAGCCTGCGAAGTAGCTATTGACGAAATGCGTAAAGTGCCTAATGTGATTATGCCGTTCCCTGGGGGAGTAGTGCGTTCAGGTTCTAAAGTGGGATCAAAATATAAATCATTGGGAGCTTCAACTAATGATGCATTTTGCCCGACCTTAAAAGGGATGACTAAGACAGATTTATCCCCTGAAATAGAATCGGTGATGGAAATTGTTATTGATGGTTTAACGAAAGAAGATATCGATAAAGCAATGAGAGCGGGTATACAAGCAGTATGTGATTTGGGCGCGGGAAATGGCATTAAACGTATTAGTGCGGGTAATTACGGAGGGAAATTGGGCCCATTCCACTTTCATTTACAGGAGATTATGGCATGAGTGCTTTAACATTAACCTTAAAGTATAAACCTGCGCAGCGGGTCGATATGTCATCGTTAGTCTGTCAGCATTTGGCTGGCTTATCTGTGACTGAAATAAGTGCACTAACCTTGCAAAGTGGCAAATTGAAATTGCGTGTGGATGAGTTATTTACAATTGTAGGCACAGATACACAAGATATAGTGATTAATAATAGTGCTGATAACCTTGATTTTATAGGCAAAGAATTAGATGGCGGTCGTATTACTGTTAATGGTGATGTAGGGGCTTATTTAGCATTTGGTTTGAAGTCTGGAGACATTAAAGTTTCTGGTAATGTTGGCCTTTATGCCGCTTGTGAAATGAAGAAAGGTTACTTAGAAGTTTCTGGTAATGTGGGGGATTTTTTAGGCGCTGCTTTGCCAGGTAATAAAATGGGTATGAAAGGCGGCACTATTTTAGTTAAAGGTAATGTTGGTGAGAGAGCAGGCGATCATATGCGTCGCGGTAATATCTTAATTGAAGGGAATGCAGGTGACTATTGTGGTTCTCGTATGACTGCAGGTACTATTGCCGTGATGGGACAAACTGGACGTTACTTAGGTTATGCAATGCGTCGTGGTACTTTATTATTGTGGAATCAACCCAAGTTATCTGCTAGTTTTAATGATTGTGGTGCGCATACTTTAGCTTTTTTGCCTATCCTATTTCGATCATTTAAGACATTAAATTCAAGGTTTGCGGATACTTCACTAGCTTTTAATCGCGTACAGCGTTATGCGGGTGATATGTCCGAAATGGGTCGTGGAGAAGTACTGGTTAAGCTGTAATTTTTAATTTTTATTTGATACAAACAAAAAAGCCGATGTCAAAACATCGGCTTTTTTTGTTAATTAGAAAAAGGTTTACTTATAAAGTATTAACTGCGTTTAATTCTTTGAATGCTTGCTCTAAACGTACAACCATTCCAACTTCACCTTCACGTTGCCAAACGCGTGGATCGTAGAATTTTTTGTTTGGTTTATCGTCGCCTTCTGGGTTACCGATTTGGCCTTGTAAGTAACCTTCATTTTTCTTGTAGTAGTTCATGATACCTTCCCAAGTTGCCCATTGAGTATCAGTATCAATGTTCATTTTTACAACACCGTAGCTAATTGATTCTTCAATTTCTGCAGCTGTTGAGCCTGAACCACCGTGGAAAACAAAGTTTAAAGTATTAGCAGGAACGCCGTATTTTTCAGACACATATTTTTGTGAGTTGTCCAAAATTGTTGGTGTTAATTTAACATTACCTGGTTTATAAACACCATGAACATTACCGAAAGATGCTGCGATAGTAAAGTTCGGGCTAATTTTGCTCAATTCTTCATAAGCGTACGCAACATCTTCTGGTTGTGTGTAAAGTAATGAGTGATCTAAATTGCTGTTATCAACTCCATCTTCCTCACCACCGGTTACACCTAGTTCAATTTCAAGTGTCATGCCCATTTTAGACATACGGGCCAAATATTGACTACAAATTTCAATGTTTTCTTTTAGACTTTCTTCAGATAAATCTAACATGTGTGAGCTGAATAATGGTTTGCCAGTTTCTGCAAAGTGTTTTTCACCTGCATCTAATAAACCATCAATCCATGGTAATAATTTTTTAGCAGCGTGGTCAGTATGTAAAATAACGGGTACGCCATAAGCTTCAGCCATTAAGTGTACATGTTTAGCACCTGAAATAGCACCTAAGATTGCGGCTTGTTGACCTTCAGCTTTTAGACCTTTACCAGCGACAAATGCAGCACCACCGTTAGAGAATTGTACAAAAACAGCTGATTTAACTTTAGCAGCTGCTTCTAAAACAGCATTGATTGAATCGGTGTTAATTACGTTAACAGCGGGCAAAGCAAATTTATTTGCCTTGCAAATTTCAAATACTTTTTGTACATCAGCACCAGTAACAACACCTGGTTTTACTACGTCTAAGATTTTTTGTGACATTATGAGTCCTATTGATGGTTATAGCTGTTAAAAGAAAATTAAAGCAATAAAAAAGGTGCTTATGAAGTCATAACCACCAAGTTGATGCTTCAGATTAGCCTTCTAAGCTAGCTAAACGGTTTGCAAGTAATTCTTCTAGCGCTTCTAAAGCAGTTGCAAAGCCATTGATGCCTTCTGCCAATTTGTCAGTAGCCATGCGATTTTCAGTGTGCATTCTTTCAAAAGTTGCTTTATCAATTGATAATTTTTCAATTGATAAACTTGCAGCGTTATCTGGATCTAATTTACGTGGCAATTCTCCCTCAGTCGCTTGTAATTCAGCTAATAAAGAAGGAGCAATTGTTAATAAATCACTACCCGCTAATTCAGTAATTTCTCCAACGTTACGGAAGCTTGCTCCCATAACTTCAGTTTTGTAATCGAATTTTTTGTAGTAATTATAGATTTCAGTAACAGATACAACACCTGGATCTTCTGCTGGAGTATATGAGTCACGGCCTGTATCTTTTTTGTACCAGTCAAGAATTCGACCTACAAATGGTGAGATTAACGTGATGCCATTTTCAGCACAAGCAACTGCTTGGTGTAAACCAAATAACAAAGTTAAGTTGGTGTGAATGCCTTCTTTTTCTAGTACTGCTGCTGCTTGAATACCTTCCCAAGTTGCCGCTATTTTAATCAATACTCGTTCACGAGAAACGTTGTGAGCTTCGTATTGTGCGATTAAATCACGACCTTTAGCAATTGTTGCATCAGTATCAAATGATAGACGTGCATCGACTTCAGTTGAAACTCGACCAGGAATGATTTCAAGAATTTTAAGGCCGAATGAAACGGCAAGACGATCAAATGCGAGTGATACAACCTCATTAGCATTTGCTGATTCGCCTAAAGTTACACGAGCAGCTTTTAATGTATCATCTACAATACCTTGGTATTGAGGCATTTGAGCTGCAGCAGTAATCAATGATGGATTAGTTGTTGCGTCACGTGGAGTGAAAGTTTCAATCGCTTGAATGTCGCCTGTGTCAGCCACAACAACAGTGATTTCTTTTAGTTGTTCTAGTAAATTTTTTCCCATGATAGGTGCCTTTATATTAAAAATTAGAGTAATCGCTGTATAAAATATATTCACGATGGATTGAGTCTGGATCTCATAATATATTGACTTATGACATCTACCCAAAAATTGGGAGAGAATCGACAGCTTAGGGTTTATTAATACTCAAACTGTTTATTCTCTCGGGGATTTATTAAGCTTGGTGACGCATGTATTTTTGAACGCCTGTTTCAATTGATTCAGGATTTTGCTTTTCAACTAAAGCTTGTCTTGCCATGTATTTTGCGACTCTACTAATCTGAGGCAGTTTTGCCTGATCATCAAGGTACTTGGCAACACCTGTTAAAATAGCTGGTTCCTTTGTTTGTTTCGCTGTTAAAGCAGCTAAAGCAGCTTGTTTTGCCATGTATTTAGCAACTCTGCTAGGTTGTGGTAGGTTTTCTTGGGTTTGCAAATATTTGGAAACTCCAGAGACTACAACTTTCGTTTGTTTTACTTGTAAAGCATTTATGGCTGCTTGTTTTGATAGATATTTTTCAACATTACTGGGTTGTGGCAAGCTGGCCTGATGCTTCATATATTTTGCTACTCCAGTGAGTTCTGGAGCTGGTTTTTTATTCTTCAGGTATTTCTCAACACCTGTAGCTTCAGGTTCGTTAGTTAATAGTCTGTTTTGTTTATCTGCAATGGCCTGTCTTAAAATATATTTCGAAACACCACTAGCAGGAGTTTCATCCAAAGCAACTAAATACTTGGCGACACCGCTCACTAATTGAGTAGGTTCTTCTATTACGCTATGTGCAAGAATTAAAGCATTTTGTTTATCTAAATACTTTGAAACTCCTGTCATACCGCTTGGATCTTTGCTGTAGACAGGATATTCCGTTTTATCCCTGTAGATGTCCTCAGATCGAGGTTTATTCATGAAAAAAAACAAACCCGCAACTAAAGGGAAAAAACTATTCGAGTTTTTCTTGTTCATGATTAGCCTCGGTCGCGCATGTATTTGTCAACACCAGTTGCAGCTTTATTCACAGATTCTTTTGTAGATACTGCTTGTTTTGCCATATATTTAGCAACACCGGTTGCTGCAGATACAGATTTAACCTGCGAATCTAAATATCTTGAAACGCCTGTACCTGATATTTTATTAAGGTATTTTGCTACTCCTGTATTTACAGCATAAGATTTTCTAACTGGTGCTGTATTTTTTTTATGTCCCGAGGTACATGCTGATTTTTTGAAAAAATAAAATCCTGCCATTGCAAGTATTATTAATCCAATCATGTAACTTGACATCGATGAATTTTCTTCAGTAGTGGCAGTAGAAATTGATCCTTGCTCATCCGAAGAACTAGGTGAAGCAGTTCTAGCCGAAGCTGACTTCACAGATTCGGTATGTTTGTAATTTGGATCATGGTATAAAACTTCTGGTTGAAAGTCCGCAGCTGGATATTTATCATCATGTGTAGTTGTAGCTGATTCACTTGATGTGGACTTATGAGCTGGAGCAGCTTTAGTGGCAGTTGATTGCGGAGCAATATAGTCACTATTTTGATAAAGCACTTCTGGTTGAAAGTCTGCAGCAGGATACTGTGGATCAGCGCTAGCTACAGCACTTGATAAAAGTAGTACTGCAAAGGTACCTTTGGTCAAATTATTCATTTTCACGTTGTTCACCTAAAAGTCGGAAGAAGAGGGTCGAGAGTTCTGTGTAGCAATTCGAACTCTCTCTCTAAATTTATTGTGTATAACTACTCTATATTTGGCTTTAAATTAAATTACTGCTTCTACGTTCTTAACTACATTTTCAACTGTGAAGCCAAACTCTTTGAAAAGTAGTCCAGCGGGTGCAGATTCACCAAAATGATCTATGCCCACTACTTTGCCGTTTGTGCCAACATATTTCCACCAGCCTCCAGTTACACCAGCTTCTACAGCAACACGTTTAGTAACAGCTGAGGGGAGAACTGATTCTTTATATGCCGCATCTTGTGCGTCGAATATGTTAGTTGAAGGCATAGATACAACACGTATGTTTTTGCCAGTCGCTCTTAATTCAACAGCAGCTTTTACTGCAAGCTCAACTTCAGATCCTGTTGCAATTATAATTGCATCTGGTTGACCTTCGCTGTCACTTAATACATATCCACCACGTGAAATTAATTCAATTTGAGCTGGGGTACGATCTATGTGAGGTAAGTTTTGACGTGAGAATACAAGAATAGACGGTCCATCTTGTCTTTCAAATGCCGCTTTCCAAGAAACAGTTGTTTCTACTGCATCACATGGACGCCATACTTGAATGCCCGGAATTAGGCGTAGAGTTGCAGTCTGTTCAATTGGTTGATGTGTTGGTCCATCTTCACCTAGCCCAATAGAATCATGGGTGTAAACGAAAATTGAACGAATCTTCATTAAGGAGGCCATTCGTAATGCATTACGTGCGTACTCTGAAAACATTAAGAATGTTGCGCCAAATGGAATTAATCCACCGTGCAAGGCAATACCATTCATGATTGCAGACATACCGAACTCACGTACACCATAATTGATGTAATTTGCATCTGGTTTATCAGCACGCATCGGTCTGTAACCTGACCATTCAGTCATGTTAGAGCAGCCTAAGTCAGCTGATCCACCGAAAATTTCAGGTAATATTTTTGCAAAACCCTCAATGGCTGCTAATGATGAAAGTCTTGTGGCAGTAGTCTTAGCTTCTGCGTTAATAGCACTTACAAATGCATCAGCTTGTGCTTTCCAGTTACTCGGTAAGTCACCTGAGATACGACGCTTATATTCTGCAGCCAATTCAGGATATGCTGTTTTGTAAGCTGCAAACTTTTCATTCCAATCACTTTCTGATTTAGAACCTTTTACTTTTGCATCCCAGCCAGCATAAACGTCATCAGGAATAATGAACGCCTCATGATCCCAGCCTAATGCTGCTTTTGTTAGATTGATTTCGTCTTGACCTAGTGCTGCACCATGACAAGCGTGGCTCCCTGCTTTATTAGGAGATCCAAAGCCAATGGTAGTCTTACAACAAATTAATGTAGGTTTGCTTGAAACTGACTTTGCTAATTCAATTGCCTTAGTGATTGCGCTGTGGTCATGTCCGTCAATATCTGCAATCACATGCCAACCGTAGGATTCGAAACGTAAAGTTGTATTATCAGTGAACCAGCCTTCAACATGCCCGTCAATAGAAATACCGTTGTCGTCCCAGAATGCAATTAATTTACCTAATCCTAATGTTCCAGCTAAAGAACACGCTTCGTGTGAAATACCTTCCATTAAACAACCATCACCTAAGAAAGCGAATGTGTTGTGATCTACGATAGTGTGACCTTGTCTGTTAAATTGGGCTGCCAATGCTTTTTCAGCAATCGCCATACCTACTGCGTTTGTGATACCTTGACCTAAAGGACCCGTTGTTGTCTCGACACCTGGAGCGTAACCATATTCTGGGTGACCGGGTGTTTTAGAATGAAGCTGACGAAAGTTCATCAGTTCTTCAATTGGAAGATCGTATCCAGTTAAGTGTAATAATGAATAAATCAGCATCGAGCCATGACCATTCGAAAGCACAAAACGGTCTCTATTAGACCATTGTGGATTGGTTGGGTTGTGGCTCATGAAGTCGTTCCATAAAACCTCGGCTATATCCGCCATTCCCATTGGTGCTCCTGGATGTCCAGAATTTGCTTTTTGAACGGCATCCATGCTCAAAGCGCGTATGGCGTTCGCTAATTCTCGGCGCGAAGTCATATTATTCTCCTTTATTATTTTTATAAATTACGTGTAGTGACTTCTATCTGTTTTCAGATCTCGTCACGAAAAATAAATTTAATGCCATTCATAATAACAATTACAAAATTAAAGCGAGTGGTCATAGCCACTCGCTTTTTTGTAGTTATTCTAGATTAGCGTGTCTTTCTCGCATTATTTCTTCAGGAATTCCTTTTTCATGAATTATATGAGAAATAGTAGCTTCCAAAAATAACAAGGTAGATAGTTCAAAGACAGTCCCCATTGGCATGCCTAAAACTTTACCATATTGTTCATTATTACCAATTTGAATTACGTCATCAGCTAAATTGCCGATAGTTGATTCATCTTTAGCAGAAATCAGGACGATGTTAGCCCCTATTTTTTTTGCATTTTTGGTAAAAGCGATTAATTGTTCAGTCTCTCCAGATCCAGAAATCACGATCAATAAGTCACCATTTTTAATGCTTGGCGTTACAATTTCTCCTACGACACTGACATCGTAGCCACCATGGACAAGTCTCATTGCGAAGAAATTTCCAACCAGTTTAGAGCGACCGGCACCAGCAATAAAAATGCGTTTAGCCTTGTCAAGTATCCTGGTTAGCTTTACATCATACGTATCATCTGTAGCTTCAAGAACACCTGAAATCTTTTTTATGATAAGTTGCTGATGCATGATTAAACCGCGTCAACCAATTCGCGAATTTCACGAGCTGCATCTGCAGGGGAAGCTGCACCATAGATGGCAGCGCCAACTACGATAATGTTTGCGCCAGCTCTTACAACATCTTGAACAGTTGAAGGCTTAATGCCGCCAGCTACTGAAATTCTTACTGGTAAACCTAATGCAGCAATGTCGTTCAAGTCAGCAAATGGAGTATGGCCAGCAGCTTGAGCATCAAGACCTGTATGAATACCCATGATTTGTGCGCCTGCATCAGCAGTTGCTCTTGCACATGCTATTTTGTCTTCAACATTGATCAAGTCAATTTGTGCTTCAGCACCATGAGCATTAGCTGCTTTGATAACACCTTGGCAAGTTGCCAATCCAGAAACGCCAAGTACTGTACATATGTCAGCGCCAGCTGCATAGAAAGGAGTTGCTTCGTATTCGCCAGCATCCATTGTTTTAAGATCAACTAACAATAATTTATCTGGGAATCTTGCTCTCAATTCTCTAACTAAATTTATACCATTGTGCTTGATGCAAGGAGTTCCAATTTCAAAAATATCAACATGAGGTGCTACCAAGGTAGCAAGACCTACGGTTGCGTCGAAATCCAGTGAATCTAATGCCATTTGTATTAATGGTTTTGCCATGATAAGTGCTCCGAAGGGTTATATTAATTGTTATGGTTGGTTACGTATTTGTTTTGCGGACATAACTGTAAAGTAGAAAGGGGACGCATGTCAATTCTAAATGAATGTTAAGCAATTTCTAATTAGAGTACGCAAAAGGAAAAACTATTTTTTTTCATTTAAAATCATAATGTTATTTAGTGTGTCAATCTATTTTAAAGGAATTTAACCATTTATCTTTATAAATGGAAACGATAGTTAATCTATTCAATTATACTGCATTTTTAGAAAAATTATGACTGGTTATTATAAGTTGAATAGAGTATAAAAATTTTTGGTCGACATATCTGCTACTTTATGTTCTGAAATACCTCTTAATTCAGCTATTTTTTCCGCTACATAACGGACGTACGTTGGATAGTTTGGCCTGCCTCTATAAGGTGTAGGCGCTAAATAGGGAGAGTCTGTTTCTATAAGAAATTTGTCGGACGGTATTTTTTTCGCAGTATCTTTAATTGTTTCTGCATTATTGAATGTTATTATTCCAGAAAATGAAATATAGAAATTTAAATCCAATGCCTTTTGAGCGAATTCCCAGTCTTCTGTAAAGCAGTGAATAACCCCTCCAACTTCTTCAGCGCCTTCTTCTTTTAGAATTTTCAATGTATCAGTTTTGGCTTCACGAGTATGAATAATTAATGGTTTTTTTAAGATTTTTGCTGCTCTAATATGATTTCTAAAGCGTTGATGCTGCCAGTTCAAGTCACCATCACTTCGAAAATAGTCAAGGCCAGTTTCACCTATTCCAATCACTTTATTTAGTTTGCCTAATGTAACGAGCTCATCAATACTTGGATCTATGCATTCTTTAACATTTGGATGAACGCCAACCGTTACTGAGATTTGTGGGTGACTAAATACTTGCTCTAGCATAGCTGGATAAGATTCTAAATCTATGGCTATACATAAAAGGTGCTCAAGTTGACTCGCCTTTGCCTCTATCATGAAGCAGTTAAAGTCATTTTCATAGGGCTTAAGGTCAATACGATCAAGGTGGCAGTGAGAGTCTATTAGCATAAAGTATTGGGATTACATAGTATAAGTTGGTCGATCAGATGCTATAGCACCTGCTAAATAGGTCTCTATTTTGTTGCGGACAATGATCGCATTTTGGTCAATGAATTGTACTCCAATGCCACTGGATTTATAGCTTCCTGACCGGGGAGGTGTTTTCCATATTATTTTAGTGCTAATAGGAAGGCGATTAGGCTCATCCATGAGATTTAATAAGATAAAAATCTCTTGTCCTATTTCATAGTCACGATTAGTTGGTATAAACAAGCCTCCATTGATAACAAAAGACATATATGCAGCATATAATGTACTCTTGTCTTTGATCGTAATTGTCAATATGCCTTGTCTTGATGAGGAGTCAGTCATGTTGTTTTGTTTATGTTAAGCTGGTTCCATTGTATTAGAATTTCTTCGAACATTGCGTGCTTATTTATTGACGTACTGAGTCGATCTTGACTCAGAAGAATTGAGTCATACAATAAATAAAGTTTTTCCAGTTCCACTTGTTGCGCTAGCTCTTCAAATGATTCTTTTAAATCTGGATTATTAAGTTGGTCACCATTTATTCGATAATAACATTTAATAATGTCAATAATCCAAGATGTAATCCAGGATAATAGCAGTGATTCTGGCAGTTTATGCCAACCTTCAGCGACAATGACGGGATGTATTTTTTTATGGGCGATATCTATCCATGCTTTAAAGCATGAATCACGAAGTGTTAACGATTCACTATTAATATAGTCTAAAGCTAGAAATGGTGAGCCTTGTGTTAGCTTATATATACTTAAAATATCTTTTATTGCTGTTTTAGTATTCCTTGCTGTAAGCCAACTAGTGAACGTTTCTATATCAGGTTTAGTTACACATAATTTTTGGCAGCGGCTGACAATAGTTGCAGGAAGGTGAGATGGTTTTTCACTAACTAGCATAATAACAGTGTGTTCTGTAGGTTCTTCTAAACATTTTAGAAAGGCATTCGCTGCCGCATTATTCATAAGGTCAGCAGGGTTTAAGATGACGATGCGGTACTTTTCAAATTGAGGCTTTAATGTTAGGTAAGTCAACAGGTTACGAATTTGCCCTATATTGATGCCTTTGCTTGGCTCTTCAGGCCTTACGATGATAAAATCTGGATGCGTTTCGGCTTTAATTAGTAAACACGAGCTACACTTCTCACAGTTTAAGCCATCAATTGTGGGCTCGTTACAAAGTAGTGAAAATGCAAATTGATTAGCTAAATGGAATTTTCCAAGTCCTTTGTTTCCGGTAATAAGTAAAGCCTGAGGAATGCGATTTTGTTGCCTGTAATCACAAAGATGAGCCCAATTTCTATGTTGCCAAGGTAATGCGGCCATTAAAAAAAGGTCTCAATAATTTCTGCTAACTCATTTTGTACAAGGGTTAAGGGTTGATCGGCTTTAATTAATTTAATTCGTTCAGGATATTGTGCTGCTTGAAATAGATAAGATTGCCTTACTTGTTCGAAAAAAATGGTTTTCTCAGATTCAAAGCGATCAAGATTGGCTCGCTTCTTTGCTCGCGCTAATCCTATTTCAATTGGAGCATCAAGTAATATTGTTAAATCCGGCTTCAGCTTCTTTTGAACTAGATTCTCTAGCCATTCAATAGAGCATCTATTTATATTTCTTCCACCACCTTGGTATGCGTAAGTCGCATCAGTAAAGCGATCGCAAAGTACCCAGTTGCCTTTTGCTAAAGCCGGTTCGATTACGTGTTTAATGTGTTGGGCACGAGCGGCAAAGATCATCAATAGTTCAGCTTGTTCTGAAATTGCTTCGCCGTCTTTATTAAGCAGTAATTGGCGTAATTTTTCTGCTAGCTCTGTGCCTCCTGGTTCTCTGGTTAAAGTAACAGTAACTTTATATTGCTCTAAGCATGATTTTATAAATGCTAAATTGGTTGTCTTCCCTACACCTTCTCCACCCTCTAGTGTTATAAATTTACCTCGTATCATTTCTGCTTCCTTTGAAATTGATTGACTGCTAGATTATGTTCGCTCAATGTAGCAGAAAATTGGTGAGTACCATCTCCACGAGCTACAAAATATAAATTATTGCTATTATCTGGATGCAAGGATGCATTAATTGCTTCACGCCCCGGCATTGCGATTGGTGTTGGAGGTAAGCCTTTTATTTGGTATGTATTATAAGGAGTTGTTGTTTTTAAGTCTGTAGAACTAATATTGCCCTTATAATTATCACTCATACCGTAAATAACGGTAGGATCTGTTTGAAGTAACATACCTGTTTGGAGTCTACGTATAAAGACGCCTGCTATGAGCGGTCTTTCTGTGACCTGTGCAGTTTCTTTTTCTACAATTGATGCAAGTATCAAAGCATCATAAGGTGTTTTTAAGGGTAAATTATCAGCTTTATTTTTCCATTCTGCTTCCAATACTTTTAACATTTTATCGTGAGCTCTTTTTAATAAGGCAATGTCAGAAGTATGTTTTTCGAAATAATAGGTGTCTGGAAAAAAAAGACCCTCAGGTAGGTTAGAAGGTATGCCGAAATATTGTGGTGCATTTTGCTTGATAGAGCTTATTTGCATCATTATTTGGTCATATTTAATGTGTTGCGTGGTGTGGTCCAGATTAGAATTGTTTTCAATTTCCTTTGCTATTTCTTTAAAGCTCAGTCCCTCAGGGAAGGTTATGGTGTGTTGTTTGGTTTTACCTTGCACAAACATATCTAATATTTCAGGCAGTGTAATGCCCGTAGTTAATTCATATTCACCTGCCTTAAGGTTTTTAAATGACTTTTTTTGAACAGCAATAACTTTAAACCAAAATGGTTTAAAGTTTACTTTATGGTCTAGTAGTTCTTTAGTTATTTGATTAAAAGAAGCGCCTTTGTTAATTTCTACTGTAATGGGGCCAGTAGCAAGAACAGGTGAACTTGTAGCTATTTTGAAATCATGCCAAGCCCAGTTACATACTAAAAAAAGAGCAATAAAAATAAAGGTGATGATTCTAATCATCACCTTTATGCGCCTTTATTTGGAATTGAGCCAACTTATTTTGCAGTTTCTGTGTTTCCGATCCAACCTTAAAGCATGTTTGTTCAATTTGTTTTACTGGCCAAATGCCAATAATCGAGTTGCAGACGAATATTTCTTCAGCAGATAGAAGCTCTTTTTTAGTAAAGGTATGTTCTATTACAGGAAAGCCTGCATTAGAACAAATTTCTATTATAACGCCACGTATCACTCCAGCAACGCCTGAAGATTCGAGTACTGAGGTATAAAGTGTATTATTTTTATAATAGAAAAGATTAGTCATTGTTCCTTCAATGATATGCCCATTTATGTCAAGCATAATACCTTCTTTAATATCTGGATTTGTCCATTCAGACCGAGCCATTATTTGTTCTAGCCGATTCAAATGTTTGATCCCTGCTAATAGTGGATTTAAACCTAAACGGGTGTCACAAAAACGGGCAATTATACCTTGCTCTCTGAGGGAGACCGGATAATTTGGAGGTGGAAACAAGCTAAAGACACGAGTGGTGTTGATAATATCAGGCATTCGGTAGCCTCTACCTCCTGATCCGCGAGTAAGTATTAATTTAAGAATACCGTTGGTTGATTGCTTGGATAGTTGATGAGCTTCAGTAATTAGAAGGTCAATAGATGGGAAAGGAATTTGAAGCCTAAAGCAACCTGCTTTTATCCTATTGATATGTCTATCAAGAAAAACAGGTTGTTGATTAATTACAGCAATTGTTTCAAATAAGCCATCTCCATATTGGAAGCCTCTATCAGCTACCTCTATGTATTCCCTAAATTCACCATTAATTAGATTCATTAGCGGAGGCGTGACTTTGACTTCTAAATCCTAATCGTAACGTTTAAAAATCAAGGTCCCATTAGTGCCGCCAAAACCAAACGAATTGGATATGGCTACTTCAATTTTCATATCTCTTGCAGTATTAGGAACAAAATCAAGGTCGCACTCTGGATCTTGGTTATCTAAGTTTATTGTTGGTGGGGCGATTTGATTTTTAATACTTAAGGCGGTAAGAACCGCCTCAATACCACCTGCGGCTCCTAACATGTGACCAATCATTGATTTTGTAGAGCTAATAGCAACCTTATAAGCATGATCGCCAAGTGCTGCTTTCATCGCATGGGTTTCACCAACGTCGCCTGCTGGAGTTGAAGTGCCATGTGCATTGATGTAATCAACTTCAGTTGTATTTAATTTTGCATCACGCAGGGCATTTTTCATACATCTTGCAGCACCTTCTCCGCCGGCTGATGGTGTTGTTATATGATAGGCGTCACCGCTCATACCATAACCAATTAATTCAGCATAAATTTTTGCGCCACGGGCTTTAGCATGCTCCAGTTCTTCAAGAACAACTACACCGGCTCCATCGCTTAATACAAAACCATCGCGGTCTTTATCCCAAGGACGGCTTGCGGCTTGTGGGTCATCATTACGACGAGATAATGCCTTGGCAGATGCGAATCCTCCCATTGCAGTCGGAGATGTTGTGCAGCGCTCTGCGCCACCGGCAACCATGACGTCAGCATCACCATAACTGATTAATCTAGCGGCATCGCCAATATTATGGGTGCCTGTAGCGCAGGCGGTAACAATTGAAAAGTTAGGACCTTTTAAGCCGTATATGATTGAAAGGTTACCTGAGATCATATTAATAATGTTGCCAGGAACAAAGAAAGGAGATATGCGGCGTGGCCCATTTTTTTCGTAGGTTGCATAGCACTCTTCAATCCCTGTGATACCACCAATTCCAGAGCCTATTGCTACTCCGATTCGCTCTGCATTAGCTTCAGTTACTTCGATTCCAGAATCCTCAATTGCTTGACAGCCTGCAGCAATACCGTAGTGGATAAACCCATCCATTCGTTTTGCATCTTTTTCAGGAATATATTGTGTAATATCAAAATCTCTTATAACTCCGCCAAAAGTGCTGGCAAAAGGACTTATATTAAAAGAGTCTATTGGACTTATGCCGCTTTTGGCATTAAGAATACCATTCCATGTTTCTGTGACAGTGTTGGCTAAACATGTAACCGCACCCAATCCAGTTATAACAACTCGACGTTTACTCAATGTAATGTACCGTAAGATAAAGTGAAGAGGTGGTTAGCGAGGAGTTGATTTAAATACTGCTTAAAACAACGGTAACAATTTCTTATGGTAAATACCTGATGTATTATCAGATATTTTCTATAGATGTTGTTTAAAAACAGCTATTCAGTGGATAAGTTATGCTTATCCACTGATAATCAGTCTTACGCGTTTTTTTCTACGTAATCAATAGCTTGTTGAACGGTTGTGATTTTTTCGGCTTCATCATCTGGAATTTCACATTCGAATTCTTCTTCAAGAGCCATAACGAGTTCAACGGTATCAAGAGAGTCAGCACCAAGATCATCTACAAATGAAGCATCATTAGCGATATCTTCTTTAACACCTAATTGCTCAGCGACAATTTTTTTTACTCGTTCTTCAATGTTACTCATAATTATTTTCCTCAAACAATGATAGTTGTTCAGTTTCTGAAACTTACATTGGTATTGTTATTAGTTTTTACTGGAGCCACGTATCTGGCAAATCCAGATGGCGTGGCAATTATACTTAATATTACAGCAATGTCACCCTATTAAGGCATAAACATTCCACCATTAACGTGAATTGTTTCGCCCGTAATATAACCTGCACCAGCCGAAGCAAGAAATGCTACAGCATGAGCAATTTCTTTGCCCTTTCCTAAACGATTCAGCGGAATCGATGATAATAAGGCATCCTTAATTTCGTCACTTAATTCTCTGGTCATATCAGTATCTATAAATCCAGGTGCAACGGTGTTAATAGTAATGTTTCTTGAACCGACTTCCTTTGCCATTGATTTGGCAAAACCGATCATCCCGGCTTTTGCTGCTGCGTAGTTGGCTTGCCCTGCATTACCGGTAAAGCCTACTACGGATGAAATATTTATTATACGCCCTGATTTAACTTTCATCATGCCACGTAAAACGGCCTTACTCATGCGAAAAACGGACGTCAAATTAGTATTAATAATATCATCCCATTCATCATCTTTCATTCGCATTAATAGATTATCTCTAGTTATACCTGCATTATTAACTAATACTGTAGGGACTCCAAAGTCATCATTAATTGTTTTAATAACAGCAGTTATTGAGTCGCTATCAGCTACGTCAAGCTTAAGACCCTTGCCATTATCACCTAGATAAGCAGAAATTGAGTCAGCACCCGTATCGGATGTTGCAGTGCCTACAACAAAAAAACCATCTTCACTTAATTTTTCGGCAATTGCTTTGCCGATACCTCGACTTGCCCCAGTTACGAGAGCTATTTGCTTAGTCATTGAATTGCTCCAATACCTCAATTAATGTTTCAGAATTATAAATAGAAAAATGCTCAGCATCTTTGGCTATACGTTTATTTAAACCAATTAACACTTTGCCGGGACCGCATTCGACAAAGCATGTAACCCCCTGCTCATTCAATAGTTTAATGCTTTCTACCCAGCGAACAGGTTTGTATAGTTGCTGTGTTAGTGCAATGCGAATCTGTTCTGGGGAGTGATGCGAGGCAATATCTGCATTATGAATTACAGTCATTTTAGGCTCAGCAATAACTGTGTTAAGGAGATATGTATCAAGTTTTTCGGCAGCTGATTTCATTAATTCACAATGAGATGGGACGCTAACTGGCAATAATATAGCCCGTTTAGCGCCTGCATCTTTTGCGGCGATTATAGCTCTTTCAACTGCAGTTAGATTGCCAGCAATGACAACTTGACCGGGGGCATTAAAATTAACGGCAGAAACAACTTCATGTTCGGCAGCTTGAGCGCAAATATCAACAATTTGTTGATCTTCAAGTCCTAATATTGCAGCCATCGAACCAATGCCTAACGGTACAGCATCTTGCATTAATTGTCCTCTCACCGCAACGAGCTTTATACCATCTTCAAAGGTCAGTGCGCCTGAGCAAACTAGTGCTGTATACTCACCAAGACTATGGCCCGCCATCCATTTTGGTCTAATAGCGCTGTGTTTGCACCACACTTCCCAAACTGCAAAACCGGCAGCCAACATGATAGGCTGGGTGTTTTGTGTTTGATTAAGTGTTTCTTCTGGGCCATTTGTAACGATAGCCCATAAATCTTTACCTAATGCATCAGATGCTCGTTCAAAAGTGTGATTTATTTCAACATGGCTAGCCGCTAAGTCTTTCAGCATGCCTAAGGATTGAGAGCCTTGACCAGGAAAAACGAAAGCTAAATGGTTTGTTTGTTCGTGCATATTCATAAGAAATCTAATTAGTATTTAATTAATGCAGAGCCCCAGGTAAATCCTGCTCCAAAGGCTTCGAGTAGCACTACTTGTCCTCGTTTGATACGACCGTCACGCACGGCTTCGTTGAAGGCAAGAAGAACCGAAGCTGATGAGGTGTTGCCCTGACTTTCGAGTGTCACCACAACTTGTTCCATAGGCATTTTTAACTTTTTAGCGGTAGCTGCAATAATTCTTATGTTTGCCTGATGGGGAACTAGCCAATCAATTTCAGACATATCCATATTATTTGCTTCTAGCGTTTCATCGACAATTCTACCTAATGTGTTAACGGCAACTTTAAATACTTCGTTGCCACGCATACTGATATAACTGGCTTTGTGTTTATTTTTATTGGTGTCTACTTGTGGGATTGGGCAGTACAAAAGATCTTTGAACTCTCCATCGGAATGGATGTGCGTAGATAATACACCGGGCTCATTTGCAACAGTTAATAAAAGGGCGCCAGCACCATCTCCAAATAAAATACAGGTGCCTCGATCGGTCCAGTCGACAATACGCGAGCAAATTTCAGAACCAATGACAAGTACTGTTTTAGCGACACCTGATTTAATATATTGGTCAGCAATACTTAAGGCAAAAATTGATCCTGAACAAGCCGCCTGTATATCAAACGCAACGGCATTTTTGATGCCCAGCCGCTGTTGAAGTAAACAGCCTGTGCTCGGGTAAATAAGGTCAGGCGTACCCGTTGCAACAATTATTAAATCAATGGTTTGCGGATCACATCTCGCAGCATCGATGGCCTGTCTAGCAGCAATTTCAGCCATGCTTGCTGCTGATTCGTGTGGGCCAGCAATTCGACGACTTTTGATGCCGGTTCGTTCATAAATCCAACTGTCTGAAGTGTCAACAGTTTCAGATATTTGTTCATTTGTGCGAACTTCTTCTGGCAGATAGCCGCCTGTACCAATTACTCTTGAATAACGAATCATGCGATTTCTCTATGGGCCAATATTTTTTCGACTTGCTCGCTAATTTTTCTAATAACATCATTTTTTACTTCAATTTCGGCGAGTTGAATAGCAGTTTTAAATGCAAGAGTATCGGCGCCACCATGGCTTTTAATAACTAGTCCGCGCAGACCTAAAAAGCTTGCGCCATTATAAAGGCGTGGGTCTATGCGTTGCTTGAATAATTTGAGGACTGGGGATGCAATTAAGCCAGCTATTTTGGTAAAAATGTTTTTTCCAAAAGCTTCTTTTAATGTTGTGCCGATCATCTTGGCAGCGCCTTCAATAGATTTCAGTGCCACATTACCAACAAAACCATCAGTGACAATTAAATCAACTTTTATCGGCCCAGCATTTAGAGAGTTGCCTTCTACGTAACCAATATAATTTAATGATGAATTTTCTATAAGTTTTGCAGCTGCTTTGACTTGCTCATTGCCTTTTGTGTCTTCTTCGCCGATATTTAATAAACCTACTTTTGGATTATCAATCCCTTCTAAGGCTTTTACTAATTCATTGCCCATAATGGCAAATTGAAAAAGATGTTCTGCGGTGCAGTCAACGTTGGCCCCTAAATCGAGCATATGGGTGTGACCGTGAATTGAAGGTAGTGTAGAAATAATAGCGGGACGATCAATTCCTGGAATCATTTTCAAAACAAAACGAGCTGTTGCCATTAATGCGCCAGTGTTTCCAGCACTAACACAAGCATTTGCATGACCGTCACGAACTAGATTGATGGCGACGCGCATTGAGGAGTCTTTTTTGTTTTTTAAAGCCTTAGAAGGAGATTCATCCATCTCCACATATTGCGATGCATGTTGAATTGTGAGTCTATCTTGGAAGACAGTCAGATCTTTTGGTAGCAACTGTTGAATAATGGTCTCGTTGCCAACCAAGATTAGTTTTAATTCTGGATTGTTTTTTAAGCAATCCAATGATGCTGGAATAGTGACTTGAGGCCCATGGTCCCCGCCCATTGCATCAATTGAAATTGTTAAACTCACGTTGAAGAATAACTCCGCAGTTATTGAAGGAAGCCGAACCAGATTTAGTTCGGCATAACATCATTTCAGTATGCGAAGATTATTAATCTTCGTCGTTTGCGCCTACAATTTGGCGTCCTTTAAAGTAACCGCCTGGTGTAACGTGGTGACGTAAATGCATTTCCCCAGTAATTGGGTCTTGAGATAATGCTTTGCTTGTTAAAGCATCGTGTGAACGACGCTGTCCACGTCTAGAGCGTGATACTTTGCTTTTTTGTACGGCCATTATAAATCTCCAGTATTTTTAAATTTGGCTAAAACGGAAAAAGGGTTTTCAGAAAATGACGGCTTGTCATTTTCTAATAGACTTACGCTGATATTGTTATTTTTTTTGATAATACAATTATGCTGGTGTTTTGGAAATGCCGGCAAATTTAGTAGTATCTCGTCTTCAATAATTTTTTTAAGAGGAGTTTTTTCTTCATCAATTATTAAAGGTTCATACTCTTCAGGTAATCTATTGGCTTGATCAATTGATGTAACAATGCCCAGTTTGATTTCACAGTCAATAGGCCATATTAAAGCCTCAAGACAGTTTTGGCATTCAAGCTCTAAAACTGCTTCTATGTGACCTTCAACTTTAGCTAGACGACCTTCGCGACCAAAAAAAAGATCAACAAGAACTGCTCCAGAATCGTTTGTTAGCATGTTTGCTAGGCGATCCAAGCTTCTTAATGGCAGTTTTCCCTTTAATTGGCCACGTTTATCAGCTAAGTGTAAGGGGTCTATATATTCGGGTAATCGATCTAACATAACTGATAAATAATATAGAGAAAAAATAAAGGCGTCAAATTCTAAATAGAATTATTATTAAGATAATATCTACTAAGAGCCTCTCAGGAGACATTTGTTGGTTATATTAGGGTTAGCTTTCATTCGGACGACTTGCTTTTTTTAAAGCAGGTGACGTTTAGAGATGGTTAGTTTGTGAAGGCTACAATGAGTTTTTGGTATTATTTGTGTTGTCCTTTTGCTCTAGCTTTATAGATTTAAACAGCAAAAATACCTAAATTAATGAAATAAGAATAATTATGACAGATAAAAAAAAGACGCTCGGCTTTATTGGTATTGGTTTAATGGGAAGGCCAATGGTGCTAAGGTTGTTGGATGCAGGCTATAGCGTCAATGTATGGAATCGCAGTTCTGATAAATTGGTACAAGTTGCAGATGCGGGTGCTACGGTGTGTGCTTCTATTGCCGAATTAGTTAAGGTATCGCAAGTGATTTTATTATGCCTGACTGATACTGCTGCTGTTGAGTCAGTTATTTATAAAGGTATTATGGAAAATGGTTCATCAAGTAAGTTACTGATTGACTTGTCGAGTATTCATCCGGATAACACTAGGCATATGGCATCAATCTTAAGCGATAAATGTGGTATGGGATGGGTGGATGCCCCGGTTTCAGGAGGTGTTATTGGTGCTGAACAGGGCAATTTGACTATTATGGCAGGTGGTAGTGTTGAAAACGTTAGTGTTGCTCGTACTATTTTAGCTTCGTTATGCCAACAGTTTACCCATATGGGAGAGCTAGGTTGTGGTCAAGTCACTAAAATCTGTAATCAGATGATAGTTAGTTGTAATGTTATTGTTATTGCTGAAATGATAGCTTTGGCTAAAAAGGCTGGAGTGGCTGCTGAAAAAATCCCGGAAGCACTATCTGGAGGCTTTGCTGATTCAAAGCCTTTACAAATTGTAGGTCCTGAAATGGCATTAGGAGACTTTGAGCCGGTCAAGTGGCGAGTAAATACCTTGTTAAAAGATTTAAATATGGCGCTGGATTTATCGGTTAAGCAAGGAAGCGCAACTCCAATGTCTGCTTTGGCGGCACAACTTATGCGATTGCATGGTAATCACGGTTATTTAGAACATGATCCATCTACATTAATTAAATTATTTACTCAATATGATGCTTAATTTTAGTGCTAATGTCAGTTTGTTGTTTACTGAAACAACGCTTATCAATCGTTTTAAGAGTGCTAAAAATGAAGGTTTTAATGCCGTTGAGATACAGTTTCCTTATGAGTTGGACGCCTATTTTTTGAAAAATATGTTAGAGCAACAACAGTTAAAGTTGGTGTTATTTAATGTAGCCGCAGATGATCTGTTGTCGGGTGGAGAGGGGCTTGCTTGTGTGCCTGAAAAGCGAGATCAATTTCGCGAAGCAGTCATTCAAGCAAGAGAGTATGCGAAAGTAGTAAAGCCTCAATTTATTAATGTGTTGTCGGGATGTTGCTTTAATAAAAAACGTAAAGAGGAATACTTAAATACCTTTAAAGAAAATTTGCATTTTGCAGTTGAAGCGTTTTCGCCTCTCGGCATTAAAACAGTTTTTGAAGCCATCAATAGCATCGATATGCCGGGGGTGCTGGTCAGTAGTGGCGAGCAAATGTTATGTATATTGAATGAATTAGATCAAGCTCACTTATATATGCAATATGATATTTATCATATGCAAATGATGGGAGAGAAGGTTATGGAATTTATTGCTCAGTACGTTGATAAAATTGGACATATTCAGTTCGCAGATTGTCCTGGACGGGGGCAGCCCGGGACGGGAAAGATCGATTTTGAGTTTATCTTTTCTGGTATTGAAAAAACTAATTATTCTGGTCACATAGGCGCTGAATATAAACCCGTTGGGGCGACACCTGAAAGTTTGGGATGGCTTCAATTTAGAGAGTTTGAGAGCAGGTCGAGTTAATCTATTATCATGAAAGATTAATAGTATTTTTCCAGTTATAAGTAACTCATTAATTGTAAATGGGTTACTTAGTGCCAAATGCGCATTATCTAATTTAAGGTAGCCTTAAGACTTCTTAATTAAAATCGCTTCACGTTAATAAAGTTAACGTTGAAAATTATGAAAGCAAAATAATTGCTGAATAAAAGAGATGAAAAACTCAGGCGTTGGACATAACCTGACAATATAGTTTTTCATAAATGGTCAGTTGAAATTTGGCCATAGATTTTAATTAAAAAAGGTTTTTTATTTATGAATAAACTGATGTTAGCAGTTTTTTTTGTTGTTATATCTGGTTATTTTTCTAATCCGATTCAATCAGCTGCGGCGTCTTCCCGTCATAACGCACATAAGCATAAATCAATAAACCATCACCACAGTACTGTTTCTTGGTATGGCGCCAAGTTTCATGGAAAAAGAACAGCCAATGGCGAAAAATTCAATATGTATGCAATGACTGCAGCACATAAAACGTTACCTCTATCTTCCTATGTTGAAGTGACTAATTTGAAGAATCATCGCAGTGTAATAGTGCGTATAAATGATCGTGGCCCTTTTAATTCTAGTAGAGCTATGGATTTATCTTATGCTGCAGCTAAGGAACTCGGTATTAGAGGCACTGGATCTGTTGAAATAAAGCCACTTGCAAGTTTACAGATAAATCGTAAAGCAAATAAACGAGGATAAACGTAGTAAGCTTTTTATCTAAACCAAGGTTTAAATAAACTAAAATATCAATTTTTATTAAGTAATGATGACTTGATTTCAGAGGTTGTCGACCAATATTTTCCTAGTTCTATTTTTCTATCATTCAAGCCATAGTGCTATCTAGATAGATATCCAATTTTAATTTCCTTTTATCACATTGAATACACGTGCATTTTTAATGCGCTATTAAGGCATTGCCTGTGCTTAATTCAAAATCACCCATTAATGAAAACTTAATAGTTACGTTCATAATGTTACTATTGTATCTTTTTTGATAGTTAAGCTATTAAATGAAAAAACAGATAGCTTTTAAGTAAATATAAATAAACCATAAGGTTGGTGTTAATGAATTTGGGTTATACGATTTCTGGGTTTGCAGTAGGGTTGTTGGTGGGTGTTACCGGTGTAGGTGGCGGATCTCTGATGACACCTTTATTGGTTTTTTTATTTGGTTTCAATCCCGCAGTTGCTGTGGGTACCGATCTTCTGTTTGCTGCAATCACAAAAACCGGTGGTGTATGGGTGCATCATGGTAAGCATGGTTCGGTTGATTGGAGAATTGTGGGTTGGATGGGGCTAGGGAGTATACCTTTTGCTTTAATTACTTTACTTATACTCAAACAGTATATGGCGGTTGGTAAGGAGACGACGGGTGCTATTACGTTTACCTTAGGTATTGCGCTCATATTAACGGCTTGTGCGTTGATTGTACGAAGCGTGATACTGAGTAGGAAGGAAAAGCTTGCGCCCATTGATGATGAGCACAGTACGCCTCAAAATACTGGGCGCTTTAAGCAATTTCAAATACCTGTTACCATCCTAATAGGTGCCGTACTGGGTGTTTTGGTAACGCTTTCTTCAGTGGGTGCAGGTGCGTTAGGTACGGTTGCATTATTATTTCTTTATCCCAGAATGACTACACTTAAAGTTGTAGGTACTGATTTAGCTCATGCTATTCCGCTAACTGCAGTTGCAGGTATAGGGCATCTAAGTTTGGGCAATGTGGATTTGGTTTTGTTAGGTAGTCTATTGATTGGTTCTTTACCAGGAATTTGGATAGGTAGCCATTTAAGTGCAAAGATCCCTGAAAAATTTTTACGTCCAGTTTTAGCTTCTATTTTATTATTAATTGGGCTTAAATTTGTTTTGCACTAGTATGTTCGTGTTATGCCAAAATTTGCCATGAGAAAAATACTGTTTGTGACCAGTGAGGCACACCCTTTGATTAAGACGGGAGGGCTCGCTGATGTCGCTGGGAGTTTGCCTAAGGTATTGAATGAAATGGGTGTCGATGTGCGTTTGATTATGCCAAATTATCAAGCCATAAAAACGACAGAGGAAATTTATTACAAAAGTACAATACGAGTTAATAATATTAATGCACATATTTTGGAAACTCGGTTGCCAGGAACTAAAGTACCTGTTTGGTTGTTAGATTGCCCCGAATTCTTTGATTATCCAGGTAATCCTTACGTTGATGAGTTAGGTAAGCCTTGGTTAAACAGTGCTCAACGTTTTGCGTTTTTTTGCCGAATTGTTGTTGAAGTAGCAATGAATAGAGGTTATTTAGAATGGAGGCCTGACATTATTCATTGCAATGACTGGCAGACAGGACTTGTGCCAGCTCTACTTTCTTTAGAGAAAGATCTTCGACCTGCCACGATTTTTACAATACATAATATGGCGTATCAAGGCTTATTTCCTAAAGAGACTAGGGTCATGTTGAATTTGCCAAGTCGACTATGGAGTTCGAATGGTGTTGAGTTTAATGGAATGCTGTCCTTTATTAAGGGCGGTATAGTTTATGCGGATCGTATTACAACGGTAAGTCCCACCTATGCTAATGAGATTCAGACAGCTGATTTTGGCTATGGGGTTGAAGGCTTATTGAGTTATCGACAAGAATATTTGACGGGCATTGTAAATGGTATAGATGTAGATCAGTGGAATCCTCAAACTGACACTAATATTAGTGCATGTTACGATGCGACATCGTTACACAAAAAACAACTTAACAAGGCGGCCTTGCAAATTAAATATGCTTTGCCTGTAGATAAAAATATCCCTATTTTTGTTCTAATTAGCCGTTTGGTAGAACAAAAAGGCATAGATCTTTTATTAGAGTGTCTTCCTGAAATGCTTAATTTGCCTCTGCAATTTGTGTTACTGGGCAAAGGTGATAAGTTACTTGAGCAACAATTATTCCGGTTTTCAAAAAAATATCCTGAAAAAATGGTAGTTAATCTGGGGTATGATGAGGCGCTTGCTCATCAGTTTGAAGCGGGTGCGGATATTTTTTTAATGCCCTCACGATTTGAACCTTGTGGTCTAAATCAATTATATAGTCAACGGTATGGAACTGTTCCAATAGTCACAAGAACTGGAGGTCTGGCAGATACTGTCGTGGATACCTTGCCAGAAACTCTTAAAAATAAGACTGCAACAGGCTTTGTTTTTAATGCGCCAACAGTTGGTTCTTTAATGGAGGCAATTAAGCGCGCTCTTATCGTTTATGAAAACTCAAAGGACTGGAAACAGTTACAAATTAATGGGATGAAAAAAGATTATTCTTGGAATAGAAGTGCTAAAGAATATTTAGCCTTATATGAAAAACTTTGATCAGTTTAAGTGGAGCGCTTGATATCTTGCTAAATCTTCCGGCGTGTCTATATCCCACTGTTGATTGAGAGCATGATAATTAAGGTTGTTTTGTTTGATAAGCCTACAGGTATGATCAAAGACCTGATCAGTTCCCCATTCAATGTTAAGAAAGAGTTCAGGGTGCGGTTGGTTAAGACCAATCAGAACATAGCCGCCGTCTTCTGCAGGAGCTAGTACGCAAGATTCTTTTTGGTGTAATGCAAATAAAGCCTCTTCCAAATCTTCTTGCATTAATGACGGACAATCACAGCCGATTAATAATGCACAAGAATAATTAATCAATGCCATGCAAAAAGCGTTGCTCATCCGTTCACCTAAATCAAGCCCTGTTTGTTGTAGGAGACTGATGGGATAAGTTAGTGCGCATGCTTTGAAAAAAGGATGGTTAATTGAGGGTGTGCACCAGAGTTGCACAGCACATAATTGATTAAGAGTAACTAATTGTAAGGTTCTTTCGGCGAGTTTAATGTGAACCTCGGCGGCTTGTTCAGCAGTTAATTGGGAGATTAAACGAGTTTTTACTTGGCCGATAATGGGGGCTTTACAGAAAATCATTATTACGGCATTAGGGTATTTAACTTTCATAGTTATTGTCGCATTGATTTAAACGGCAATAACAATAACGATACAATTCCAAGTTCATGCTGTTGCCTGAAAGCGGGTAAGCCTATTGGCATGGTTGTCTGAGACTGTTTTGGGTTGGCTAAATAGGTTTTGCAAAGTCTGTCCCAACAGGAAAGGGAGAAACCGTAATTGCTATCAGTTTCTGACTCAAGTGTTGAGTGATGGATTCGGTGCATATCAGGGGTAATCAGTAGCCAGCGTAATTTATTATCAAGAACCAAAGGTATGTTGATATTGCTGTGATTAAATGTTGCTGCCGCATTGAGAATAATTTCAAATAGTATAACGGCCCAAGGGTCAGCGCCTATTAAATAAATGCATAAGACTTTGTAAAACATCGAAATCATAATCTCTAAAGGATGGAAGCGCACTGCTGTGGTGGCATCAAATTCTAGGTCAGTATGATGAATTTTATGCAAGTGCCAAAGTGGTTGCCATTTGTGCGAAACAATATGTTGACAATAAATAGCAAAATCGAGAGATACTAATGTGATAGTTATCGATAACCATCCGGGGAGTGCGAACCAATTTAGAATTCCCCAAGAATGTTGATCAGCATTAACGGCACTAAGATAGGCAATGCTACCGACAGTTAAGCGCATTAAAATCATATTAAACATAGCTAGCCCAATATTAACCGGCCAACGTGTTTTACGTTTGATAAGCTGAACCCTTCTAGGGCTTAAGTATTCCCAAAAAATCATGATACAAAAAATAGCTATTGAAGCAGTTAGGCGAATAATAGTTTCCACGAGATTCTCCGATAATAGGCAATATTTTTGTCGTAGTATTAATTATGCTTTGAAGGATATATCTATTTCCAAAATTTTTTCAATTTAAATTGTGTAAATATGTTTTCAGAATACAGAATCGCTAATTTCTGAGGGTCAGTGCCAAGAAAGTAACTAAGGCGAATAAACCACATGAGCAGTATAGTCTTGTATATACCATTATATTCCCATCTACGACCAGAACTGTTTACTTTGGCGTTAAGGCAAATGGGTAGGCTAATTTTATTTAATATTTTACAAAGGGCGATATCTTCCATTAAGCTGATTTCGGGATATTGACCAACTTGGTTAAATAATTGTTGTGTGACAAAAATAACCTGATCGCCTGTCGCAACTCCAGTTAATCGAGATCGCCAGTTCATAAAGAAGGCAATGATTTTTAACATCAATGAATTGCCATTTAGGGATATATCAAAATGCCCCCATTGTGCATGTTGATTAATGTGTTGTTCGATTAGAGTTAAGGCATTCTCGGGTAAGTAGGTGTCGGCATGTAAAAATATAAGCACATCGCCGGTCGCATGATTTGTACCACTGTTCATTTGACGGCCACGACCTTTGGAGCAAATTATAGTTTTGTCAGCAAGATGTTTGGTAAAAATAACTGTGTTATCTGAGCTACCGCCATCCGCAATGATAATTTCACAATCTTTTTTTATAGGTTGTAATGCTAATAAGCAGGTCTGGATGCTGTTTGCTTCATTTAAGGTTGGAATGATAATGGAAAATTTCATTGTTATGAAGACTCTACAAGGTATCTGTTATCAAGTGTATTTTGATCTAGAGTAATTTAATAAGTTATGGTTCACAATTTATTAAAATTTTAGCTGCAACTTGGTGTTAATTAGTTAATTTGATCGGTTTATTTATAGGCATCCATGTCTTAACTGATTCTTATATTTTAACTAAATTTAGTTTTTCTTATATTTACCTGTATATCTATATATATCATTAAGTTATATTGTATTTTTTTTCTTGTTGGAGGCTAAAAAAACAGCTGTTTCACAAAAAAATTAATACTATTCGATATTTTTTTATTTATAGCTTTGACATGGCCTACTATCTCATGATAAAAATTGCACCATTGTTGAAAGTTAATTCGGCAATCAATTCATCAAATATTATTTTTGAATTGCTCTCTTGAGGAGAGGGAATAATAAATATTAATAACTACAGAGGATTTTAAAATGGCTGAAGCACAAGAAAAAGATAACACATGGGTAATCGTTGGTGTTTGTATCGCTGCAATTATATTGTTAGTTGTTTTATTGAAGAAAGACGAGACTAAGCATTTGCAAAGTGGTGCAGTAGCTCAAAGTAATGCAGAAGTTTTCTCTAAAATTGAGAAAAGACATACTTCTAATAACAGCACTGCAGAACAAATCTCAGGCAAATAAAGTTATTACCCTCCTTCGTAGAGTTTAACGAGGGAGGGGTTCTTTTACTCATTTTACGGTTATTTGATTTAAATACCTTTTCTCCCCAATTTATTCTACCTTCCCTCGTTATTTTTTTGAGCAGTGTGCTCATTCCAAAGCAGGGCCTCCCAGTTGCGAATTAATTTAATAACCCGTTCATTGTTTAGAGGATCTAATAAGACTTCTTTGTAGGGCCTCCATAGTTGTAATTCGCTAAAAAAAACTTGCTCCGAGTGAAAGTCAAAAACAGTTCTTACTCCATTATGTTCAACATGAGCAATTAACTCCGGTTGAGATAAACTTCCCACTAATTGAAATACTGCTTTATTTTTTTGTACCCAATGATTTTTCAAGCCAAGTGCAGATCTGATAGCTATTTCAGCGACATCAATTTGTCCTATCGGTTCATCGAAAATAATATCGCGATCATTGATGATGAGGGGTATTTTTGTTTGTACATCGTTAATGGCATGTCCGTGCCCCAGAAAACCATTATCAAATAAAGCTTCTCCATGATCACCCAAAATAACAATTGTTGTGTTCTTTATAAGGTTTCGCACCGTTAATGATTTAATGATTTCTCCAATGCCCCAGTCCGCACTAGCTATGGCATTCCAATAAGTAGCATCAACCCAGCCTTTGTTTTCTTGTTTAATTTCTGAGCGAGGAATAAAGTCATTAACAAGTTGTTTGGTCATTTTTGGATTGGAATAAGGAAAATGAGCCGCTTGGAAATTCAGATATAAAAATTGTGGTTGGTTAAAATCAAGACGATTGATTTCTGATTGAAATTCCCTAATTATGCGAGTTTCACTGAGTCGGAGACTGGCAGCTTCTTTACTGGGAAAAACACGATCATTTATCGCCGTTCTTGCATCAAAGTAATTAACTCCAGCATTTTTCATCCCTACTTTTAGAGCAACGTCACCAAATGATTCATCTTGGCCCGATATGATAGAAATTTTATACCCTGAAGATTGCAAGAAAGTAATTAAGCCAAGGGTTTCTTTTGTGTCAACTAATTCTCTGTTAAACAGAGCTTTAAGAGATGTTGTTGTATAGCCGGTGTGGCTATATGCATAGCTGGCAGAAACGCCTTCTTTTGCTAATTTTCTCATTATTGGTGCTACATAGCGGCCATGTAATTGCGCATTTAGTAAGTCACTTCTAGCACTTTCTAAAACTATAAGAATAATGTGTTTACCCTTTTGTGGCGTTATATCAGCCAGATGGTCTTTGTTTTTATTGGGTAAAATAGCATCACCTAGAAAACCATCTTCATCAATTCCATTGTTGGGTATATCAAGGGCATTGGGATAAATAGCGTCATTAAAAATAGCCTTATCTTTAGGGTATGAAAAGCTACCAACTCCGTCGGAGTCAAAATCTGATAGCCTATCTAAACTATTGCTTATCAGTCGATAAGATGTCTTTTTCTCAGCACCGTACCTTAAAGAAGAATTGTTAGAAACAAAATAAGTGATTACAGGCAGTAAAAACAAAATTAAAACAATTAATTTTAAATAGCGGGTCGATTGTTCGTTTTTGAAATTAAAAGATAAGTTTTGTAGTTTTGTTCTAACTAAGGTGATAGAAAAAAGAAGTGTGACTATCATTAAAAGGGCTATGCTTGCAAACAAAAAAATCTCGTTACTTGCATAAAGTAACGCTTCTCTTAAGCTGCCACCGCCTAAATTTTTTATTATGTTGAGATTGATAGTATCACTAAAATAAGACAAAATTTTAAACTTAAGGACTAACCAAAAACCCATCAATAAAACAACGGAAGCTGTAAAATTAATAGAGATAATGATGCTTCTTTTATTGAATTTATTAGCAATAAAAAACCAAAGGCTTGCTAAAAGGCTACATAGAGAAAAATCAAAAAATAATGATAAGATAATAAAAACAGAGCGTTCCGATATTCCTTTATAAGAATAAGGCTGTAAAAATCCACCTGTAAAAATATCATATTTATAATTAATAAGACCTAATTCAAAAATATTGATAATAATAACAGTCGTTAAAACAGCTACTAATTTGTGGTGTTTCAGTAAGGCTACTTTTAAAAAAGTCATTTATCTAAATGTGATGATGGTTCTTCAGTTTGCTTTAATATCGTCAAGCTTTAGTATTTATGGAAATATAAGTCAATTTCTATTGCAAAGCTAATAGGTAAAATGAAGAAGGGTAATATTTAAGAAGCTTATTAAATGGCACGAAAAGAAAGTGATAATGGCCTTTTAATCAGGATGATTTGATTGGTATAGTGCTAAGTGAACATAAAAGGAATGCTCATTTACAAGCTAAATATAGTCAATTGAAAGAGGTTTGCATGATAAACCTGAAGTTTTTCTAAACTCCAGGTTATACGGAAAATGTTTTTTTTAGATATAAAACGAATGCTAAAAGAAGGGGCTATTTGTTGAGGGTTTTATTTGTCCGCAACCTTAATTAGCCAGCCAAAGGCGTTATCACAGCCAGTTATGGCTTGTGCGCTTACGTTAATTCTGGCAAAACTACCATTCAATGAAGCTGGCAATTTGGCTTTGATTTTGTGAAAGGTGCTAGTGCTTTCAACCGTAAAATCCAGCGGTACTTTTTTGGCACTTAATTGTATAGTAGTAGGATCTGCCCAAGCCGATATTTTTACAATAAGTTCAGATTCTGGGGGAATTTCAATATTACTGGGTGCTTTATATTCTGGAAGGTTAAAGTCAGTGAATTTTGGTTTCTTGCACGTTTTTTCTAATTCCTCTGGGCTGTAGGCAGTTGCCGAGACACTAAAAAGAACTGTTGTAAAAAACAGAACGGATGTAAATATTTTCGTTACTTTCATGTTAATTCCTTAGTCATTATGTGATTTTCTCTTTATAGATTAACCAACTGCTACACGAGGTTACTTTAATTATATTTTTAATTAAATTCAACTAATTCGCTAACAACTTGAAGAAGGGGGGCAAATATGGACAAGCTTTTTTCATATCCTTCACAAAAAACAACGATGTCTTGTACAATAACCAAAGTTTATATTTTGAAGAGACAGAAACATTGAACGCAAAAGACCAAGAAAGCTTAAATTATAAAAGTGCTGGCGTTGATATTGCCGCAGGCAATGAATTAGTTGAGCGTATTAAGCCTATAGCGGCCAAAACTCGCACGGCAGGTGTGATGGCAGGATTAGGAGGGTTCGGTTCAATGTTTGAATTGCCATTAGATCGTTATCAGAATCCTATTTTGGTTTCAGGTACTGATGGCGTTGGCACCAAATTAAAGCTGGCAATCGATTTAGGTATTCATGATACGGTTGGTATCGACTTGGTAGCGATGTGTGTTAATGACATCATTGTTCAAGGTGCGGAACCGTTGTTTTTTCTTGATTATTTTGCCACTGGTAAATTAGATATTGATAGTGCTGCTTCAGTCATTGCAGGTATTGGTAAGGGCTGTGAATTGGCAGGCGCTGCCTTGGTCGGTGGTGAAACTGCTGAAATGCCTGGCATGTATGCTGATGGAGAGTACGATTTGGCAGGTTTTTGCGTTGGAATCGTAGAAAAAAACAAGGTTTTAGATGGTAGCAAAGTTAACGTGGGAGATAAATTAATTGGTATTGCTTCGTCTGGACCGCATTCTAATGGCTACTCATTAATTAGAAAAATAATTACCCACAGTAATTCTGCGCTGACTGATTCATTTATTGGCAAAACGTTAGGCGAAGTATTACTTACACCCACTAAAATTTATGTAAAATCATTATTATCCTTATTGGATAAAATTCCTGTGCATGCATTAGCACATATTACAGGTGGTGGGTTGACGGAAAATTTACCGAGGGTATTGCCATCAGGAATTAATGCCAATATTGATCTTTCTGCATGGACATTTCCAGAAATTTTCTTATGGTTGCAGAAACAAGGTAACGTGTCTCAGGCAGATATGTTAACAACCTTTAATTGCGGAATTGGTATGATTGTTTGTGTTGCTGCAGAAGATGAAAAAGCGACTCTTGACGCACTTCGTTCTTCTGGTGAAACGGTTTATGTAATAGGTGAATTGGTTGAATCTGCGGGCAAGCCAGAAGTTAACTATATACATCCTATTTTGTAATCCCACAGATTTCTTTTTTCTGGTCGGCATGCAGTCATTAGTGAAAAAATGGTTCAGGCGCGATGGCATCTGGTTGCTTATACCATTTGATTTTGATTTTGATTAAGATTCTTTTTCTATACTGATGCAATATCAGTTTAGCTTTTAGCAAGCAAATGTTTAAAACTTAGACAATGACTATGCAAAAACTGCCTATTACGCTATATCGTAGAGATCAAGTTAGGGAACTTGATCAAAGGGCCATACAACAAGCTAATATTTCAGGTATTGAATTAATGAGCAGAGCAGGGCATGAAGTTTTTCAATGCCTAAAAAATAAATGGCCTGCTGTAAAATCGATAGCTGTTTTTTG
>CAIVQX010000167.1 GCA_903908165.1 uncultured Methylococcaceae bacterium | reverse complement strand
CTGAAAGTAGTCTAGTAAGGGGGCTTGATACCATCCCTGAATCATTACTACCATTATGGTTGTTGAATGATTTACTATCACTTAATGCAGTTGAAATAACGATAATTATGGGACTTTTTTTTCTATGTGAAGAATTTATTTCCCCACTTCTTTACAAACTAAATATTAAAAATAATCCTTATTAAACATTATAGCCAACAATTAATTTTCTTTAGATGTTAATATCAACTGCCTATTTACTGAGTCTATTCATGGCGTAAGAACAGTATTTTGAGGTGACTTACTACTATCAATTTCCGGATAGTCTAATGTGTAGTGCAAACCACGACTTTCTTTACGTTGTTGCGCACAACGAACTATTAATTCTGCAACAATAACCAAATTACGTAATTCCAATAAATCACTGGTGACTCGAAAGTTTCCGTAATATTCGGTTATTTCTTTTTTAAGTAACTGAACACGATTCATTGCTCGACTCAGACGTTTATCTGTTCTGACTATTCCAACGTAATCCCACATAAAATGTCGCAATTCATTCCAATTATGTGAAACGACCACTTCTTCATCAGAATCACTGACTTTTGACTCATCCCAGTCCTTAATTTCAAAATATGAATGAATATCTGGTAATTTTTGTAAAATATCTTCACTCGCTCTATCCGCAAAAACAAGACACTCCAGCAATGAGTTACTTGCCATACGATTAGCCCCATGAAGACCTGTACAAGCGACCTCACCAACTGCATATAGATTTTTTATATCAGTCCTTGCATAACTATCTGTCAAGACACCACCACAGGTATAATGTGCAGCAGGAACTACTGGTATAGGTTGTTCAGTGATATCAATATCATATTCGAGACATTGTTGATAGATAGTAGGAAAATGTTCACGTATAAAACGTTTTGATTTATGGCTAATATCAAGATATACGCACTCTATACCACGTTTTTTCATTTCATGATCTATGGCTCTAGCAACAATATCCCTGGGCGCCAATTCTCCACGTGAATCGAAATTTTGCATAAAAGAGGAGCCATCCGGCAGAATTAACCTGCCACCTTCACCTCTTAACGCTTCGCTAATAAGAAAAGTCCGAGCTTCCGGATGATAAAGGCAGGTAGGATGAAACTGCATAAATTCCATGTTACTGACTCGACACCCAGCGCGCCAAGCAAGTGCAATACCATCACCCGTCGAGCTATGGGGATTTGTACTGTATATGTAGGCCATATTCGCCCCACCAGTAGCCAGGACCACAATTCTAGCAGCAATGGTTTTAACTTTATTTGCTGTACTATCCAGTACATAGGCGCCCACGACCTGCTTACTGACACCACCATCACTCGGGATCGTTATTAACTCTACAACACTATGATTTTCAAGCAATTCAATTTTAGAATGCTCCTTCGCGCGCTCAATCAAAGACAGAGAAACCGCCTTGCCGGTTGCATCGGCAGAATGCACCACGCGACGATGAGAGTGACCACCTTCACGATTCAAATGAAGTTGACTTTCTCCTGAACGGCTTTGCTCTTCAGTAAAAATAACACCCTGATCTCGAAGCCACTCTATAGAACTTTTCCCTTGTGCAACTGTTATTCTGACTATTTCAGGATCACAAAGACCAGCGCCAGCATCCAAAGTATCTTCAATATGAGACTCAATAGAATCATCAGCATCAAACACCGCTGAAATACCACCTTGAGCATAATAAGTACTACTGGAGGTGAGCGCAAATTTTGATAACACCGCTACACTGCTTGTATTGTCAGCAAGCTTAAGCGCTAAACTTAATCCTGCGCCACCACTTCCAATGATAAGAACATCGTAGTTTTTTAAGTAAGGCATAACTTTATATAATTAAAACCCATAGAGTAAAAGATAAAGATAAAAATAAATTCATAAACTGAAATAGGCTGTAGCTTAGTAAGCAATGATTAGGGATAATAACGCTTTTTACAGTGATTACCCAATTTTTGTAAATATTAAAGAACTTTATAAGATTGTGTATGTCCATAGATGAAATAAATATCACAAGTGAGCAATCAAACGAAGTTCAGCGAAGATTTAGATGAAGATCTTGTAAGGCGAGTCCAACAAGGCGATAAATCAGCGTTTGATTTGTTAGTAATTAAATACCAACATAAAATTATTCAGTTAGTGAATGGTTATATCAAAGACTGCAGTGAAGCTCAAGATGTTGCCCAAGAAGTCTTTATTAAAGCTTATCGTGCATTGCCTGAATTTCGAGGAGAGGCTGCATTTTTCACTTGGTTATATCGTATTGCAATCAATACTGCAAAAAACCATATAACATCAAAAATAAGACGCTTTTCCAGCCATCATATTGATATCCAAGATGCCGAGCATATTGAAAACGCACAACAATTAAAGGGCTTCGAAACTCCGGAAAGACACCTATTAAACCAGGAGATCGTTGACACCATTCATGCAACAATCGATAGTTTCTCTGATGAAATGCGTACCGCTATTTTATTACGAGAATTTGAAGGCATGAGTTATGAAGAAATTGCAGTAGCAATGGACTGTCCTGTTGGCACGGTACGTTCACGAATATTTAGAGCACGTGATGTAATCAATAATAAATTAACCCCTTTGTTAGATAATGGTGATTTTGATGCATGAAGAATTAAATCAAAAAATATCTCAATTTATTGATAATGAGCTAAATCAACCAGAAGCCTTATCTTTGTTGATATCCATTCGTTCAATACCGGAATTAAACCGTCAATACAATAATTATCAAACTATCAGCCAAGCCCTTAAAACCGATGCCGTAATTGCTGTAAAACAAGACTTTGTAGCTTCAATCAGTAAGAAACTTCAACATGAACCTACTTATTTTTTAACACAACGATACACTGTTAAAAATAATTTTACGCATTTAGCGATAGCAGCATCAATAATAATTGTAGCTATTATCATTGGCTATAAAATGAAAGTATCGAAGCAGGAGTCTTATACAACCACTGACTTTCAACTGACTGAAAATAAAAAAAATGATAAGGCCAATCAACTAGCTAAAGCTTTAGAAGGACCAATAAATCAAAAAATTAATGCCTATCTCCAAGCCCACAATATTATGAGCACGAAAACTGAACCACTCTATCAGCCCTATACAAGAGTAAGTTCTTATGACCAAAAATAGAGTACTTGATGCCTAGATGGCAAATTTTCTGGATTACTTTAGTTAAAATTTTATCACTGTTAGGAAATGAGGTTTATATGCTTAAAAAACTTGGTTGGTCAATTTTCCTGGTTTTTCTCTTTAATCAAAATGTAATCGCGCAATTACCAGACTTTACCGAAATGGTAAAAGTTAATGGTGTAGCCGTTGTCAATATCAGTACTACACAAAAAGCCAAACCCGAGATTGCAGGTATTCAAAAAGATCAACAGATGCCTGAAGGCATGCCTCCAGAAATGGAAGAATTGTTTAAACATTTTTTTAATAATCCCAATGGCGGCAATGATAATGAAGAAGGTGATGCTCAATCACTTGGATCAGGCTTTATTATTTCCAAAGATGGTTATATATTAACCAATCACCATGTCGTTAAAAATGCTGATGAAATCATTGTTAAATTGTCTGATAGACGTGAACTAATAGCGAAACTGATCGGCTCCGATGCACGTACTGACGTTGCCGTATTAAAAGTTGACGCAACCGACTTACCCGCCATTGCTATTGGTGATCCTAATAAACTACAAGTAGGTGAATGGGTTTTGGCTATTGGTTCTCCGTTTGGCTTTGAACAATCGGTTACGGCTGGCATAGTCAGCGCTAAAGGCCGAAACCTGCCAGGTGGCAATTATGTACCCTTCATACAAACAGATGTGGCGATTAATCCAGGTAATTCAGGTGGTCCACTATTTAACATGGATGGTAAAGTTGTTGGTATAAATTCTCAAATATATAGCCGTACAGGTGGCTTTATGGGGCTTTCATTCTCCATCCCTATGGATGTAGTTATGAATGTTGTTGATCAGATAAAAACTAAAGGAAAAGCAGCGCATGGTTGGCTGGGCGTTCAGATCCAGGATGTAACTAGAGAACTAGCCGAATCATTTGGCATGAAAAAACCACAAGGTGCTTTGGTATCGAAAATAATGCCGGGCAGCCCTGCTGAAAAAGCAGACCTCGAAATTGGCGACATAATTATCGAATTTAATGGTCAACCGATTGATTCATCAGGTGATTTACCTCCCATGGTAGGTATGACACCTATTAATGACAAAGCAACATTAAAAATTCTTAGGCAGGGTGAAGAAAAATCTGTTGAATTTGACATCGGTCTTTTACCAGAACAAATCGATAAAGCAGACGCCAGCCAAACTGAAAAAATCATGCCTACCAATAGGCTGGGCGTTAGCGTCAGTAACTTGACAGAACAGGAAAGAGAGGCTTTGCAGGTTCCCAAAGGCGGTGTTTTAGTTCAAAACATCAACAAAGGTCCAGCTAAAATTGCGGGCATTCAACCTGGAGATGTCATATTACGCATGGGTAATTCCGTTATTAAAGATGCTGATTCTTTTGAAAAGTTAACTAAAAACCTACCCACCGGCAAATCAATCGCTATTTTAATTCAGCGTCGTGGCAATCCTGCCTTTTTGGCATTAAAAATAGATAAATAATATTTGCTAAAAGAAAATACACGGTGATTTAAATAACCGTGTATTTATTTTAATATTCTTAATCAATCTACTTTCCACTAAGTTCAGATAACTTCATAAAAATATACAATCAACTTTTCTCACAAAACAAATATTTTTCAAATCCATCAAAAATCCTTAAGTTGATATAATGTTGTGTTTTATATAACTGACTTGTTATAAGACCGATATGCTAATTTTCACACACACCTTCTCAATTAGTTTAAAATCGCCACTTAATTAAACTCAGCAAAATTGGCATTCTCAAAATAATGCACACACCACCTGAACAAGTTTTAACCATTTTATCAACCTTGCGTGACTACATACGCTGGGCCGCAAGTCAATTTACCAAATCAGAAATTAGTTTTGGACAAGGTACCACAACCGCACTCGATGAAGCGGCAGCCCTAGTTTTGCATACTGTTCATCAACCATATAATTTAGCAGAAGCGTATTTAGATACAACTCTTACTATGTCCGAACGACAGGCGGCGGTTGAAATAATTAATAGACGCATTAATGAAAGAATCCCAGCGGCTTATCTGACTAATGAAGCTATTTTTGCTGGCTTATCATTTTATGTTGATAACCGTGTTTTAGTTCCCAGGTCACCTATCGCAGAATTAATAGAGCAAAGATTTGCGCCTTGGGTAGAAGAAGATCAGATCTATCGAATTCTAGATTTATGTACCGGTAGTGGTTGTATTGCAATTGCTTGCGCTTATGCGTTTCAAGAGGCAACTATAGATGCCGTTGATTTATCCTCAGATGCCATGGCAGTAGCTGAAATTAACTTGGAAAAACATCAACTATTTGATTCGGTAACTCTTTATCAATCTGATTTGTTTGCAAATCTACCTCCCGATCTTTATGACATAATTGTGAGTAACCCACCTTATGTGTGTCAAGAAGAATGGGAGCAATTACACAAGGAATTTCATGCCGAACCTGATATGGGCTTCAAAGGAGGTCAGACTGGATTAGATATTGTTATTCGAATACTTGTTGAGGCTAATACTTACTTGGCGGAACAAGGAGTTTTAGTTATGGAAGTGGGCAGCAGTGCGCAAACATTACAAGCTACTTTCCCTGACGTACCATTTTACTGGTTGGATTTTGCCCGAGGTGGTGACGGTGTGTTCTTGTTAACTGCAGAACAAATTCAACTCTATAACGAATTATTTATATCGGCTTTAAATTAATATGTCTGGAAATACTATAGGAAAGCTTTTTACCGTCACATCATTTGGCGAAAGCCATGGTCCTGCAATAGGTTGTATTGTTGATGGTTGCCCCCCAGGATTGGCCTTAACTGAAGCGGATTTACAAGAAGACCTTGACCGGAGAAAACCTGGCACTTCAAGACACACGACTCAACGCCGTGAAGCCGATGAAGTAAAAATTCTGTCAGGTGTATTTGAGGGTAAAACAACCGGTACGCCCATTAGCTTAATAATTGAAAATACCGATCAGCGCTCCAAAGATTACTCTAAAATTGCTGCCACCTTTAGGCCTGGGCATGCAGACTACACGTATCAACAGAAATATGGTTTTAGAGACTACAGAGGGGGCGGACGATCCTCTGCACGAGAAACCGCGATGCGCGTTGCTGCTGGAGGTATTGCAAAAAAATATCTCAAAGAGCAATTAGGTATAGAAATTCACGGCTATTTATCACAATTAGGTCCCATCAAAATCGATAAAGTTGATTGGTCTGTCATTAATCACAATCCTTTCTTTTGTCCGGATGCCGACAAAGTTTCAGAAATGGAAGCTTATATGGATGCATTACGCAAGGAAGGTGAGTCTATAGGGGCAAGAATTGAGATAGTAGCGACCAATGTTCCTCCTGGTTTAGGTGAGCCCATTTTTGATCGTCTTGATGCAGATTTGGCTCATGCTTTAATGAGTATAAATGCTGTCAAAGGCGTTGAAATAGGTGACGGTTTTGCTTGTATTAATACGAAAGGAACAAAATTCCGCGACGAAATAACGCCTGCTGGTTTCCTAAGCAATCATGCAGGCGGTATTTTAGGTGGCATCTCAAGTGGTCAAGCCATTACTGCCAGCATTGCGCTTAAACCTACCGCTAGCTTGCGGCTACCCGGTAAAAGTATTAATCAACAAGGCGAAGCTATTGATGTAGTTACTGAAGGCCGACATGACCCCTGCGTAGGGATTAGAGCAACACCCATCGCAGAGGCTATGATGGCAATCATACTTATGGACCATATACTGCGTCATAGAGCACAAAACATCGGTATAAATTCAGGCTTACCTGTTTTACGCTAAACCGTAAATTTTGATAGAGGGATAATTCTCTTTGATTATCTCTGATTTATTGTCGCCAATTCTCACTTACGTATCTCCATAAGATACCTGAAATGAATAACCCAATGGCTGTTCCTTACTGGCGTCTGTCAGGTTTTTATTTCTTTTATTTTGCCGCATTAGGATGCTATATACCTTATTGGGGGCTCTATTTAAAAGACAGCGGCTTAACCTCTCAAGAAATTGGCGAACTTTCTGCTTGGTTGGTTGCTACAAAAATAATATCACCTAACTTAGGGGGGTGGTTAGCTGACCATACCGGAAAAGGCATACGTATTATTCGCTTAACCTCATTTTTTGCCGCCTTACTCTTTTGCGGTTTTGTATTTACACATCATTATTTCTGGTTTGCTGTCACAACAATAGCCTTTAGTTTTTTTTGGAATGCTGTATTACCTCAATTCGAAGCAGCTACTTTGTTTCACTTAAGAAACAACTCCCATCGTTATAGCCAAATAAGACTTTGGGGGTCAATCGGGTTTATTCTCACTGTAATCGGTACTGGCTGGTTACTCGATAAACATCCTATCAAATTGTTACCATTTGCCATTATTACCCTATTAATTTTTAATTGGTGGGTATCGCTTATAACTCCCGATGCCAAAAAAAACAGTTCCAAGCCCATCATCTTAAGCATTGGAAGCATACTAAAAAAACCAGAAGTAATCGCATTCTTTACAGTCAATATATTTATTCAGATTGCTCATTCACCTTATTATGTCTTTTATTCAATTTATTTAAAAAACCATCATTATTCGGCAACACTGACTGGCTTACTTTGGGCGCTTGGCGTATTTGCCGAGATAATTTTATTTATTTACATGAAGCATATATTGAAATATTTTTCGTTACGAACCATTTTATTACTGAGTATTCTCTTATCCAGCGGTCGTTGGTTAATAGTAGGTTGGTATCCAGACTTTTTAAGCCTGTTAATTGTTGCCCAAATATTACATGCCGCCAGCTTTGGGGGCACTCATATTGTAGCCATTCATCTCGTACATCTTTATTTTGGTGAACAACACCAAGGAAAAGGCCAAGCTTTATACAGCAGCCTAAGTTTTGGACTTGGCGGGGTAATAGGCAGTCTATATAGTGGCTATTTTTGGCAATTGTTGGGTTCAAAGATGGTCTTTTCATTAGCTGCAGGAATCTGCATAATCGCCTTTGTCATAACATATGTCTGGACAGGTCGGGAAAATAAAAAAAACTTTGCAGTGTTAGGTTAAAATAAGCAAATTACTGTTGGGACTATTACCTTTCCTCCCATTCAGCTCCTGTTATCTCTTTCGAATCTATTAGGAAAAAAATGTTTGAAATAATAAAAAGTGGTGGATGGATGATGTTACCCATTATTTTAAGCTCAATTACAGCTATGGGTATTGTTGTCGAACGTTTCTGGGCTTTACAAAGAAAAAAAATAATGCCACAAGAATTAGTGCCCCAAATTTGGAAGTTATCTCACGATAAAAAGCTGGATGAAGGCATGTTAAGGCGTTTAAGAATTAGCTCACCACTTGGTTGTATTCTAGCAGCAGGCTTGTCTAACAGACATTATGGCAGAGATGTTATGAAAGAATGTGTGGAAGAAACAGGTCGAAAGGTTGTACATGAATTAGAAAGATACCTTAACACACTAGGAACTATCGCAACAATCAGCCCGTTACTCGGTTTATTAGGTACCGTTTTTGGAATGATAGATATATTTTCCTCTTTACTGGAGCATGGCTCTGGTGATCCAAGTGTTTTGGCAGGAGGCATATCTGTAGCGTTAATTACTACAGCCGCCGGATTAACAGTGGGCATCCCCAGTTTGATTTTTCATCGCTATTTTGAACGATTAGTTGATGAGTATGTGGTTGATATGGAAGCTGAAGCCCTAAAATTAATAGATATTCTGCATGGAGACAGAGAGGCATCCTGATGAATTTTCGTCATAAAAAAAGAGAGAAGCTTGATATTACATTAATATCAATGATCGATGTATTATTTGTGCTATTACTGTTCTTTATGGTTTCAACAACCTTCAATCGAAACACTGAAGTCAAAATTACTCTTCCCGAAGCGAATGGATCTAAGGCTCAAACTGCTCCCAAAATGGTAACTTTGACAATCGATGAAAAAAGCAATTACTTTTTAAAGAGTAGCGAAGGCGCATCGCACGCATTAATTAACCAAGAACTAGAGACCTTAAAGCAAGAATTACTGAAACTAGCAGACCAATTCAAAGATCAACCCTTTATAATCAATGCTGACGGAAAGACACCTCATCAAGCTGTAATTACTGCTTTGGAGGCTGCTGGCGAGACTGGGTTTAACCATATAACATTTGCTGCCCAACCTTCCAGAACCCAACCATGAAAAATGGCTTGGCGCGATGGTTAACCGATATTTGGTACAAAGACCATTTTATAGGGGTATGGTTATTACCTTTGAGTTTGATATTTAGTCATATCGTTAGATTTAGAAAGTTTTTATATACTAAGGGAATACTTAAAAGCTACACGATTCCTGTACCAATCATAGTGGTAGGGAATATTACAGTGGGTGGAACTGGCAAAACACCCTTAATTATCTACTTGGCCGAAATTCTAAAAAACTCTGGCTTTAATCCTGGAATTATCAGCCGAGGTTATGGTGGCCTTGCTCAATCATGGCCACAACGAGTCTATAATGACAGTGATCCAAACCAGATTGGTGATGAGGCACTATTGATTGCAAAACAAACTAATTGCCCAATGGCCGTTGGACCTTCAAGAGTCAATGCTGCAAACATGTTAGTTGAACAAACTGATTGCAATATCATTTTATCGGATGATGGTCTGCAACATTATGCTCTAAGAAGAGATATTGAAATTGCCGTAATTGATGGTGATCGACGTTTTGGTAACAATTATATGCTACCCGCCGGCCCACTTCGCGAACCCATTGAAAGATTACAACATGTTAATTTTACTATTGTTAATGGTGAAAAACATGCAGCCCATGAGTATTCCATGCAACTAGTCGGTGATACCTTAGTTAATCTGATAAGTGGTGAACAAAAATCATTGGAAGCGTTCAATGGCATTGGTTGTCATGCCATAGCTGGGATCGGCAATCCCAAACGTTTTTTCAACTTGCTTAAAATAGCGGGTTTAAATTGTATTAACCATAGTTTCCCTGATCATTATCAATTTCAACAAGACGATATAGAATACGCTGACGACAAACCAGTATTAATGACAGAAAAAGATGCCGTAAAATGTACGACTTTTGCAGGACTTCAGCATTGGTTTCTACCTGTTAAAGCTATTCCAGAAAGCCATTTTTCTGATAAATTATTAAAATTACTCAAGAGAACATCATGATAGATAAACATTTATTCGATATTTTAGCCTGTCCATTATGCAAAAGCCCATTACGATATGATAAAACTACTGAAGAACTAATATGTCGAGCGGATCGCCTCGCCTTCCCCATCCGTGATGATATTCCCGTTATGCTGGAAGATGAAGCACGGAGTTTAAGCAGTGAAGAAACAGAAGCTCTTTACAAATGAGTCTCCGTTTTAAAGTTGTTATACCTGCCCGCTATGGTTCAACGAGACTGCCAGGAAAACCGTTATTAACTATTGCCGGTAAACCCATGATTGCTCATGTTTGCGAACGTGCGCTGGAAGCCGGTGCTGATGATATTATAGTAGCAACTGATAATGAACAAATTAAAAATACCGTTTGTGCATTGGGTATTAAAGCAGTTATGACTAACCCTAACCATCAAAGTGGTACGGAAAGAATCACTGAAACAGTAAAACACTGTGGCTGGGGAGATAGCGACATTATCGTAAATCTACAAGGTGATGAACCACTTATACCACCCACAATAATTCGTGAAGTAGCAGCTGCACTAGCTAATCAACAAACTGTGGGCATTGCCACACTGGCTGCAAAAATAATTGATCCGCAAGAAATTTTTAATCCAAATGCAGTAAAGGTTGTAGTAAATAAAATGGGGTATGCCCTTTATTTTAGTCGTGCACCCATTCCTTGGGAAAGAGATGCTTTTGTTAATTCTGGTAGAGAACCATCTGGAAAAATTGCTTATCTCAGACACATAGGAATTTATGCCTACAAAGTAGATTTTTTAAAGCGTTACTGTTCTTGGGAACCATCACCTTTAGAAGCTATTGAATCTCTGGAACAACTTAGAATTCTTTGGCATGGAGAAGCTATATGTGTGAAAATCGTAGATAAAACACCAGAGGCTGGTATTGACACCGCTGAAGACCTGATTCGAGTAGAACGTATATTATGTAAAATCTCTTAATCAACTTTGAACGTATCCTAGTCTTATCGATTCATCGCTAATATTTGACACAAAGACATAAGACCAGTAATTTAACCACTTTTTTATAACTTCTCACAGTGAGGAGTTAATTTTTTAATCATAGTCATACCTAGTTGCTCAAGAGCTATTAATGGAAGAATTTCATAGAATAAGTCGCTTACCTCCATACGTTTTTAACATAGTTAATGAACTAAAAGCCAAGGCTAGAGCTGCAGGAGAAGATATTATCGATTTTGGCATGGGTAATCCAGATCAACCTACGCCTCAACATATCGTTGATAAAATGATTGAAGCAACTCTGAGGCCAGACACCCATCGTTACTCAATGTCCAAAGGCATTCCTAGATTACGAAAAGCCATCTGCGACTGGTACAAAACTCGTTACGATGTTGATCTGAATCCTGAAACAGAAGCCATTGTCACGATTGGCTCTAAAGAAGGCTTGGCACATTTGGCATTAGCGACTCTAGGTCCCGGTGACGTGGTTCTAGTACCCAACCCTGCTTATCCGATACATCCCTATGGCGTAGTCATCGCTGGTGCTGATTTAAGACATGTACCGATGATTCCTGGTGGTGATTTTTTTGAAGAATTGCAAAAAGCTATTGTTGACTCATGGCCAAAACCCAAAATGTTAATCCTCAACTTTCCTGGAAATCCTACTTCAGAATGTGTGGAGCTTGATTTTTTTGAAAATATTATTGCCGTCGCCAAAGAACATAATATTTGGGTTGTACAAGATATTGCCTATGCTGATATTGTTTTTGATGGTTACAAAGCACCCTCAATTCTTCAGGTGAAAGGTGCAAAAGACATTGCCGTAGAATTTTTTTCCATGTCTAAAAGTTATAACATGCCCGGTTGGCGTGTAGGTTTTATGTGTGGAAATAAAGAACTTGTCTCAGCACTCGCCAAGATAAAATCTTATCTTGATTATGGTACGTTTGCACCTATTCAAATTGCTGCTATTGCAGCGCTTGAAGGACCACAAGAATGTGTGGCAGAAATTGCCGAGACATACAGAAAAAGAAGAGATGTCCTTTGTGATGGCTTAAATGCATCAGGATGGCCTGTTACAAAACCAAAAGCGACCATGTTTGTCTGGGCTAAGATACCAGAAGCTTATCAATCTATGGGTTCCTTAGAGTTCTCAAAAAAACTACTGTTAGAAGCAAAAGTAGCCGTTGCACCTGGTATTGGTTTTGGTAATTATGGAGATGATCACGTCAGATTTGGTTTAATTGAAAATGAACATCGAACTAGGCAAGCAGTCCGCGGCATTCGTAGCATGATGAAAAAAGACGGTGTGATAAAATAAGTGATGTTTTATGAATTTCAAGTTAATTAACATGACACCATATAATTTGAACGTGAACGATTTTTTAGCTGGAGCTTAATTTGAAACCAATAAATGTTGGATTACTAGGTCTAGGTACAGTCGGTGGTGGCACTGTCAATGTATTAAAACGCAATGCCGTAGAAATATCACGTAGAGCGGGCAGGCAAATTGTTATAACAAGAGCCTCGGCAAAAGATTTAGGTAAAAACCGAATATGTGATACCCACGGGATTAATTTGAGTACTGACCCTATGGATATTATCAACGATCCCACAATTGAGATTGTTGTAGAACTTATCGGCGGTACTGATTTTGTTAAGGAACTGTTACTAAAAGCAATAGAGAATGGAAAGCACGTTGTCACAGCAAATAAGTCTCTTATTGCTCTTCATGGTAACGAAATTTTTGCAAAAGCCAGTAAGAAGGGGGTCATCGTTGCATTTGAAGCAGCTGTTGCAGGTGGCATCCCAATTATTAAAGCCATCCGTGAAGGCCTAAGTGGCAATCAAATCCAATGGCTTGCAGGCATTATTAATGGTACCGGTAATTTTATTCTGACTGAAATGCGAGATAAAGGCCGAGACTTTTATGATGTCCTAGCCGAGGCTCAAACACTCGGCTATGCCGAAGCTGATCCAACCTTTGACGTTGAAGGAATTGATGCCGGCCATAAACTAACCATACTGGCTTCTATTGCTTTTGGAATACCCTTGCAATTTGATAAGGTCTACACCGAAGGAATTTCGCGAATAACTCGCTTGGATGTCGAATATGCCGAACAACTAGGCTATCGCATCAAACACTTAGGTATTGCCAGAAATACAGCTGATGGTATTGAACTACGCGTTCACCCAACATTGATCCCAGAGCGCAGATTAATTGCCAATGTCAATGGTGTCATGAATGCTGTTTTAGTAAAAGGTGACGCTGTTGGTGCCTCGCTTTACTATGGTGCCGGCGCCGGTGCTGAACCAACAGCTTCCTCAGTTGTTGCCGATATTATTGATGTGGTCAGAGCCTTAACTAGCGACCCCGAAAACCGCGTACCTCATTTGGCTTTTCAGGCTGATGCCATAGCTGATATTCCAGTTTTGAAATCAGATTGTTTTAAAACCTCCTATTATTTACGCCTAAATGCAGAAGATAAACCAGGTGTACTAGCAGATGTAACCAGAATATTAGCAGATCACCACATCAGTATTGAAGCTATTATCCAGAAAGAACCGTTACGAGACGAAACAGCCATACCGATTATTTTACTAACACAAATCACACTGGAAAAAGAAATGAACGCTGCGATTACTAAAATCGAGGCATTAAAAACCGTTACTGGAAAAGTTAATCGCATCCGCATGGAAACTTTGGGATAAATGAAGATTATGGCAACGCACAAACATTACACTGGTTTAATTGATCGTTACAAAGACCGCCTGCCGGTCAGCACTACAACTCGAATTATTAGTTTGAACGAAGGCAATACGCCTATGATTCAATTACAAAATATCCCTAGAATGTTGGGTAAAGACGTTGATATTTATGTTAAATTTGAAGGCCTAAACCCGACAGGTTCTTTTAAAGACCGCGGCATGACTATGGCAGTAACCAAAGCTGTAGAGGAAGGTAGTGAAGCCATTATTTGCGCTTCAACAGGCAATACCTCAGCCTCTGCCGCCGCTTATGCCGCTCGAGCCGGCATTAAAGCTTTTGTGTTGATACCTGATGGTAAAATTGCCTTAGGCAAACTGGCCCAAACATTAATGTATAATGCCACTATTATTCAAATTAATGGAAATTTTGATCAAGGTATGGAGCTGGTTAAAGAAGTTGCGAGTCATGCTCCTGTTACTATCGTTAACTCCATCAACCCATTTAGAATAGATGGTCAAAAAACGGCTGCCTTCGAAATTGTTGACGATTTAGGTTTTGCGCCCGATTACCACTGCTTACCTGTCGGTAACGCCGGCAATATTACTGCTTATTGGAAAGGTTATACAGAATATGCCAGAGATCGTGTTTGCAGTAACAGACCCGTTATGTGCGGCTATCAAGCAGCAGGCGCCGCACCATTTGTAGCTGGTAAAATGATAGATAATCCTGAAACAGTTGCTACAGCAATACGTATTGGTCATCCCCAATCATGGGATTTTGCATGGGCAGCTCAAAAAGAATCGGGTGGTTGGTTTGATAAATTTACTGATGAACAGATTTTAGCAGCACAAAAAATGCTGTCCCAATATGAAGGAGTTTTTTGTGAGCCTGCCTCAGCAACTTCCTTAGCCGGTGCTATGCAAGATATAGTGTCAGGTAAAATTCCTGAAGGCAGTAAAATTGTATGCACATTAACCGGCAATGGCATTAAAGATCCAGAAATTGCTATGCAACAATGTGCTGATGCTAAACCGGTTACCATAAATGCAGATATAGACTCAGTTAAACGAGCTATTTTAAATTGTTTATAAGCAAACTAAATTACGTTCCTTATGAGTAGCAACCAACTTAAGGCTTAGGTGCCAAATAAATTCACCCACCTTGCCATTAATTAGCTCCAGTCAGTAAACCCGCACTGATTAAAATGCTGAAATATATTATTCTGCCAATAAATAATTTTTTTAAAACTACATAAATCTCTTAACCTCTTTCAAATTCAAGAGTTAATCTTCGCCTTCCTCCTGCTTGGCATGGTTAAAAAAATCAGCTCATGTTAAAATAATTCCATTGACATTAGCATAATTGATGATTTCCTATAACATCATGCTATTAAATACTATTAAGTTACATTGTTTTTGAGAAATTTATCGTAATGAAAATTCGCACCCTGCTTGCTTACTTATTATTTTTATATACACTTGCTGGCAACTCTTATGCCACAACTTATAATTTACCAACATCCAACGGTGATCGTGTTGTTGAAGCCTCGACTAATGAAACAATTACTGTAACTGCTGATCACGATCAAACTCTCCTGGATATTGCTAGAAGATATAATCTAGGACAAACTGAAATAGTTACTATAAACCCCATGCTTGATCGCTGGCTTATAAAAAAAGGTACTGTTGTCCGTCTGCCTAATAGACGAATCTTACCTAATACACCTCATGACGGAATAACCTTAAATATTGCAGAATATCGAATGTATTATTACCCTGCCGATACACCAGGGACTGTAAGATCTTACGCGCACGGAGTAGGAAGGCAAGACTGGCAAACGCCGCTAGGGAAAACAAGTGTTGCCAAAAAAGTAAAAGATCCTTCTTGGCACCCACCTGAATCAATTAGACGTGAACATGCCGCTAACGGCGACCCCTTACCTGAAATTGTCCCGCCCGGACCCAATAATCCTTTGGGTGCTTACGCCCTATATCTTAATTTACCCGGTGAATACCGAATTCACGGCACTGATGTGGATAAAATATTTGGTATAGGCATGCAAATAACTCATGGCTGTGTTCGCATGTATCCTGAGGACATCGAAGCCTTATACAAATCAGTCCCCATAGGTACACCCGTTTATATTGTTAAGCAACCTATAAAAGTGGGCTGGTTAGATAATACACTCTATATTGAAGCTCATCCTGATCTTGAAGGAGAAGAAAAAACAGCTGATCAACGTTACTCGTCAGCTTTAGCACTTATTCAAAAAGCCAATAATAATGAACTTCCCGAATTTGATCAAATTGCATTAAATCAAGCTATTAAAGCCTTAGATGGCACGCCGGTACCAATTTATGAGAGACTCACTCCTCTTGAGGAAGACATGCCCGCATCTGATATAGATACCATAGCTGAAATTGTAAAACCTGCATCAGCTCCAACTGCTAAAAGTCAAAAAAAGTCTTCATCAAACACAGCGACTAGCAAACCGATAAAAAAATCAACCAAAACTGAAATTGCATCAAAATCACAAGGTTCGAAAACAACTACAAAAAATAAAAAAACAGAAGCTACAATAGGTAAAAAACCAGCCAAAAGCTCCCCTAGTGGTTATTATCATGGCACCTAATTGAATATTAATCGACTATTTTTATTAACCATGAAAAAATTAATCTGTGTTTTCTCCATACTATCAATAAGTTGCTTTCCAACGATAATCCACGCACAAAACAATAATAAACTTGATTCCGGCTTTGTATTATTGGATGTAATTCTCTATCGACCGGTCGGGTTCGTTGTGACTGCAATTGGAGCTGTTGCATTAGTTGCAGTGAGCCCATTGATTGGTTTAGCTTCAATACCTGAGCCTCATGATGCTTTTGCTCAAACCAGTGATATTTTATTTGTAGCTCCAGCTACTTATACATTTATCAGACCCATAGGTGACCGTGATTTTCCATTTGTAGCTCCCCCTCCTTCACATCAATTAGTAACTACACAAAAAGCAACATTACTACCAAGCACTATTTCGTCCAAACTAATAACCCCGTCAACACCCATACAGCAAACAATCACCCCCTGAGAATAAGTGTTTATAGGCATTCCATGTACCCTTTCTTTTACCGATAATAGCTACCAACTACCTGTGCATCAATCATTGGCTGACACCCAAAGCTTATTTATATGTCCCATTTGTGGCAAATTTCTAGAAGCAGATCAAGCCGGTAAAACCTTTAGCTGCCTAAACCATCATAGCTTTGATAAAGCTAAGGAGGGCTATCTAAATCTATTGCCAGTACAACATAAACATTCCAAAGAACCTGGTGATAGCAAAGCTATGTTGACAGCCAGACGAGAGTTTTTAGAGTCTGGGTTTTATGAACCTATGGCTAAAGCTGTAGCCATGATAATTAATACGACTCACGAAAATATTCAAACCATAAGGCTACTGGACTTAGGTTGTGGTGAAGGCTATTACAGCCGTAAAATTATCGAGTTTTGCAATAACCCTAACACAATTAGCTTACATGGAATTGATATTGCCAAATTTGCAATTGCCGCAGCAGCAAAAAAACAATCGGAGGCACAATTTATCGTAGCAAGTTCAATTCGATTGCCTTATCCAACTGGATATTTTGATTTTATTCTCAGAATATTTGCCCCATCAGATGACAATGAACTGAAACGAGTGTTAAATTCGGCCGGCTATTTACTAACCGTAACCCCTGGCCCAAGACATCTTCGGCAATTAAAGTCCTTTATTTATAATGAAGTCAAAGATCACTCCCTAGAGAACTTAGTTCCTCATGATTTTGAACAACTAACGACACAGAGAATCAGCTACAAAATAACCCCAGATGCTAATCAAAGAATAGCCCTTTTACAAATGACTCCTTTTGCATGGCGAGCCAATGAGAATACTCAACTAGCTTTATCTTCAGTCTTGGAACTAGAAATTGAAGTCGATTTTATATTGACATTATCTGTTAAGAAAAGAGATTCAACTTCCTAAAAACACAAATAACTAGCTAAGATAATTGCATCAAATTGCTTAAAGCCTATTGATAAACCAACTAAGTTCTATTTAGTAGCCGGCTCGATTGCTATTTACTTCAATACATGCCAAATGGATCTCACATTGGATCTTGATTCATTTAAAAGCAAAGTGAGCCCAATCTCTTCAAGCGCTGAACCACTACAAATAATAGCGGCTAGATGAAATGGCCAAACCGGTCCGCCCAGAAATAGGATATACAGTGACACGCCCATTGATGTAGCCGCGACTTTGACCCCCCATGTGTGATAACTGGTAAAATGTCCAAACTTAATATAGCCAACTAAAGCGGGCAACAAACAACTAATCAGTACAATGGCGACAAACAATATTTCATGAATAACAATTTCCGGCCATATCCACCAACAGCCTATAGCAATAGTAAGATAATTAATAACGTCAGCCCAACTATCTAAAATGGCACCAAATTGAGATTCCTGATCCATTAAACGAGCCGCTATTCCATCTAGCACATCCGACAAAAAAGCAACTGCTAAGAGGCTCATAAAAGCTATAGCGTAATCATATCTTGCTAGCCATAAAAGTACTGGAGAAGCCACAAACCGAAATCCAGTCAATAGGTTCGGCAGATTAATTTTGGAAGGTTCGTTATATTGAAGGTTATTCATACAGTGAATGATGCTGAGAGGGGCGCATGATCAGAAAGTTTGTTCCAAGGCGCATGAACCAAGCGATCACATTTTACTGGATGCAAGCCCCTATAATAAATGCGATCCATCTGTAAAAAAGGTAACCATGCAGGAAATGTACGGGCATAAGAACCATGGGTTTCTTGAAAAACTTCTAATAAGCCCAATTGCTCATAAAAAATATGTTCTGCCTGCCCTAGCCAATCATTAAAGTCGCCCGCAACAATTAAAGCCGCATCATGTGGAACATGACTATCAATCCGATCACATAGCTTGGTAATCTGTAAACGTCGTTCTTTACCCATCAAACCAAAATGGATACAAACAACATGTATTTCTATTTGTTTCATTGGCGCGCAGATTACCCCATGTAACAAACTCCGACTCGCCCAAGGATACGGCGAGACATTAATATTTTCCCACCTTGTAAAAGGATACTTACTTAAAATAGCATTACCATGATGGCCGGCATTATAAATAGCATTTTTTCCATAAGCGAAGTAAGGCCAAACTCCTTCAGCAATAAATTCCAACTGTGACCGATCTGGCCAATCATGAATTTTCTTTTCTTTATGCAGATTTTTACCCTGCATTTCCTGCAACAATAACAAATCAGCATCTACTGCTCTTAGAGCATCTTTAATCTGATGTAATACAAAACGCTGGTTACCAACATTAAAGCCTTTATGTATATTGTAAGTTACAACTTTTAAATCTTTTTTCATAACCACCTTACCGTTTGTAATTATCCCCTATTATTAAAGTTGTTTAAAAACAACAGGTTGTTTTAATGGCTTGGATAAATATTTTTGGACCGGTTTCTACCAATGTGAAGTTTTCTTTTGCACGCGTGATACCGGTATAAATCAACTCCCTTGTCAAAACACGACTCTGTACTTCAGGCAAAACCAGTACTACATGACTAAACTCAGAACCTTGTGATTTATGCACCGTCATTGCATAAGCAGTTTCCACATGTGGCAATCTCAACGGTGAAATCCAGCGTAAACTTTCCCCTGTTTCACCCTCATTAGTCCCGAATACTACCCGTAAGTTATTATTATGATCTCTAAGCGTAATACCAATATCTCCGTTCATTAAGCCTAGAGTATAATCATTACTGCTAATCATAACAGGTCGTCCTTCATACCATAGAGGAAGAATCTGCTTATCATTTAACCACTTTTCAATACGCTGATTTAAACCTTCAACACCCCAAGGTCCTTGTCTCAAAGCACACAACACTTGAAAGGTATCAAATGCCGTTAGCACTTTTTGCGCCCATTGGTCATAACTACATGAATCGGTTACTTGGGGCTTTTTTTTTATAATTTGACGATAATACTCATACCCTTGACAAAAGTTATCTTGCCCATTGGGTTTATAACTGTTATTTGGTTTCACCAATTGCTTTAAAACACTATTAGCGAGGTCAGGCGTTGGATTACTTCTTAAATCTTGAAAGTTACTTCCAAGATTTGGACTTAAATCAGAATAGTTGTCAGTATGTAAAATTATTTGAGCACGCTCATAGTCACCCTCATTAACTGCCCTAGCTAATTGCCCAATACCACTATCACTAGCAAATCGATGACTATCGCGGAGTATAACTGTTTGCTGATTAATAATATTACTACTAGCCTTATTAATAACACTTAGCTTTTCATCGGCATAAGCCATGATCCAGGCTTGGGTTTCTTCTTCATACGCCATATCCTGCGCGCCCTTGCACAAATCTCCAAAGACTGATCCTGCCTCAACTGAGGCCAATTGATCTTTGTCCCCTAACAAAATCAATATTGAAGTTTGTGGTAAGGCATCCAGTAATGCTGCCATCATTTCTAAATCAATCATTGAGGCCTCATCAACAATTACAATGTCTGCTAATAAAGGGTTTTTATGATTATGGCGATAGTATCGGGTACTGGGCTGACTACCTAACAGACGATGTAAGGTAATTGCCTTATTAGGTAGATTGTTTTTTATTTCTTCTGCCACTCTTAGTTTAGTCAAAGCGCTATTTATAGAATCACTAACCCGTGCGGCCGCCTTACCTGTGGGTGCTGCCAGTAAAATATTAAGTTTACGTTTATTGAAATCATCTTCCTTAGCCAGCTGAATAAATATAGCCAGTAGTTTAATCAATGTAGTTGTTTTACCAGTACCGGGACCACCTGTAATAATACTAAACTGTGCACGTAAAGCGATAACACAAGCAATTTTTTGCCAATCAGGTGATTCTCTATTATCCATAAATAATTGTTGCACTTGATTTTTTAAGGCCTCTGGCAACTCAAACCTAATCGGCTTCAATCGTTTCTTTATTGATTGAGAAACCAATTGCTGACAAAACCAATAACGCCTTAGATAAAGTCGATCACCGTCCAAAACCATCGGTGACTCACCTTCCCCCGCAGTTACCAAGGTAGAATTCACCAAACCATTTTTCCAGTCATTTAGAGTGTAAGATGAAATTTTTACAAAATTCTTTTCTAATTTTTGCTCACTATTTTGTACGCTAATACCCAAAGTCAACTCTAGATTTCGACTGAGTTTAGCGAGATCTAAAAACACTTCTCCTTGACTTAACTGATGACTGACTAATGCAGACGCCCAAAGTAAAAGATCATTAGCCGCTGGCTCCATTTCTATCAAGAAATTTACAAAAGCACGATCCGTATGACTAAGCCAACCATACTTAATCCATTGCTTAATCTCTTCATTAACGTTTAAATTAGATGTCATCCAATGTACCTTTGAATAACATATCCAAGTGTTCAATTAACTCGAACGGCGGCTTCTCCAAAATCAAACCTTTCGATTTATTATAAACACCACGTAAAAACAAATATAACCCACCACCAATATGTGTATCATAGTCATACGATGCACCAAGCCTAACTTTGAGCAATCGATGTAAAGCTAATAAATACAATACTAGCTGTAAATCATAACGTTTATTTAGCATGGCTACTTGCAAACGTGATGCCTTATATTCCTCGGAAGTAGCACCCAGGTAATTAAACTTATAATCTAAAATATAGTATTGATGGTTGTGAACAAATACTAAATCTATGAATCCTTTCAACAAACCTTTGAGATTATTGTTTGCTATCTTAGACCGCTCTGCTCCTCCAAATGATTGCTTGCAGACTAACTCATCCATAAGCTTTACATCTAAGCCATTTTCTTCGTCAACTCCAATCAAAAATTCCCATTCAATTTGATATTGACCTAATTGAAGATGAGCTAAACAAAAGTCGTCACCTTCAAATAAGGGTAATGTCAACCATGTGTTCAATGTTTTAGCTAGGATGTCATTCTTCTTATCCCAAATTGTCTGACTACATAAAGAATCAATCCATACCTGTCGCTGAATCTGATCCTTATAAGTCTCAAGAAATCCTACTCGACCGCAATTTTCCAATAATGCATGTATCGAAATGCCTGGTCCCGCACCTTTTGGAAGACTATGAACATCTGTTATACCCACTTTAGAATCAAGTAAGTTTGATTCATCCTCAGCCTCATCACGTGAAATCCCTTCCTCAGAGGTTTCTGGCTCCTCAATAATAAGAGTAGTCGTAAGGAAATCAATATTTTCAGTGATATTTAAAGCACTATAACTAGCAATCCACCAATGGTCAGCAATGGTTGCTTTAGCAATTGCCACGTTTGCAAAGCCCTTATTTTCTCTCACTGGACTATAAGGTGTGTTGGTTGGAATTGGCAATGATTCGACTGCAATATGCTTACACCCTTCCTGCACTTTCAAAAGCTGATTAATCAAGGTATTAGCGGCCTGCCCCTCTTCCCATGCTATAAGATAGCCCATAGCACTTTTTTCCAATTGACAGGCACTGGTATTACCGGTCTTAACCGCTGCTAACCCTAACCAACAAGCATACTTTGCACGAGTTATAGCAACATACACTAAACGTACATCTTCTTGAAGTCGCTCTTGATCACATAAATATTTACTCGTGTCACTTTTTGTTAAATCGATACAAAGAGCTTGACTGTCATTATGATACCTATAATAGACATCACGCTGACTAGGCTCTCTAAAGCTACAAATAAAGGGTAAAAATACCAAGGGATATTCCAAGCCCTTAGATTTATGCAGAGTAATTATTTTGATTAAATTGGCATCACTTTCCAAACGCAAAACATTTTCATCAAGAGCTTGATCATTTTCATCTGCAATTGCTTCTGCTAAATACCTTATCAAGGCTTGTTCACCCTCTAATTGAAAACTGGCTTTTTGAAGCAACTCGGCCAAATGCAATAAATTGGTTAAACACCTTTCACCATCATTGCTCTGGCTCGCTAAGCTATGCAAGTCATAATCATCAATCAGATAACGCAAGGCTGGCAAGATACCCTCTTGTTGCCAACAATGATGATAATTAACAAAACGTTCCAGTTGAATTTCCCAATCAGTCTCATCAAGGGCAAGATGTTGCAAATATTGATAACTAAAGCTAAAAGTAACCGTGCTTAGAGCCGCTCTTACCTTACGTTCATCTTGGGGATCAGCTAGTGCTTTTAACCAAACCAAGACATCTCTAGATTCTATAGTGGAATAGATTGATTCGCGTTCGGAAAGGTAAACGCTGGATATCTTTCGTCTAGCTAAGGCTGAACGCATGATTTTAGCTTCTTTACCAGTCCGGACTAATATAGCAATATCTTTCGGCTGCAATGGCTCTAAAAGCCCATCTGCACTTAAAAATCCGGTTAACAGCTCTCCACTAGAACTTAATAAGCCGACAATTTCACTTGCGGTAACCTCAGCCATCTGATCCCTATAAATACCCAAGGAAATAGCATCCTGTGTCTCCCAACTCCAAAAAGTCATTGGTTTTGCCGCATGGCCATTTACTTGCCAAACCGATTTTAGTCCTTGTGCTTTAACATCAACAAAAGGTACAGGGTTATCCCCATTTGTATTAAAAAGAAAAGCACCTTTGGGTTGGTTTTTGTCTGCATAAAGAAACACTTGATTAATAGCTTTTACTAACGGCTTTGTTGAGCGGTAATTAGTAGCTAAGGTATAATGATTACCCATGGTTACTTTACGTGCTTTTAGGTACGTAAATATATCAGCCCCCCTAAATGAATAAATAGCTTGCTTGGGATCACCAATCATAAAGCAACCCAAACCTATTTTCTCATTTGCAGGATATAACTTTTCAAAAATCCGGTATTGCACAGGATCGGTGTCTTGGAATTCATCAATTAGTGCAATAGGGTATTGTTCACGAATAATATTAGCAAAGCATTCTCCATTCGCACCCTGCAAGGCAATATCTAGTCGGGTTAACATATCATTGAAGGAAATGTACGCCAAACGTTGTTTTTCCGTATCACAACGATGCCGAATCCAATTCACAGCATGCTTAATAAGTTCAATTTTTAAATCAGGTAATGTCGCTAAATGTTGTTGAAGTTTACCGATTGCTTCAAAGCCTTCATGAGTTGGTGGCTTTCCTGTTTTCACCAACAAAGCCATTCCTTCAGATGATAAATTGACAAATCCTTGTCCTAAATTTAGATCAATTTGCTCAGGTGTTGAGGCCCACACATTTATTTTTTCAATCCAAGCAGCACGATTTCTAACATTATAATTTTTTGCTGGAAGTATTTTTTCTAGAACTGCAGTATCCAGTAATTCTTTTATCTCATCTGACCATTTTTTCCATGGCGCCTTCAATTCGGCAAGTCGACTGTTTATTTGCCTAAATACGCTTTCACATAAGGCATTGATTCCTTTTACATTAATTGCAGAGTTATTGATTGGATCATTATTGGCAATAAGAGATCTGATTACTTTCTTTAATGCGTCAGGATCTTTAAACTCAGAAAATATTATTTGAAGGCTAGCATTCGGTTCAACCAATTGATAATAATAAGTTCGCCAGTAATCATATACCACTTGTTGTAACAACTCAGTGTCATCTATCTTAAGTTCTTGCTGAAATAAACCACCACTTTCAAATGCATGTTGTTGTAACATACGGTTACACCAGCCGTGTATTGTGAAGACAGCTGCTTCATCCATCCATTTAGCTGCTAACTCAAGACGCTGAGCACAAATCGACCATTGGTCTTCTGAAAATTGATAACGTAGCTCAATAAGAAATGGGTCAGCCTCTTCGGTCTTTCTATTACGAAAATAACGGGCAGTAGAACTCAAACGTTCACGGATTCTCTCCCTTAGTTCTTTGGTAGCAGCCTCTGTAAAAGTTACTACTAAAATATCAGGTGGCAACAAGTTACGTGCTAATGCATATTGGTCCATTCCATGACCTAATATCAATCTTACATAGAGTGCAGCTATGGTATAGGTTTTACCGGTACCAGCACTCGCCTCAATCAGACGTGTGCCATACAAAGGAAAGCTAAGAGGATCCAATGAATTAATAACATTCATTCTTTTGCCTCTTGATATAATTTAATATGCTCAAAGGGTTTTTTGTATAGCATCTCAGCCCAATACTCAAAACCGGTATTTTCTTTATGATGAATTGCTTGCAAAGTATCGAAATTTGGAAAAAACCTTTTCAGATAGGGGTCATAATCGACTTCACCGTTATTCCAGTCATCGCCTTCATATTGCTTTTTAGCTGCACTATTATCAGCCTTAGATAGCCATACAAATGCCGTTTTTATTGCCACCGGTAAAGGTGTATAGAGGTCTCGATACCATGCATTTAGATGCCCAATCAGTATTTCCGTTGCATCTACAATTGAAAAAGGGTCTATTTCAAGCGCCACATCTGAGCCAACTATAACAGTGCGTAACGGCAAGCCTGAAGCACAACCAGAAAGATGCTGTACCCAATAAATCATTAATTTGTGATAGTCAATT
>CAIVQX010000166.1 GCA_903908165.1 uncultured Methylococcaceae bacterium | reverse complement strand
AGGCACGTTCAACCAGCGCCTTAGTCAATTGCTTTAATAAACCATTCTCTCCAATTAAATCTTCTGGCTTTTTATAATTAGATAATAGGGCATCAATTAAATCGTTAGGTAATAATGATTGTGTAGTCATTTTTATTCCACAGAGTTATCCACAGTTTCTGGGGATAAGTCCATTAAGCAATATCTGTCAGACAGTTAGGAAAAATAGTTCATTTTTTACTTAAGGGCATCTCTAAAAATTGCACCAATATTCCCTAATCTATAAACAAGAAACAATGATGAGTAAAATGAGATAATAACGGCAAGCCTACTGTTAGAGAAATGCCCTATGAAACACCGCCAACCCGGATTATTCGATGTAGAAGAAAGAACAGCCAAATTAACCAAAATGGGTGATCCCTTGGTGGCATTAAAAGCAAGAATTGACTGGGAAGCATTTCGGCCGGAGCTCAATCGAGTTCATGAAAAGGCTAGGAAAAGTGATGCCGGTGCAAAACCCATTGATGTTGTGCTGATGTTCAAGATTTTAATACTGCAACATTTGAATAATTTAGCAGATGACAGCACCGAGTATCAGATTCGAGATCGATTCAGCTTCATGCGTTTTTTGAGTTTGGAGCTTGAAGATCGTGTACCGGATTCAAAAACAATATGGGCATTTCGTAATAGCTTAGGAAAATTGAACTTAGTGACTGTCATGTTTGCCCGATTCAATGCTCAATTGGCGGAACACGGTTATGTCGCTCGGGCTGGGCAGATGATTGATGCCACTTTTATTGAAGTCCCTAAGCAACGCAATAGCCGTGAAGAAAATATCCAGATTAAGGAAGGACGTGTACCTGAAGCCTGGGATCATGTGGATGCTCAAGCTAAACGTCGGCAGAAAGATACCGATGCGCGTTGGACCAAGAAAAACGACCAGAAACATTACGGTTATAAAAATCATATCAACGCGGACCAAGCCCACAAGCTCATACAAAACTATGCTGTGACATCGGCATCGGTTCATGACAGTCAAGTGTTTGATGAATTGCTCGACCAAGGCACTGATGCAGATGGCCATAAACGACCGGTATATGCCGATAGTGCATACCGCTCAAAAGAGCAGGAGCAGCGCTTAGCCAATGCTGAGATAGCCAGTCAAGTGTGTGAAAAAGGAACGCGCGGTAAGCCATTATCCGAAGATCAAAAGGTATCAAATCGGACAAAATCTAAAGTCAGAGCCCGAGTTGAGCATGTCTTTGGTGCACAGGCAGCCATGGGTGGGCATTGGCTGCGCAGTATCGGTTTACAACGGGCTACGATTAAGATTGGCTTACTGAATTTAGTATACAACATGAAGCGCTTCATACAGTTGATTAAACGTGATGCGGAAGATGGAAAACCCGATTTAATCAGTCCGCACAGTAAAATTACGCCTGTTATGGCATAAAAGCGGGGGAATGACCCAAAATACAGGTAATTTTATCCAATTTTCACTCCAAATTACCAAAAATGAACTGATTTTTAAGAAAATCGAAAAAAACTAGCAAGATTGCTGTTTGGCGACTTAGATTTCAATTAATAGAGGCTCCCTATACTTGGTTAGTGCAGATTACATTGTGGATTCTATTCACTAGTTTCCCTCAAAGTTGCGTGTGAGTAATAATGGCTAACGCCCTATTATCCAGCAGTCTAATCTGTACCATTTTCAATACCAAATCTAATTACCAGTACGCTTAATAGCTAAAACTTATAGTTCACACCGATCTTGGCAGTGTGGATGCCGCTTGTCGTTTGGGTGGTGTTTACGCAACAATAGTTTAAGCCGAAGTAATCCTGTTCAGCGCTCGTCGTAGTT
>CAIVQX010000165.1 GCA_903908165.1 uncultured Methylococcaceae bacterium | reverse complement strand
GCCATTTTGTCAGAGTCATACTCGTTCATCTGACAGCCGAAGGTTTTGATGTAAAGTTTTTTGGCCACGATCTCGGCGGAAATATAATAACTAGGGGTAATGGACGTTGCTTATCTTTTTCTAAAGAGCTTCAGTAGCCTATTCAGTAAACTCAGTACCCATCATGAGTTCATCTAGAAGCAGGGTTTGCAGCATATATAGAAAATTGATTCTTGACTAAGAAGTTTTGCAAGAAGACCTAAATCAATCTTAGGTGTGAGCAGCTATAAGTGGCGCAGTGCGCCAGATTCCATATATGCCTGTCAATTCTGACGGTTGGGTAGGGTTGATGGTAGCGAATCCCAGACTCGAACTGGGGACCAACGGATTATGATGCTATTTTTCACAATAAAAAGCTATATAATCAACTAGTTATAAATGGTGTATAGCAAAGTGTCCAGTGTTGGTCTCCTAATATTTGTTTATTCTACAGCAGCTACTTTTCTAAGGCATAAAATGTGTAGAAGTGGCGTGTATGTAGGTTGCGCATCAACATTGGAAAATGGGGGAAGGGCGAGTCGTTTTAAACGACAATGGCAAATAGCGTTGGCTGAGTAGGAAATTACTCGGTAGGCTTGGAGATCTCTTTTAGCTTTGCCGAATATTTCTTTCCAACAAGATAAATGATGGAGAAGAGCAAACCGATAAAGATGGCTGCCAATACTTTCATCATTCTTTTTGAATCAATCTGAATATTTGATGTAAATATTGGCTTAACAAATTTAGTCGGCTGTGTGTGAGGTTCGGTAAATGATGTCGTCAGATCATCAATTTGATTAACTAGATTTGCTATGTTTGTCTCAGCTTCTGTTCTTGCTGACTTATAAAATAAAATCCCCGCTAAAAAATTATTTAAGTTAACAAGAGACATATTTAAAATTCTATCGTTATACAAATCTTTTAGTGCTCTAGCTTCGAGCAGTCTTTGTTTAAGGTTGTTTAGTTTATCTGATGAAGATTTAATAATGGGCTTTGCAAGTATCGCATGATCTATACGAATGTCATCTAAAACTGAGTTGAGGCAATTGGTGTTAGTGACGTTAGATTTGCTGACAAATTCGATTTGATCGAGTGCCTCGTCCTTTTTGAGTGTGGGGACTAGGATTTCGACAAGTGCAGAACCATTCGTCGCTGCATCTTCTAATCCGCAAGCTTTATAAGTTTCTGAGCTGTAATAAGTAGGGATTTTTAGTTTTCTTCTGAGATCCACTAATGTTTCAACATAAGTGCCGCTGACTAATGCGGGTGCAATGATTGCTGTCGCTTTATACTGTGGAGTTCCTGTCGCTACATAGCCAATCCCAAGTAAGGCTCCAATAACCGTAAACGAAAGCATCGCCTTCCAACCATCAATGAAGAATCGTAAGATATCAATAATTGAAATCTCATCTTCGCTATCGTATTGCTGGTCTTCGTTGCGCACTATAGGATGCATAAGTTTTAAAACATTGTTATGTAGGGATGGTTATTTGCGACGACATTCTCTGAATCAGTTGCTGATATTTCTCAGATTAAAATCTGACAGACCGTACCAACTCTGAATATTGTCAGCAACTTCTCCGCTGTAGTTGTGTATCAGTTCCCAATCACCGAGCAGCTTAATATGCATCCAACTATTAGGCGGCTTTCTTGCATACCAAAAACATTTAACCTCAGCTCTCAGAACGCCATCGTGTATACCGAATGGTTGTGGGTTATCAGCAATCTCAAATACTTCGTCACAGACAACAGCGTCTCTAATAGAGCCCGATATGATTCGTATCGCTAAAGTGTCAACTATT
>CAIVQX010000164.1 GCA_903908165.1 uncultured Methylococcaceae bacterium | reverse complement strand
GTGAGCGTTAAATTACAGCGTTTGGCGATTTCTACAGAGTTTGTTAATGCTTCAGGGATATCCGCAAATAAAGCCTGCATTTCTTCACTGCTACGCAGGTATTGTTGATCGGTGTAATCTTTGGGTCTGCGAGCATCATCTAAAACTCGTCCTTGATTAATACAGACTCGGATTTCATGCGCAGCAAAATCGTCTTTATAAATAAAGCGGACATCATTGGTTGCAACGACTGGTAAATCAGTTGCCAGAGCCAATTCGACTGCAGCGGCTATATAAAGTTCTTCATTAGGCTTGCCGACACGTTGTATTTCAAGATAAAAGCATTGTTCAAATAAAGTACCCCAATGCTGAGCTAAACGCTTAGCTTCATCAGGGTTATCCGCCAATAGGGCTTTGCCAATTTCCCCATTCATTGCGCCTGATAGGGCAATCAATCCAGCGTGGTTTACTTCAATCCACTCTTGCCGCAACATCGGTATTCCTTGATACTGCCCCTCCTGATAGGCTTTTGAAATTAACTCAGTGAGGGTCATATAACCAGTGTGATTATTAACCAGTAAGGTTAGTCGGTGAGGTGAGGCAGGATCATCAGGATTAAAAATTAAAACATCAGAGCCCACAATAGGTTTAACACCTTGTCCTAATGCAGCTTTATAGAACTTGACCAGTGAGAATAGATTGGTGTGATCTGTGACTGCAATTGCCGGCATATTTAGTTCAGCCAAGCGTTTAACAAGGGGTTTTATTTTAACGATACCATCTACCAGTGAATATTCGGTATGAAGTCTTAAGTGAATAAATGCTGGTTGCATGAACGGTGTTAATTGTAGTTAAGCGGAAAATTTAAGTTCCAAAATGGGTGGTTTTAAAAATAGTTGATCGTAAAAATCATAAGAGATAGGGTTATTCAGGCTTGTATTTTATCACATCAAGCAGGTTATTTTTTATCATACACGTGTATATGGTATTGTTTGCTTTAAAGACAGCATTTGTTTTTCAAAAGTTAATCATAGAAATAATAGGACGTAAATTAATGAGCAATTATCAACATGTTTTAGTGGCTGTGGATTTTTCAAAACACAGTCTTTATGTTGCAGAAAAAGCTAGAGTGCTGGCAAATAAATATCAGGCTAAATTAAGTATGATTCATGTTTTGGATAATATTCCCATGCCTGATACCAATTACGGAACTTTAATTGTACTTGATCAAACATCACCAGATGAATTGTTAGAAGCAGAAATGATTAAGTTTATGGAATTGGGCGATCAATTAGGAATTGGTCAAGATAATAGGTGGATGGTTTGGGGTATTCCCAAGCAGGAAATTATCAATATTGCTGACCAAGAAAAAGTTGATTTAATTATTGTGGGTTCACATGGGCGTCATGGTTTGGCTTTATTATTGGGGTCGACTGCAAACAGTGTCTTACATCATGCGAAGTGTGATGTGATGGCCGTTCGGTTAATTGAAAAGTAGATGTTAATCTGCTGTCAATATTGCACAGAGGTCCTTCTGTGTTAGGTGTAAATTTGATTAAGTTATTTAAGAAATGATATTCCGCAAAATTAGAGGTAAAGCATGAGATTTTTAATGAACCTTTCACTCTTCAAAAAACTTTTGTTAAGTTTTTTTATACCACTCGCTTTTGCATTTGGAGTGATTTTTTTGTCAATAAATGTTATGAATGACTTCAATAATAGAATTAGTTCATTAGTAGAAAATGGTGTACAGGCTTTGGTTGACAATACAAAATGTCGCCGTGCCGTATTTCAGTTGCGAATGCTGGAACATGAGGTTTTTTTACAAATGAATGAAAATGAGAAAGTAAGAGTTTTATATCAGATTTCTACAACTCAAGAAGAAGTGAGATCCCGTTTTAAAAGACTAATGGGATTAAAATTGGATTCGGAAATATTAAAATTAGTAGAGACATTTGCGGAAAAATATAGCGACTATAACATTACTTTGACAGAAATCTTGCATTTGGTGGAGATAGGGAAAAGTAAAGAAGCCGTTGAATTGAGTCTTGGGAAGAGTGCGCAGCAGGCTGAAGCTGCTTGGATAGTTGCTAATTATGTCACTTCAAATTTAGAAAAAAGATTTGCCGCTGAAAATGAGGACACTAATATCTTGCTTGAAAAGCAAATAAAAATAACAGTTTTTTTATCTCTGTTTGTTTTGTTTATTACTATTGTGATGGTATGGATTATTTCAAGATCAATCTCGGGAAGAGTTAAGCAGTTGGTTACGGTTACTAATGCTATTGCTGGCGGTGATTTTAATATTATTAATACTGTAGATGGTAGCGATGAAATAGGAAGATTAGCAAGTTCGATTGAAATAATGAAAGATAAGCTTTCAAGTAGTTATCAGGAAATAAGTAGTCAAGATTGGTTGAAAACTGGGTTAGCTCAAATTAGTAAAACTATCTTAGGTCAAAATGATTCTTCGGTTTTAGCGTCTAAAGTCATCAAAGAGATTGTTGAATTTGTTGGTGCTCAAGTAGGTACTGTGTATTTATTAAAAGATATCGATAATGATGTGGTCTTATCATTGACAGGAACTTATGCCTATTCACCTTCAAATAATACACCCATCGAGTTTAAGTATGGAGAGGGTTTGGTAGGTCAGGCTGCTTTGTCACGCAAACAAATACTAATTGCAGATATTCCAAAAGATTATCTTAGTGTTACCTCAGGGCTGGGGGGGGCAACTCCTCGTTCTATTTGTTTAGTGCCGTTATTGTTTGAAGATAATTTGCAGGGTGTAATGGAAATTGGCACTGTTAATTATTTAAACAAGTTGCAACTGGATTATATAGGTCAAGTTTCCGAGATAATTGCAACTGCATTTGAAATTACTTTAGCCCAAGAAAGAATACAAAATCAACAAATTGAGTTGGCGGCAGCAAACGAAAAACTGAGAGCTTTGGATCAAATGAAAACCAACTTTCTTTCTACTGTTTCTCATGAACTACGGACACCATTGACTTCTGTAATTGGATTTGCACGAATTATGCAGAAAAAATTTGAGACGGTATTGTATCCGGCCTTATCAGATAATGAAGATAAAAAAGTTCAAAAAGCTATACGTCAAGTTATGGATAATACGTCCATCATTGTTGAGGAAGGGCAGCGTCTCACTGCGCTGATTAATGATGTATTGGATCTAGCTAAAATGGAAGCAGGACGTGTCGATTGGAATATAACGGAATTACATATTGAAGATATTATTGATCGCGGAATAGCATCAACTTCGTCTTTATTTGCCAATAAACCGGTAAAGCTTCGTAAAGACGTTGCCGCCAATTTGCCATTATGTGAAGGTGATCGTGATCGTTTAATTCAGGTTGTTATTAATCTTATTTCTAATGCCATAAAATTTACCGATGAGGGTGAAGTTACGCTTAAAGCAGAAGTAAATAGAGCAGAACTAGTTGTTAGTGTTATTGATAGTGGTACTGGCATTAAGTCGGAAGATCAGCCATTGGTATTTGAGAAGTTTAAGCAAGTTGGCGATACCATGACCGATAAGCCGCAAGGTACAGGTTTAGGGCTGCCAATTTGCAAAGAAATCATTGAGCATCTTGGCGGTCGGTTGTGGTTAGAAAGTGAAGTTGGAGTTGGGAGCACCTTTTCATTTTCATTACCACTAGCAGAGCAACAGGTTGTTAAAAATACATTTTTTAGTAAAGAAGGTCGTAGAAATAAAAATACATTGCTGACCAATGATGGGGAGGAAGTGAGTTATGTATGGCAAAGTGACAGTGAGTCATTGGAAAGAGCGATAAGAGTAAGTTTTGAGAAACTATTATCCCCTGGGGCATCTAAGCAACCTAATATACTGGTTGTCGATGATAATTTGAATATTCGACAATTTTTGCATCAAGAATTAAGCACACTTGATTATGAAGTACGGGAGGCCAGTAGTGGTGCCGAAGGGTTGGCCATGATTGCTGAACAAAAACCTGATTTGATTATTCTGGATGTAAAAATGCCTCATTTGAACGGTTTTGAGGTTGCGGTCCGTTTGCATACTCATCCGGTTACCCTAGATATTCCCATAGTTCTTCATACTATTGCTGAAGATCAAATGCTCGCTGATCAATTAGGAATTGAGAGTTATTTGAGAAAACCAGTTAAAGATACGGACTTATTGGCAACCGTAAATAACTTGCTTAAAGCACCTCGAGAAAGAAAAAAGATTTTGCTCTTTATAGCTGATTCTGGGAAGCGGAGTACTTGGGTAAGTCTCCTTGATAAATGTGGCTTTGAAACTGTTGCTGCAGAAGATGTTAATCAAGGAATAAATTCGGCGCTAGCATTTTATCCTCAGTTGGTAATTGCAGAAGCTTCTTTAGTAAATAAATTTAAAATAATTGATCGATTACGTGGCGATCTTGGTTTGGAAAAGATACTTTTTACATTATTAGACGATAGTCAGTCTATTTGAAAAGTAATTAACAAGATATTTTTGACCTTTTAAATATAAATAAATGTTATCAACATGACTTATGAAATAAAGCTTAAACGTCTCTGCCAAAAAGGTAGTTCGGCAAAGTTGATTCAACGATTTATTGATGATCGTCAAGAGCCACTACGCATAATTGATCAGGCTGGCGAGTTAATAATCGGTGAAAGTAAACAAACTATCTGTTATCCAATTGAAATAGAGGCCGGTAAGATTATAGGTTGGGTATATGGCAAAGAATCGGATGCCGAGTTATTGGCGGCATTTATCAGCTATATGGCTCAAAAGGAGTTGGAAAGTAAATTGCTCTCTCAAGAGACATTAAGTAAATATAAAGAGTTAACATTGTTGTATGAATTGGGTGAAAAAATTGCCGATTGTATGGATATTGGTCAGCTTGCCCAACTGACTCTGGATGAGGCAAGTCTTTTGCTTCCAACTGTTAAAGATCTCCAGTTAGGAATGCTTTTGACAGATCAGGAAGATGGCCATTTATCAGTTTTTGCAGGGCAGGGAGAGTTGTTTTCGGTTCAGGATGTTACCTGGGTTTTAGATGGTATAACTCAGCACGTATTGACTTCTGGAAATGCCGAAATCGTTAATGATGTGCTTAATGACTCTCGTTACAAAGCTTGTTCGGGCTCTTTAGTTGATATACAGGCGATGTTATGTACGCCACTTAAAACTCGAGACAAAATTTTTGGTGTACTCAATGTTGTGAGTCGAGCACCCATAAATTTTAGTGCCGCAGAAGCCAAGGTTCTGAATTTACTCGCATCTCAAGTAGCTGTTGCTATAGGAAGAGTAAATATGATTAATGATCGTGTTGTTCAAGAACGCTATCAAGAATCTCTTAAGCTTTCTAAGAGTATACAAATGGGTATGCTTTCCACAGCATTCCCTCGATTTACTCAGGGTAGTATTATTGACCTATTCGCCTATATTCAACCAGCTCGTGATGTGGGTGGAGATTTTTATGATTTTTTTCATCTAGATGAGAAAACCCTGCTTATTGCCATAGGTGATGTATCCGGTAAGGGAGTGCCTGCAGCATTATTTATGGTTATGGTGAAGACATTGCTCCGCGCTATTGCAAAGCAACATCAGTTTCCTGATCAGATGATGGGGGCGTTGAATCCAGAATTATGCCGTGATAATGATGCCATGATGTTTGTCACTTTATTTATAGCAACCCTTGATCTGGATACAAAGCAACTGAAGTATAGTTATGGTGGACACAATCGCCCAGTGTATTTATCAAATTATGGTGAGGTATCCTTGTTGCCGGGAGATCCCGGAACAGCTTTAGGTATTTTAGATGAAGCTACTTTTAGTATGGAGTCTATGCAACTTAATGCTGGTGATAGTTTGTTGTTGTATACCGATGGTATTAATGAGGCTATGAATATTAATTATGAACAATACGGCGACGATCGTCTTTGTGATTTACTAAGAGGATGCCAAGATAATAATGCGCAGAATCTCGTTGAAATAGTCACTGCCGATGTCAGTGTCTTTACCAAGGGAGCTGAGCAGTCAGACGATATTTCGTTGCTTGCCTTGCAACTAAGTAAATTCCAATAATTGATTATCGCTTAGTTGGTGTCAATAAGTTTTTAAAACGATAATTGTTTAATGAGGAATTTTATATCATGGATAAAACATCAGATTATCGGCTATTTGTGCAAGACTTGTCTAACCAAGTTGAATTAATACCTCTTTTGGCCAAAGAAGTGGAAGTTTTTGGTGAGTCGGCAGGTTGGGATTTTGCAATCATTATGCAGGTTAACTTGGTGTTGGAAGAATTAATTGTTAATGTCATTCATTATGGTTATCCAGATGACAGGGTTGGTAATATAAATGTTCTGATCGAGGCAAATGCAAAGGAAATTAATGTTTGTATTACGGATGATGGCGATGCTTTTGATCCGTTTCAGAGAGAGTCACCTGATGTATCACTGGATATTGATGATCGTCCTATCGGTGGGTTAGGCATCTATCTAGCATGTAGTTATATGGACAGCCATGATTATTGTTACCTTGAAAATCATAATAAAGTGAAATTAACCAAGTATTTGATAGCAAGTGAACCCTAATTTTTTTTGTTAAACGTAGTAGAGTTAAACGAAGAAAAAGCTACTGATATTTATTAAAATTTATTAATTTGAATCCAAATGTTATGTCAGTATGCTAGCAATGAATAATCATCAAATTGTGCATAGATAGGTTTACCTAAGTTAAATAGAAGGGCTAATGTCAATAAAAATAATTAACAAATGGATAGTGCTCGTATTCACTATTTTTTCAATACTAACTTTTCTTAGTTTATGGTTGGCGAACTATTATCGTAATGAACAGGTAAAAATTCTTGATGTTCAGCTTAAATCATTAATGCTATCCGATCAATTATCCGAGGGCTCTGATTTTCTGACAAATACGGTAAGAGCTTTCTCGGTTACAGGAGATCCAAATTATGATGATTTATTTGCAGAGGAAGTAAATATTAAGCGAAGTCGTGATAAAGCCGTAGATGGTTTACGTAAATTAGGTGCAACGTCCAATGAATTGGCACTCATTGAAAAAGCAAAGAGAAATTCCGATAAATTAATTAATTTAGAAAATGAGGCTTTCAAGGCTGGACGTTCCGGAAAGCTTGAGTTGGCAAGCAAACTGGTTTATGGGCCTACTTACTTAAGTGAAAAGGCTAAAATAATGGGTCCAATTCACGACTTTCAAAAAGATATCGCGCTAAGGTTGGCTGATGAAGTAAAAGAAATAAGTTGGCGGGCTGATACGTCGTTACTTGCTGCATTCATTATAGTGTTCACTATGGTGCTGATTGTTTTTTTATCACAGGTTTTGTTTTATGGAAGGAGAGTAGTTAGGCCTTTAGTGTGCTTAAACGAGGTTGTGTCAGATCTTACTATTGAAAAAAGAGATAGCAATTTTGACATATTTAATGACAGCTCAGAAATATCAACTTTAGCAAAATCAATTAATAGTTTTCATAGCAACGCGATAATAGCCTCAGATTTTCAAAAAATAAAATTACATATTGCAGAGCTTTCGAGTGAGCTTTATAAAGCCAAAGATTTGATAGAATTAACAGAAATAGTTATGACTGACATCAGTAGTTTTTTGGGTGTGCGTTATGGCTTGTTATATATCGCTAATCAAGAGCAACAAAGCCTTGAATTGATTGGAGGCTATGGGGTGCCCATTCAAGAGCTTGGTAAAAAGGTTCTGTTTGGAGAGAGTTTGGTAGGACAATGTGCTTTAAATAAAGCACCTGTATTAATGAGTAATCCGCCTAAAAATTACGTCAGAATATATTCTTCAATTGGTAGTGCATTAGCCAACTGTATCCTTATTCAACCCCTTATTTTAAATAAACGTTTGTTAGGCGTTATCGAGTTAGCAGCTTTTAGAAAGTTTGATGATAACGATCAGGCTATTATCGCTGAGATTAGTTTGGCTTTAGCTATGAGTATTGAGCTGTTAAAGCCTAAAGAAGCATGAGAAAACTATTCAAAGCACCTCATATAGTTTCCCACGAAACTCTAATTGCAAATCTGCAGAAGGTTTTTGGGATAACCGCTTTTGAATTGAGCAAATAAATGGCTGTGAGTGAAGCGAATAAGCGTATTGTCTTTTCCCTGCTGTTGATTTTTATTGCTGCAGCAATATTGCTATGGTCTGATCGGCATAATCGACACCCCAAAAATAAATCAGAATCACCAGTATCTGGAGTGATACCTTTAGCAATTCTGCAACACAGTTCCTTTCCCATTATGGATGATGTTCGATCTGGAATGTTAGATGCGTTGCATGCAAGAGGTTACAATGATGGTCAAAACTTAGCTATCACAATTTATAATCCGGAAGGTGATTTATCTACTGCTAATTTGATGGCCCAAAAAATTACGGGTGGGGATTATCGTTTGGCTATTTCTATTTCTACCTTGATGTTGCAGGCATTAGCTAATGCCAATCGAACTGGCAGAGTTACACATGTCTTTGGAGCAGTTACAGTTCCGGTTGCTTCAGGGGTTGGTATTAAAGCGTTGGATAGTTTTGATAAACCAGCTCACCTAACGGGTATTGGCACGCCCCAACCTGTTGCAGAAATTTTTCGAATGGCGAAGCAAGTAAACCCTTCGCTAAAAAAAGTGGGTGTGGTGTGGAATCCTACAGAAGTTAATTCAGAATTTTGTACTAAACAAGCTAGAACTATTGCCAGAGAGCTTGGCTTGGTATTACTTGAAGCGCCAGTAGAGCAGGCCAAGGATATACGTGAAGCGACTCAATCTCTAGTAACTCGCGGTGTACAGGCAATTTGGACAGGAGGAGACGCCACAGTTAATTCTGCAGTAGATACTTTAATTGAAGTAGCCAGAAACGCTCGTATTCCCGTTTTTTCTAATATTTCAGGACATGTTAAGAAGGGTGCTTTATTTGATTTTGGAGCAGATTTTTATGAAGTTGGTGCACAGGTAGGGGAGATAGTCGCTGACATTCTTGGTGGAGTTGATTCTGCAACTATACCAGTTAAGGATTACATACCGAAACGTATATTGTTGAATGAAAAAGTTCGTAAATCTCTAACAGTACCATGGCAATTTACTAAAGAGATGTATGCTCAGGCCTACAGTGTCATTGGTGAAAATGGTATTGAAAAAAAGATGGCTGAGGTGTTAAGGGCTAGTATTGAATCAACGGTAACAATTCAGTCAGGGCGTAAATATAAAGTTGGAGTGGCTTATTTTGCTCCGGAACCAGGTATAGATTCAGTGATGGCGGGATTACGTGAAGGGTTAAAAGTTTTAGGCTTAGTGGAGGGTCGTAATTTAACTTTTCAGAGTATGCATGCACAAGGTGAGATTTCTCAGATACCGACTATTGGGCAAGTGCTTGATAGTAGTGATGTTGATGCAATTTTGACGTTAACTACTCCTGTTTTGCAGGGCGTTGGTATGATGGCTAAACATAAACCTGTGGTGTTTACTTATGTGAGTGATCCTCTTGCCGCTGGTGCGGGGAAAAATTTTAGCGAGCATTTGCCTAACTTGACTGGTATCGGTTCATTTCCGCCTGTCGGGGATATGCTCGCCTTAACTCGTAAAGTACTGCCGTCTGTCCATACACTGGGTACACTTTATAATCCAAGTGAGGTAAATTCGGTAAAAGTAGCTCAGACTCTTCGTGCATTGTGTGAAAAAGTGGGAATTGTTCTGGAAGAAATTCCGATTAATACGACCGCAGATGCAGTCCAGGCTACGCAGGCATTGGTATCACGTAATGTTGAGGCTATTTTTTCGGTTGGTGACAATACTATGTACCAGGCATTGGATGCTATTGCTAGTATTGCTGAGAAATCTGGAATTCCACTTATTTTGGATCAGCCAGAATTTATCGGGCATGACGCCTTAATGGTAGTTGGGGTTGATTATAAAGAAAGTGGTCGGGCTGCTGCGGAACCACTGGCTCAGGTATTAACAGGCATGAAACCAGAAACTATGCCTTTTCGTAATGTGAGTAAAAAATCTATTTTACTCAATGAGAAGAGTGCAAAACGCCTGAATATTGTATTCAGTGATGAGGTGCGAGCTCAAACAGTATCTAGTTCTATTGATTTTAATGCTAAACAAGATTTTCAATCATTGGATCATCGGTGGAAAATCAAGCGTATTTCTTATGTAGAGTCACCGCCAGTCGAAGAAAGTATTCAGGGTATTGATGATGGGCTAAAGGCCGCTGGCTTGAAGTCTGGGCGGGACTTTGTATTAAACGATGTTTCAGCACAAGGTGACATGACAGTTCTGTCGAGCCTTGCTGATTCGATTGGTAGTGATGGGACTGAGTTAGTAATGACAGTTTCTACGCCAAGCTTACAAACCGTTATACATAAAGTTAAAAAAATACCTGTTTTATTTTCTATGGTTTCTAATGCAGTTATCGCTGGAGCGGGAACTGATGATATTCATCATTTACCAAATGTGACTGGTGTCACCGTTGCGGCCCCTATCGAAGAAATGATAAAGATGATTAAGCAGTATTTCCCTGAGGTACATCGGGTTGGTTCCTTATTTACACCCAGTGAAGATAACTCGGTATACAACATGGAGTTGTTTGAGAAAGTAGCTCTTCAATATGGGCTTTCTGTATCAAAGTTGCCGGTAAATTCTTCAAGCGAATTACCGAATGCCGCTTTAGCAATGGCTAGTGAACCAATTGATGCTTGGGTGCAACTGGTTGATAATCAGATGGTATCAGGTTTTGTTGCGATTGCTCAAGCAGCTACTCGAGCTAAAAAACCATTGTTTACTTTTAGTAAATCCGGAGTTGAGCAAGGCGCTGCTGTTGCTTATTCAACGGATTATTATCAAGCTGGTTTCGATACAGCAATCAAAGCTGTAGAAGTAATGCAAGGTAAAGCACCATTTCAGATTCCTTTTTCCCGCATTTCAAAAAATAACCTGATCGTCAGTGAGGAACACGCTAATGCGTTGCATATGAAATTACCTAAAGCACTTGTGGACAAGGCTGATATCCGTTTGAGTCATCATCAATAATTTTTATGGAGTATATAAGTGGAAATTATCACCCAACTTAATGATGATGAAATGTGTATTGAATTACGTGGAAGGCTAGATGCAGCCTGGAGTAATTCGGTAAATAAAGCTTTTCAGGATGTGGTGCATGGTGGTTGTCACCGTATAGCGTTGGATTTATCACACGTCACTTATCTAAGTTCTTCGGGTATACGAGTGTTAGTTATATTGACTAAAAACCTCAAAGCAATGGGAGGTTATTTTCGGTTAATTGGTTCTTCTCCGACTGTCACTGAAGTTTTAAAGTTGGTAGGGTTTGAGCAGTTATTTGATACGTTTTCCAAAACTGAAAGTATTGACAAATCGGTAGTTAACTATCAAAGAAATATCATGTCTAACACAGTAAAGATAGCGGAAAATGATTATGAGGTTTATATATTAAATGAAAATGCAGTTCAGCAGGGGTGGGTAAAAAATAAAGTCTCCCCAGTCTTGGACGATGGTATTAACAAAGCTGTTGTCATACCTATTCATGCTGACACATGGGTTATCGGTCAAGGAGTATTGGGTAGTACTAATATTAACGCTGAATATTCGGGAGAGCTGCTTGCAGTATCTGGACTTGCAATCGCTTTGCCGGGAAATGATCCGGCTCATCCTGATTGGATACAGCAGGAGGCTGAATTGTTACCAGCGGTCGCTTTATATCACGGGCTTAAAGTAACAGGTAAATTTCGCTATTTGTTGAGGTTTGGTGAAATACCTGAAACACCCCCTATACGTTTGAGTGAATTAGCTCTAGCGGCACTAGAAATATGCGGAAGTGATACTGTGTCTTGGGTGGTTGTAGCCGAAACAGCTCATCTTATTGGTGCCGCTGCACAAGTATCTGCTGAACGTTATCCTGACGATTTTTTCGATTTTCCCGCTATTCGAAATCATTTGCTGTTTACTGCTGAACCCGCTTATAGAGATCATACTTGTTTAATTATTGGCGTCATTGCACGTAATCCGAACTTTCCGCTGGCAAACCAATTAAGGCCACTTGCGACTGGTAGCGAATTTTTTATCCATGCTCATGCTGGTGTCGTACCTTTTAGCCCTATACATAAAGGATATATTCAGTTATCGGAAAGCCTAGAAAAATTAATGGTTAGTCAGATTTTGCGGGGTGTACTCCATTTGCTAAATGATGATCGTGAAGGTGAAGGGGCAGGAGAAAGTTTTCTGCGGAGAGGTGCTTTATGGTGCGCACCTGTTGATTTCAAAGGATAGATATCAGTATGACATTATTAATCGGTGCATTAACTTTAGGGATTATCCTAGCCTTACTGGCATTGGGTGTTTATATTTCGTATCGAATATTTGATATTGCTGATATTACTGTTGATGGTTCGCTGACTTTTGGAGCAGCGGTCGCCAGTGTATTATTGGTCAAGCATGGTATAAATCCTCTCTGGGCAACAAGTGCAGGTTTTATGGCTGGAGCTGTAGCCGGAACGGTTAGCGGTATTCTACAAACTCGTTTTCAGATTAACTCGTTGTTGGCGGGTATTTTGGTTATGACCGCTCTGTATTCGGTCAATTTGCATGTCATGGGGCGAAGCAACATACCTTTTTTGGGTGCAGTTACCTTGTCGACTTATTGCGAGCAGGCAGGTGGCTACTTATTTTCTGGATCAGAAACAAACTTATGGGGATGGACGGTATCAAGTGCTGACCTAACGATGTTATTACTCATTTTTTCGTTGGGAGGCGTTATTGCAATGGCATTATGGGCTTTTTTGCGCACCGATATAGGCACTGCAATGCGTGCTTCTGGTGATAATCCGCAAATGGTTAAAGCTTTGGGAGGTAATGTTGAAAATTATCGTATATTTGGGCTTGCAGTTTCTAATGGTTTGGTTGGTTTGGCAGGTGCTTTATGGGCTCAATACCAGAATTTTGCTGATGTGCAGATGGGTATAGGTATGGTGGTATGGGGATTGGCAAGTGTTATTATCGGTGAGGCACTGACCGGAGCAACCAGTGTGGGAATAGCTATTGTTGGAACTATTATTGGATCTATCTTATTTCGGCAGTTAGTTGCTATTGCGCTATCTTTTGGTCTTAACCCCAACGATTTGAAGTTGATTACTGCAGTTTTTGTATTTGCAGCACTTATATTGCCCAAGTTACTCAACAAATTTACTGTACGTAAATATCAGAGGATAGTATGAGTCCGAATGAAGTACTAATGTCAGTCGCCAGACCACTTGTTCAGTTAACCAATGTTTTTAAAACCTTTCAGGCAGGCACAGTTAATGAAGTAAGTCCGATGAGAGGTATTAATATTGAAATTGAGGAGGGTGCATTTGTCATTTTGTTGGGCGGTAATGGGTCAGGTAAGTCGACTTTACTTAACGCAATAGCAGGAAGTTTTCCTATTGATGAAGGGCGTATCGAGTTGGATGGGCTTGATGTCACTAAATGGTCTGAGCATCGTCGTGCTAGCTTAATCGGGAGAGTCTTTCAAAATCCATTTTCTGGTACAGCTCCGACAATGTCTATTCTAGATAATTTTTCTTTAGCTGCCAAACGTGGGAAATTTCGTGGTTTGAGTTGGGCGCATTCGCGTCAATTGCGGGATGAATTGAGAGATCGCGTTCGCGACTTAAAAATGGGATTGGAAGATCGGGTTGATAGTGCTATAGGTTCCCTTTCTGGTGGACAACGTCAAGCTTTAACGCTTTTGATGGCGACTTGGCTTAAGCCTAGATTATTGTTATTAGATGAACATACCGCAGCACTGGATCCTAAAAGTGCAGATCAGGTTATCGCTTTGACAGATGAGATTATTGTCCGAGAAAGTCTTACAACTTTAATGGTAACTCATTCCATGCAACAAGCTATTAACTTGGGTGATCGAATCGTTATGATGCATAAAGGTAATGTATTGCATGATTTCAATGCGACCCAAAAAAACCGCTTACGTATAGATGATTTATTGATACGATTTGAAAATGTAAGGCGTCGAGAATTATTGGATGAGAGTGCATCTGAGTTTCTTCGGTCACGTTATGTTTGATTTCTCCTTTATTGTTTTAGCAGCTATTTTCATTTATTTTAATTCGTTGAGATACAAATACGTGACTTAGATTTATAAAAAAGGCATACTTGAAAGACTAAATAAGTTACTAACTTTTAAACTAAATCAAGTAAGTTGCTGTAGCTAATTGTAAATGTTTTTTCTGGGGACTCGACTGGGTTTATGAAACTTTTATCAGGATACAGAAATAACAAAATATAAATTTTAATGACAGAAATCGATCGAGATTCATAGTGTTAGAAGCAAGTTTTTAATTGATACTAATTTTGGATAAATAGTTTAATAAAGGAGCAGTGGAGTATTTAATAAAATACTGATCAAATGATTAGTTTATCTTTTAACAAGAGAAGTTAATTTGAAATTAATCGATTAATTTAGAATAACAATAATGATCTAAAACTATTTGGTAGATAACTTGCATGAGTAAAAAAATCCTGATCACCGATGATGAGCCACATATTAGGCTATTGTTGGAACAAGCGCTTGAAGATCTTGAAGACTATGATGTAGAGTTTTTCTTTGCAGAGAATGGAGAAGTAGCATTGGAAATCATTCGGACTGAAAAGCCGGGTTTGGTTTTGCTGGATGTTATGATGCCAAAAATGAACGGTTTTGATGTTTGTAGAACAGTTAAACATCAATGGGGAATGGATGACGTCTTTATTATCATGTTGACGGCTAAAGGTCAGGAATATGATAAAGAAAAAGGTCAAGAAGTTGGTGCTGATCTCTATATGACTAAGCCTTTTAATCCAGATGAAATTATGGCTCACGCCATTAGAGTCCTTGATATTGAACTAGATTAATGATCTAGACGTGGGCTCTAGAAGTTTCATAACTGAGAGCACGTTATCTAAATTAAATCATTAGTTAGAGCAGGATGAGATGTTAGGTTAAAAAAATGGTTGAATAGCCCTTCAAAATTTACCCTAGATTGTAAAAAAACATATGGTTTTAAATTGAATAACCCATTTAAAGTAGCAATTAAAACGTTTCTTTCATTTTATCAACATTCATCATTTATGGATTAATATGCAAGCTTTTATTCACCCTACTTTAACTAAGCTTTTTGACGGTATAAAAAACTTCCAGCAACGTGCATATGAGCAGGATCCTGCTAATATGAAAGGGTTGGTAGAAGATGGCCAACATCCTAAAGTATTGCTCATAGCTTGTAGTGATTCACGTGTAGACCCAGCTATTTTGACAAATGCAGAGCCTGGTGATTTATTTGTATTACGTAATGTTGCCAATCTTGTGCCAACTTATGACGTTGCAAGTAAATATGATGGTGCCCGTGCTGCTATTGAATATGCAGTCCGTGATTTAGAGGTTGAGCATATCGTAATTCTAGGTCATGCCCGTTGTGGTGGTATTAATGCCTTGCTAAAGTCACTCTCGGGTCAAAAGATTGAGCGTGATTTCATAGGTGATTGGGTATCGTTAGCAATGGATGGGTGTGTTCATTATGCTATTGATCAAATTGTGAGATCAGATAGTAACTTGGAAGAATCGGTAGGCGAAGTTGATATCGATAATTTGCGTGAACATCAGCATTTAGTTGAAAGAGCGGCTATTCGTGGTTCTTTAGATAATCTGCTGACTTATCCATGGATAAAGCGGCGGGTTGATGACGGAATACTTAATCTGCATGGTTGGTGGTTCGATTTGGAGAATGGAGACTTGTGGGCCACGGATGCAGATAATACGGTATTTTTGCCTGTCATTGAATAAAATTACTGGCGACTATTGTTAAATTATCATGCGCTTACCAGAGAATATTAAATATGGAACTGGTGATAAACCACCACTGGCAGTTTTACTGATTTTAGCTTTACAACAAATGTCTTTTTTGGGTGTTTATTTGGTAATTTCACCTTTGTTCGCTCGTAAATTGGGACTCGATCACGAACAATCTTTACAATTAATTTCTGCGACACTTATAGCGTCTGGTTTTGGGGTAGTGCTTCAATCTCTTAGGTTATTTGGCATTGGTTCTGGTTATTTTTGTCCTTTGCAAGCAACCTCTTCAACTTTTTCAGGTTTATTATTAGTTAAAGCCAATAGTGGATTAAGTGCTGTTTTTGGCATGGTTGCCATAGTTGGTTTAGCACAGATGGTTTTTGCACTTATTTTTCAGCGAGTAAGAGGTGTATTTACAGTTCAGGTAGCAGGCTTAGCTGTTTTATTAATTGGTTTAGGGCTTGGTTATTATGGTATTAAACTGATTTTTGAAGTTGAGGTTGGAATTACATTGGAACAGAAAGGTTTCTTATGTTTACTTACCTTAGGAACTATGATTACTTTTAATGTGTGGTCATCCGGTCACCTGCGTTTATTTTCGGCATTTTTGGGATTGATGATTGGTTTTATCGCCAGTTGTTACATGAATGTAATTCCCGAAGTAGAATGGGATGTTTTTTATAAGGCTGATCTGTTTTATGTGCCTAGACCAATGAATATTGGCTGGTCTTTAGATCAAAGTGCTATTTTACCGGCTATTTTTACAGGATTGTTTCTCGCTTTGCATGGGTTTGGTGCTTTAGTTGCTGCACAGCGCTTTAATAATGCGGACTGGAAACGCCCTGATTTACAGTTAGTTAAGCAAGGTATTCTTGCCGAAGGTATTACTAATTTAATTAACTCTTTTTTAAATGGACTCCCCCTTACTTCAAGTGGTGGTGCTGTTAGTTTGGCGGCATCAACTGGCTGTACAAGTCGGTATTTGGCTTATTGGCTTGCCGCAATAATGTTTGTGCTTGCGTTTATGCCCAAAGCTATAGTCCTTTGGCAAATCTTACCGTTATCAGTCATGGGTGCTGCACTCATTTTTTTAGCTTCTTTTACAGCGCTTTCAGGTCTTCAAGTTATGGCGTCTCGGCTTTTGGATAGTCGTAAAACGTTAACTTTAGGTATTGGTCTTATTTTAGGTGTTAGTTACGAACCTATAATGCTTTTATTGAATGAGAATTCTCCAGATGTTTTAAATAATTTTCTGTTGTCAGGTGTTAGTTTAGGTGTGGTTAGTGCAGTCATACTATCTGCAGTATTTCAAATTAAGAATCATACTCGTGATCAACGAAGTTTTGACCCGGTTCAAAGTTCTATGAGTGATGTTGTGTTATTTTTAGAGCAACAGGGTGCGCGCTGGGGGGCGCGTCCAGAAATTATTGGTCGTGCGGAATATGCTGCGTGGCAAGCATTTGAGGTGCTCACTGAATATGGGCTGATTGATGCTCAAAATGACAATGATGATAAAATTCACATTAAAACTTTATTTAATGAATTTACTTTTACGGTAATTTTGAGTTACAGAGGCAGTCTTTTGACACTTGCGACTGAATGTCCGAGTCATGAGAAAATGCTTAATGATGAACAGGCGGTGATGCAGATGGCTGGTTATTTACTTTATCGGTTGGCTGATAAGGTAAGGACGCGTTACGATGGCAATCATTGTGAATTGCACTTAATATTTAATGATTAATTGATAAAAAGGAAAAGTAATATGTTAACAATTTCACCAAAACGACATGCAGAATTTATGGTGGTTTCCTTAGTTGGTCGTGTTGACGCCTCTAACTCGAAAGAGTTAGAGGAACAATGTCTTGAGCTAATCAGTAATGGGGAAACAAAAATGGTTTTTGATTTAACTGAAGTAAATTATGTAAGTAGTGCTGCATTACGAGTATTTTTGCTGGCAGCTAAACGCATTAGTGCAGTTGATGGTACTATTCGATTATGTGGATTAAGCACTACATTACGTGATGTTTTTGATATCAGTGGTTTTAGTAAATTATTTGCTATTACTACAACTTTGCAAGAAGCCCTCGTGGTCGAATAAATTTTTTAGGTTTTGGACTCTGAGTCTTCAGGATTAATAGTAGATGTTTCACAGCCTTTTTGATAAAAAACAAGAGATGGCGGGAAAGGTGAAATATCAATGGTTAATGAAGTTTCTTTATCAAAACTATCAAGATCTTTAGAGATTTTATTGGAAAACTGAGTTACTAGTTGAGAGGCTAGTTTTTGCTGGGCTTGATCTTCACCCAATGAAAAAGGGTCTTCGGATAAATTGGTTTCATTAATGGCTTCTTGTAAAGCATGTTCCGAAATAGCCTGTATTTTAGTTTCAAACGTATTAAAAATAGCAATTCCTTTTTCCTGTTTTATGCGATCAATGTCTTTTGTATCGGCATAAAGGAGAAACGCACCTTTTACTCCTTGAAATTCATTTTTGCAGATTCCGCCATCCATTATCCTAACTAAGCTTAATTTAAGACCATTTCTCATTATAGTCATCGCTGGATTTTGACCGTTACTTTGAGTCCTTTCGTTTTCTGGAGTTGTTGATTTATTTTTAGCTTCTTTAGGATTTGTTATATCGTTATTTTTGACTTCTTGAGTCGAACACGAGGCTAACATTATCGCTAAAGTCAGTGTTAAAAATTGTAAATTAGCAGTCATCGCTTTCCTGTTCTAAGTAATTCAAGCCTTCATTAATCGATGGGTGATTATAGTATCTATTAACTAAAGTTTCGGAGTTCATTTTTAGCCGCATAGCAGTCGTTCATTCCTAGTTTCCAGGGCTTCTAGCCTTAACGTCCTAGTGTCAAGTTGGAGAACTTGCAAAAACCAGCATT
>CAIVQX010000163.1 GCA_903908165.1 uncultured Methylococcaceae bacterium | reverse complement strand
TCAGCTTCTATCTCGTATTGCGCAATTAGAGAGAAGTATTACTGAGCTTAAAAATGAAGCCAATGCCTTATCAACACAACAGCAATTTTCTCAAGGTCAGCAAGCAGTCGCCCCATTGCTCGCTACTACCGAACCTGTTGCAGTAATTCATAAGCAAGATCAAGTAAGTAGCAATCGTATAGAAAATATCAAGCCTATACAGTCTGAGTCGATCAAAGAACAAAAGTTGCCTCCTCCTAAGAAAAAAAGTTCACTTTATATACCTTTTATAAGTCTACTTGCCTTTATTTTTGTTTCTCTTTTAGGTTGGATAGTTATTAAGAAAAACAGGATCAAAGGTAAGTCTGCACGAACTCCTTCGCATGCCCCTAATCATGATAACCTATACCCAGTAGGTAAAGAGATAATCCATTCCAATGATGATTTTGATATTAATATAATTGATTTAGAATTGAGCGCTAAAGAAAAATTTTTTATCGATGATATAGATATTCAGCTATCTGATAAAGACAAAAATCATGAAGATATTGAAATAAAAAATGACGTTATTCCATAATTTCAGTGGATAATTTGCTACAGAATTGCGTCCTTTGAGAAATAACTCGCTTTAAAACTTAGAGGTTAAAACAAATCCAAGATATCCTCAGCGTCATTTATAATTTTAATTAACGTATTTTTTTTTTCTTTAAAAGCAAGAGAGTAATCTTTTTTTTGCTCTAATGTGTTTTGATAGTTAAGTAACTGGTTATTTAGTGTGTTAGCTGATTTTTTTAGTTCTTCTATAACTATTTTTTGTTCGTTAATTTGATGTTTTAGTGCAAGTTCATTGGTTACTAATTTCTTCAATTGTATTTGATAGTCTACGATTTTATTTTGAAGGGTCTGATTTTCTTGACCATACAGATTAATTGTTTTGCCATTATTTATTAAATAAATACTGTCATATTTTTTACGAGTAACTGGGTCGGATAAGGCGGCATATGCTTCATTTATCTCCTTAGACATTTTTATAGCTTCATCTTTATTGCTATCATTCCTATCTGGATGATAAATCATCATTAAGGCTTTATAAACAGCTTTTATTACTGTTGGTTCGGTGCTTTGAATAATGCCTAATGTTTTGTAGTAATCTTTCATAATGTATTAAAACTAATGCCATCAACTTATATGTTAGTTGTAATGGCAATATTAGGTCTTTAGATTTTGAACAATATTGAATTGTTTCGAGTTTAAATTGAAATTATGTAATGAGCTAGTTGATGGGCACATTATAGACGCAGAACTTTGCTTGAAGTATTTTTATTTAGGACAGATAGCAGTAATTGAAAAAGTTAAGCCTACAATACAAAATATTTTTTACATCGATGATTCTCAATCAAAATTAAATGTTGTACATACTTCAGATGTTCAAATCGGTTAACTGCTATACAAAACAACGAAATTCTATCTGTTGATATAAGGTCAATTAACTACTTTTATTAGGAAATTCATTAAACATTTATCATTAACAATATCCATATAATTACTTTTATGTGCTATAAGTGAATACAATTGCTTGTTTATTTTGTGTTTTTTAAATTATGAACAAATATTGTATTTAAAATCTCGTATTTTTGACTTAATAATGGAATAAAGTAAAACCTAATTTTGTTTTTAAAATATTTTATGTTAAAACATACCCGTATAGTCAATAAACATAAACAAAATGATGATATACAGTTGCTTCGTTGAATAAAAGCTATAAGCCCTTAAATTTAATTATTTTTTTATTTGGAGAAAAGAATGTCAATACAAGATGAAATTCCTCAATCACGATTAACGTTACGCTATAAGACCGAAGTTAATGGTCAACTTGCTGACATTACTCTCCCGCTACGCTTATTGATTACTGGAGATTTTTCTCAGGGTACTTCCAAAGATAGCAAAATGGATTTTGATGAAAGACGCGTAAGAAATATGGATGGCACCAATACTGATGCTGTTATGAAAGACATGGCAATGAGTTTAAATTTCCAAGTTGAAAATCATATTGATGCACAGCGTGGTGGTGATGATATGGCGATATCTTTACCAATTGATTCAATTAAATCTTTTACTCCAGATCACTTGGTTGATTTTATACCGAAATTAAAAGGCTTGGTTACTTTAAAGACATTGATTAACGAGATGCTAAACAACGTTGATAACCGTAGAGAACTTCATAAGTTAATGGATGAGTTGTTGAGTAATCCAGAAAATCTAGACAAAGTATTGGCTGATTTAAAGGGTTTTGAAAGCTTTAAAATCCCCAGTGCTTCCGAATCTGCTGTAACACCAGAATCCCCTGCTAACTAATCTGATTTAGGAATATAACAATGGCTAAAGATCCAACAAACACAACACCTGATGAAGGTGCAGCAGCTACAGCTACCGCTACAGATGTTGCAGCAACAACCGCTTCTTCTGATACTTGGGATGTAAAACGTTTCTTGTCAAGCATGAGACTTGACGCTGACGGATCAGCACCTGTTCCAATGGTTTCAAATGACTTACAGACTATTGATGATAACATAAGCGATTCAGATCGTTTTGTTTCTGGTATGGCTGCAGTATTAATGAATATTGATCCATCCGCTGGTAAATTTGATAAAGGTGCAGTACAAAGTTTGATTGCTCGTATTGATGAGTTAATTACTTTGCAATTGAACGCAGTTATCCATAATGAACAGTTTAAAGCAATGGAAAGCCAATGGATGGCATTGTATGATTTGATTCAGAACACAAATTTTAAAGCAGATGTGGTTTTAGATATTCTGGATGTCAGTAAAGATGAGTTATATATGGATTTTGATAGTAACTCTGTCGATATCACTGGAAGCGCATTATTTAAAAAAGTATATATCGCAGAATATGATCAATACGGTGGACAACCGTATGGAAGTATCATTGGACTTTATGAATTTTATCACACGCCACATGACGAATTCTGGTTAAAAATCATGGGTAAAGTTGCTGCTGCCAGCCATGCACCCTTTATTGGTGCAGTTTCGCCCAAATTTTTTGGTTGTGAAACTATGGACGAGTTGGCCGCGTTTAAAGATGTTGAAGGTCTTATTAACCAGCCAAAATATGGCTCTTGGAATGCCTTGAGAGATTCAGAAGTGGCAGCCTATATAGGATTAACTTTACCACGTTATGTTTTACGCTTGCCTTATGATCCTGAAACCAATCCAGCTGGTAAGCTTAACTTTAAAGAAGAAGTGCGTGGCAATAACAGTGAAGATTATCTGTGGGGCAGTTCCACAATGCTTTTTGCAAAAAATATGATCCGATCATTTATTGGCTCTGGCTGGTGTCAATACATACGTGGTCCTAAAGGAGGCGGTTTAATACCAGGATTGCCAGTGCATATGTTTAATATTCGCGGCGAAGATGAGATGAAAATTCCTGTGGAAATAACTATTCCAGACTTTAGGGAGTTAGAATTTGCGAATGCCGGTTTCATGCCCTTAATCTATCGCAAGAATACAGCAGATGCTTGTTTCTTTAGTTGCCAATCGATAAAGAGTTCAAAAAAATATAAAGATCCAAAAGATTCTGAAAATTCACAATTAGTCACAAATATTTCTTACAGCTTTTCAATTACTCGTATTGCTCATTATATCAAGTGTATTATGAGAGATAATATCGGTAGTAGTGCTGATGCAGCCTATATTGAGAAAAATCTAAATGAATGGTTGTTTCAGTATGTAACGACTGTGGTTAATCCCGATAATATTACCTTACGCACCTATCCTTTCAAAGCTGCATCTGTTGTTGTGAAAGAGCGTCCTGGAATGATTGGTTGGTATGATTGTGCAATTTCTATCTTGCCTCATATTCAATTTGAGGGGATGGACGTTGAATTGCGTCTCGATGCCAGATTAGGCGCTGCATCCTAACTGTGTTTTATTGGGATATTTAAACAGATATTATTTTAATTAAAATTAGAGAGAATTATCATGGCAAGTAACAATTATAATTGCAGCCTACAACAGGCTTATAATTTCCAGAAAGACCAACAGCAAAATGTTGGACACCTTGTAGGATTGACCATCGGAACTCAAGCATTAAAAGCTGACCATACATTAACTAATCCGATTGGCTATGCAGCAGTAACAGTGGCTGGAGTTATAGAGAACTGGAATTGGGAGGGAGGCTACTCTCAACCTATATATATGGACTGCAATATCAGTACTACTAATCAAACATCTGTTTCTGTTTTGACACAAACCAATTTATCAAACACGGTTGTGGTGGCAAATTTTAACATTTATACGTTTGATCCAATAAATAAGGTCTACTATCTTTCCTGCACTACTAACTCAACAGCACTAAATGGTTTTATTTTTAAGCAAGGTGGTGATTTAAGTTTGGCTGTAGATGTTCATAATGATCCCACAGTAATGTCCCCATTAAATTATAAAATGTCTATCGGCTTTATGCCTCAACCAAGTCAACAAACAATTAATTTTGCTGTTAGCAATACTCAAAAATTTGTTAAACAATGGGGTGTAACAGTACCTGGTTAATTCAAATTTATTATATAAATAATCTATGAATAATGGCTTATCCAGAGTTTCATGGGCAATGGGTCAGGCGCTTCTGCCTGACCACTTGCGTATGCTTGAAGAATCACTGTTGGCTGATAGCGCTATGCGCTTCAGCCATCACGAGATACCCAGTTATGGTCTTTATAAAGTAAATTGGAATGAAACCTTGTTGGCTGAAGGTGTTTTATCTCTTGAGGAGATGATATTGGTAATGCCATCAGGGTTGCTCTTGGAATTGAAAGAAAATATTAGGGTAGAGCCAATAAATCTTACAATACCCGGAACTTCTTTGGTTTCAGTTTACCTTCATGTTAGGACTTATGCTGAACCGATAAATTCAACCGTTGTAAATAAGAACATTGTAAAACATGGTAATGTCAGTTGTTGGCTTTGGCAAATTGATCTTTCTACTGAACAAGAGCACTCTGATACACTAGAGACTTTTCATTTGGCAGATTTTCAAAAACAAGCCGATAGTTCATGGCAGTTATCAACCAGTTATATACCGCCGATAGGTTGTTTTGGATCAGTTCCCTTTCTTAAAGATGATTTTAAACAATTAAAAATTAAATTAGAAGCTTATCATTATCAATTAACGCAAGAAGTGGCAGCGATTTACTTGTCTGGCGCAGATCTTTTTAATACCAGAGAAAGCTTAAAATCTGTCGTCAATATGTTGAGATTGCTTGGTAATTTTTTTGCTGAAATTAATGTTCACCCTTATACAATGTATGAGCGATTAAAGTCTTTTTATATTGATTTAGCTTTCTATCATAATAATACGCCTGATTTTTCTATAAGTTGTTACCGACATGATGAGCTTGTTGAGGTATTTAATGAAATATTAATTCCTTTAAATCATGAGATTCAATTTACTCAAACGAGGATTCCCTACTTACCTTTTAAATTGGCCGATGGTATTTTTCAAGTTACTCTTCCAATTGAAATACGCAAGGCAAAGGAATTTTATTTTCTTGTGCAAAATGCAAGTGTTAATCAATCAGTAAGTATTGCTGGTATTAAACTAGCTGCGGTTTCTCGTATTCCCACCGTTCATAAATTTTATTTGCAAGGTGTGTCATTAATTAAAATTGATAAGCCACCATTCCAGCACTCATTCGGACCTGAAATTGATATTTATCAGATTACTCAGGGTGAAGAATGGGATTATGCTCTCAATGAATTAGTAATAGGTTTTATTCCCGATTCAAGCTTTTCCAGTGAGAAATTTTTTCTTAATTGGAGAACGGTATAATGTCTTTGTTCGCAAAATTGGCTAGTAACTCAAGCAATACGCTTAAAAGTAATTACGATATAAATGTAATTATTGCCAATTTGAATAATATATTAGGAACCAAAAGGGGATATGGTTTTTTTTTAGAGAAATTTGGCTTATCTGATTATAAACATATTAGTTCACATGACGATATTGTAGATATGCTTAGTAGTGAAATTAAAGAGACCATTGAGCTTTTTGAACCTAGAATGAAGGTTAAAAAAGTCATTAACACTACAGATATAAGCTTGACGTTGTTGTCGTTCCAATTGGATTTTGAGGTAGATAAACGCAGCTATTCATGTAAAGTCTATCTAGATTCTGTCAATAAAGGGTTTCAAGTTCAGTCATGACATCTTTTACTGAAGACCTAGCGGTAACTCTTTCATTAACTATCAATAATAAAGCTTATAGTGTGCCTGCAGGTAATATTAAATCGTTGGATTTAAATATATTACCTTATGGCTTTGATGGAGAAGTAAGTCTTGTAATGCCGGTTGAAAATACAACTGATACACTTTTTACACCGTTAACTGGAAATACACTAATTGAAGTATCGTTACAAGCATCTGTCTATATCAATAATACTGAAGGAACTATCACCAATGTCAGTTTGACTGGGTATGTATCGACATGGGGTTTTTTTGAACAAACGTTGACTAATGTTTTGTCTACTCAAGAATTAATGTTGTTTAGGGTATATACTTTAAAATTTGCTGATCCTGCCCAAATATTTTGGAAACAGCACTTTCCTTCTTATCTTCTAACGAATTCTACTTTACAGGCTTTAATCACTGCCCAGACGCCGACCCAAATTAAGATGACTTACAACTGGACTGTGTTAACGACTCAATATCCAGTTCTATCCTTATCTTTGGGTGCTCCGGGTAATATTAACCGAGCTAGTTTTTATGATTACTTGATATGGTTAGTTGATACTCAGAATGGTATTTTTCTTTATAATATTGCAACTAATCAATATACCTTAAGTGCAAACGTAGCTTCATCTGGGACTGCTGAATCATTAAATCCCCTCGAAATCGCTAAGTTTGGGATGAGTTATCCGGAGGTTAGGCGGTATCAAGCGAACGTATTGAACTCATATTCAGCATCACCAAAAACTACATCTATTAGTAATAGTCAATTGGTCAGTCCAATCCGTCATGATTATATTGCAAGTTATCCTATTGCTTCAGATATGACATCGAGAGTTACATTAGAAACAGCAAGAATGAATCAGCCTTTAACTGAAGTATGGGTTGAATATAATCAAGTTCAGTTGCAATTCACTCCTCCGGGACAATTAGTTGAATTTAATAATTCTCCAGCTTGGAATTCCTCAATTTTTGTCTATGGAAAAACCTTTAAAGTTAAGACATGGCGATTAAATGCACGTGCCGTTGATGAAAATTGTCTTGTTAATTTAAATAACGCTTATGGAAAGTATACTATTGATCATTCAATTAATTTAATGACAAGTACAGACTTAAACGTATCATTGCCCTCTTATAATATACCCATCTATCCTTTTTTTGTGGAAGGTACCATGGTCAGTGAAACAGGAGCTACTTCAGATTCAACCTATCAATTTTATACTGACTCAACTACCTCAGCTAATTATTACCAAATAAGTATTCCATTATGGGCTAACCAAAATGTACGTGCTAATTACCAGCCTAATTTTGATGCTGGGCAATTTTATTTTCCCCCTTATAAAAATGCCAGAGTGCTGGTTGGATTGGGGTTCGATAATGCCTTTATAGCGGCTTTTCTAGACTGGGGAACTGGCACAGCTTTGACGTTAGACTCTCAAGGTAATCAATTGGTTATGGGTCAATCCACCACAAGTCAGAATATAATTAAGCATACTTATGTTGATAGTAAACCAGAGCTGCAAATCCAACGAACTGAAGCTAAAGATACTGAGTTATTGCAGTTTTCTGATGGATGTATTATTTTACAAACTTTGCTGGCAGAATAACTATGGCTCTTACTTGTAAAGTTGAACTAAATCAAACAACTGGAATGACTTTAACTGTTCTCAACAGTGCTGGCAATGTAACACAAACAGCTGTATTTAATGGCACCACTATGACCTTTACTTGTAAAGGAGCTGATGCAACCAGCACAATTGTTCAAAATTCAGATAGCATTACTGTCAATTGTCAAACTTTTACGGTTAATGCAGATACGATTTCCTGTACATCTACAAAAAATACATCACATTCGGCTGATGGTACTTTTACTATCAATAGTACAGGGAATTCATCGTTCACATCTTCAGCAGATACCACTATTTCACCTAAATCTACTCTGACTATGACGGCGGCTGATATATCCGCTACAGCCCAAAGTACTGGTAAGCTGACAGCAGCTACTACGACCATTACCGGGAGTCAACAAGCAACAGTAACAGGGGCTGAACTTGCCTTGTCAGGGTCATCAAGTGCCAGCCTTAAGGGCGCCAGTATTTCAGTTCAAGCTGATTCGACTATGTCAATTTCAGGATTAACCACTACGGTTAAAGGAACCACTACTGCTATTCAAGGTAGTTTAGTTACTTTAGGGGGGTAAGGTCTATGAGTTTAGATAATATGCCCTATCAGAATTTTCTAGAAGAACTCCAAGATTTAAACAATTTCAGGCTTGATTATTCACTTGATAATCCTGATGCTGGATTGGAGGGGAACGATCCAGATGTAAATCGTATAATTGAAGCGCTTGCTTTTTTCTGCGCAAGAACAAAATCAACAGCACTTCGCAATATAGATGCAACTAATCGTCGTTTATATCAGCAGTTTTTTTCTTTTATGCTTTCACCTTTACCAGCAATGGTAATGTTACAAGCGATTCCAAATGGTCATTTGACTGAAACATTGGTTGTTCCTGCCGGTACAAAGTTTGCCTTAGAGCCCAAAGAGGGCGGAATGGTGATGTTTCGTAATACTACTACATTACGGATATTACCTATAACTATAGAGAGCTTTAAACAAGAGCTTTCTGATGGCGATGGAGTTAGGTTATTGTTGTCGTTTCAGGCTAATTTTCCACTTAATGAAGAGCCTGGTGTTATAAGACTACACATTAACTATTTAAATGATTTTGATCTTTCTCATAAAGTATTATTTTTTTTGAAAAATCATTTGAGTGGTGCGAATGTTCAATTCGGGGCTTATGATGTAGCTGAATCAAGTATACCCTGTGGGTTTAATTTTAACCCACCCCCTGATGAAATTGCAATCGACGAATATCGTCATCCATTAGAAATTGAAAGGGGTTATTTTCAATTCCCACAACAAGAGCTTTTTTTGGAACTTGATATTCCACCAGCGCCTCGTAATTGGAAACAATTTACTGTTGTTTTTGAAGTGAATCAGCCTTGGCCAAGACAACTTCGCCTTAATCATAATATATTTCAATTGTTTGTATCGCCAGCTTTTAATAATGTAAAGGAAATGGCACAACCTATAATTTGTGATGGTACTCAAGAACGTTACACCATTCGACATCCAGTCCCCGAACTTGGTTTTAGTTTGCAGAATGTACTTGGTGTTTATGAAGTAGGTGCAAAAGGTATGTTGCCATTTAGACCAGGTATTATAGCTGGAGGCAATGGATCTTTCGAAATAGAGCAGGGACCCCGTAAAGATAGTCCTGCAAATTTATATTGGCTAGTGCCGCATTTTCCAGCATCTTTCGAAACATCACGGACATTATTGGTCGAAGCATTATGGCAACAACCATGGTACGACCAACTCATAGAAAGCCAATATAAATTTGGTTTTTTTAATAAACATAATAATGGGGTGGAATGGGAGCCAGTTGGCAGAATTATTCCTCATGCTGAAAATCAGCAATTGGATAATGTAACCCAATATATCAATTTATTTACTTTAATGCATATTTGTTCTTTTAATATTGATCAATTACGCGAACTTCTTGTGGCATTGGGTAGTATAACAACGGGCTTTTATAAAAATGTTTTTAAAACCTTAGTTAATCTTCGTATAGATGAAGAACCATTAGGTGAAGATAGTGCTATACAAAATAAACAAATATATTATTTACAGTTTAAGTCCGATGTAAATGTAAGTATTGATATCATTTCACCATTTGCCCTACATGTTGGAAAGGTTTTAGATTTATGGATAAGTGATTGCTTGGTTGAAGCTCATTGGGAAATACTCGATGATAAAATAGATGGTATTTCAGAGGAGAATAAATGAATCGACAAGTTTGGGAGACAATTGTAACTATTAATAATTACATAAGTCCATTAGATGCTAAAGATAAACAAATCGAAATCAAGAGTAACGATTTGATAGAGTTGCGCAGTAAATTACGAATTGAATTAGAAACGATACGTCAGTTACTTACTGAACAATATTCTCAAAGAGATGTTTATTTGGTTTTATTTCCATTTATTGCACATTGTGATGAATTGATTAGAAAATTGATTATAGATAGGGAAAATTTAAGTTGGCCTTCATTCCAAGAAGAGTTCTATAAAATAGATGACGCGGGTGATACTTTTTATGATCTACTTGATGATTTATTAACTAAGCCAGACACCTTGCCATTTGTTTATGAGATTTATTTATTCTGTTTAAAAGATGGTTTTTTGGGGCGCTATAGTAACTATCCTGACACAATCAAAGATTATATTAAGAAATTAAACAAATATATTTCTTTAAGGCCATTACTTGATAATCCTACTCAAGTTGCTGTATCGCACAAACGAATATTCTTTCGGATTCCAAACTATTTTTACTATATTAGTGCTGGTGTTTTATTGTTGGGACTTTATTACATACTTATGTTCTTTGGGAGTATTTGGAAGCCTTACGAATGAAAAGTCCAGAATTAACATCTCGATGGGATGATTTTTTTTCAATATCTAAATTACAGAAAAACTGGGAGATTACAACAAAACCAGTTAATGAAATAACTTTGACTGACCCTAAGTCTCGGATAATTGAAAAATTTAACGAACTTAATTCACTAATTTATAAAACCTATACCGATAGTTATAGATTATCAGTGAGGCTAGAAGACTTAAATGAAAAAATCAGTCAATTGGTTTTAGAGGACACTCAAGAGTTAGTCATTGATGAGAAACAAATAACAGCAATTCTTGAAACGTTAGATCAGTTAGATGATTTAATTTGGGCTATGGAACTTTCTCGAATAGAGTAATTATGACATCTATTGAGGCTAAGATAGTTAAATATATTTGGCGTTTTGATCCCATCAGCCTATTAATACTTTTGAATTTTCTAGGCTATGAATTAGATGAAATTCTTTTTTGCAGTCATTATACGTCAAGTTCACAATCGCGGTTGGTAGAAGCGATTGAGTTTCAAAATCATCCTAGAAAGGTGATTATTACACTCAACCTAGGTTTGCTCGGTGGACAGTCTTTACTTCCAGATTATTTTTTTAGGTTAGTTGAAAATGGAACGCTCGATAAAGACAAATTTATGGAATTTATTGGATATTTAGACGATAGAATTTTACGTCGCTTTTTGTTTGCAATTTATCCTGAATTTGATGAAGTTACTTATCAGAGTTGGGAGGAGCGGAAAAGAATTGCGGTTCGTACGTTAAGGCTTAATTCTTCAATTACGTTACATTGGCTTTTTCAACTTGTATTTCCCGAATTGCAGGTAAGGGTTAGTAAATGTTCAATGCAAAAAACTTTTGATCTAGGCTCGCCTATTCTGGGGAAAACACACTTAGGCTTCCAATCTATATTAGGTAAGATTAAACAGGTACCGATTCTTGGAAAACGAATAATACTTATAACAGATGAGGACAAATTTAATAATGACCCGTGGCCTCAAGAAATTCAGCATCGATTTGAAAAATTAATATGCCCACTATTTAGAAGTGGTGATTTACATATTGAAATATGGCTTATTATCCGGACGCAAAGTACTTGGCTTAGCCTGAAGCAGAATAGTTATTTGGGTTATGAAAATATAGAGGGTGGTAGTGAATTTCAGTATAGGCGAATTAGAATATTTTCTGGACATTTATGTTGATGGCTATGGAGGATAAAGCAAAATGAGTATTTTGTTATTTCAGGGGAGTTTGCCGGTTACTGATAATCCCGGCATTGATACTATAGACCCCCGCTATGATGCTATTGTGAGTTATGTGCAAGATGATAATTTCATTGCCGCAATCACTTTGATAGAAGACCTGTTTGCGGAAGAAATTTTTGATATTCGAATGATTTCTTATTATCTTTACGGCTATTGGCTAGATAATGGTCTTGGCAGTCTTAATGTGGTTTTACAGTGTTTGAATAATATTTTATCCGATAACTTTGAAGCAGTTGGTCCTATTGCAAATCATGACCAAAACTTCGAAAAAAGTCTTAGTTGGATCATGCGTCAAATTTTAAAAAAAATAAATTATGAGGAAAAGAAAAATTCATCGCTTTGGCAGCAATGGTATACCTCTATCACTGAAGAGGACATTAGTCACATTTTAGAAACTGGAGAAATACTTTCCGGCACTCTTACTCAAAAAATCCCTGATAAAGCAGTCGATATCATTAACCTATGGAATAAAATACAAGCTTCGCTAAAGGCAATCAAAAAAATGGTGGCTCGTCCGCTTGATTTGATAACAACAGAAACTGACAATGATAAAACTGAGTTCCCTTTACTAGTATCAGAAGAGAACGATTTAAAAGGTGAGCTTGAATCAAAAGAACCTATAAACAGTTATCAAGCTTATGAAACGTCTTACCCCATGACACTTTTACTTAAAAAAATTTCTGCGTTTGAAAGAATGATTAATGAGAAAAAGTTTGATCGGGCTGCTCTGATTTTAGAAGATATTAAGCTGAGTTTGAGCACATTCGAACCTACAGTTTATCTGCCAAAAATATTTGAAAATTTTGTAAAGTTGCAAGCTCTTAATATTAATGACTTACTCATCTGTCAACAAGAGAGAGGTACTGTTGAATGGGAAGTAATGCAGGAATGGTTTAAAGTTGATCTAGATGGTTTTATTAATTCTTAAGGAGATTATATGAGCGACCTAGTGACAAGTAACGCTGTTTTGGAATGTACTTTTGGAACTGCACCGTCAACCATGGTGGTATTGCCAACTAATTTAGTACAAGTTGAAATGCCAGCCGCTAATATTTTAGATATGGTGCCTTTACTCAATATTATGCCATTTGCAATGTGTTCAAGTATCGCAAATCCAACGGTAGCAGCTGCAACAGCAGCAGCCTTAGGTGTTTTGACCCCCATGCCATGTATACCGATGACTGTCGCACCTTGGGCAGTCGGCGCTCCGACAGTTTTAATTAATAACTCACCTGCATTAACCAATGATAGTAAATTAATGTGTTCTTGGGCAGGTGTTATCAGTATCACTTTTGCTGGACAGGTTGCAGTAACAGTGTCGTGATAAAAGAAGTAACTTGTTTTTATTATACTAATGGAAAATAAAAAGGAATTAGAAGATTGGTCTGTTGCTACCTTCGCTCGCATTGAAGCCAGCTTATGGGAAGAGGATATCAATTCGGCTTTTGATTCATCATGGCTTGATTCGAGTTGGAAAGATCCAGTTACTTTCTTTAAGGCTTTACATGTTTACTCAGAACTTAGACAAGCATGTTCGTTTAAAAGTATTCCTTTTTTTAGGTATGATTTTTATTATGATTTAATAGTTCGACATAAGGTCCAAAGTACTGCAGCTTATATATGGTTAGAAGATGGTACCTGGAGAACTTGGACATATGCTGAATTGGGAGCTATGGTGAATGGAATCGTTGCGACTTGGGAAGGTCATGGTGTAGAAGCCGGTGATAAGTTGACAGTTCTTCATCCACAAGGGCCCCATTGGATAGTGGCTTTATTAGCGGGATTAAGATTAGGTGCGATTGTTTCTATTTTACCCCCTCAAGGGAATGCATTTGTTAGTCGTCGTTTAAAAAACATCAAGCCGAAATGGTTAGCGATAGATTATCTCTATAGACATCAGCTGGACTTGTCTTGGCAAGAAAAGGTCTTACCTCATACTATATCGTCGCTACAACCCTCTAGAGTCTCTTACGAATATTTAAGCGATGAAATTGTCATTCAGTGCTTTGATCCGACAAATCAAATACCTGATGCTGTCTGTGCTGTCAATGCTGATACATTTTATCTTGGTGCGCTTAGGGATAGTATCTTTGCATATGGAATTAGGTCGGGGCAAAAGTTTGCTGCTCCCGGTTGGTATGAGTTAGAAAGTCAACCGTCAATGATATTATCTGTTTTTCTCCAAGGCGGTACTTGGGTGCATATAGAATTGAGTGATTTAGAAAAATCATCTGATAAATTGCTGGATCAACAAATTGACGTATTAGGAATCAGTAAAGTTCTTCGTGATCTATTACGAAAAAACCCTCCGAACGGAGATAAGAATTGGAGATATTGGTTTAGGCATCCTGCTGAATCGGCTGATTTTACAATTTGGCAAAATTTTATCCAAGAGCTAAAGCTTGAAACTTATTATTCAGGTAATTTGGTTTGTAATACAGCTAAAGGGGGAGCAATTCTTTTTTCATCTAGAGTTCGAGGTCATTCACATTTTAAAATATGTCCTGGGGCAGGACTGCTATGGCAAATAGGTTTAGTTAATTCCCCAGAATTACTTTCGATAAATAGTTCTGGTCGTTTAGCCTTGGGTAAAGAGAAAGAAGGGAAGATCATTTGGACTGATACACCTTACTTATTAGCTTTTTATCATAATCGATGGTCATATATTGGCCAATACCCACGATTTAGAGCTGGGCGGACATACCCTCGTACAGAATTGCTTGATTTGCTTGCAGATAAAATTCCCTATGTTGCATTCGTAGAAGCATCTACTGATCATGGTAGTTCAGATCCACGTCAGGTATTGGTAACTTTCTTGGACAATATGGGTTATGCAGTTTTAAGTGATCTTATAAAAAAGGAATTAGGGGAGGATTTTTTACCTGATAAGGTTGACAATTTAACCATACTGCCAAAGTTAAATGATAAGGGCGGTGCAGATCAAAAATGGTGCCAAGCTAATTATCAAACAGGCGAGTTATATCGACGAGAGAGAAGTAAAGTTCATCGCAGTATTTCTGAATTCAAGCAGATAATGTTAGCGGTGAATCAAGATCAATGAGCTCTTGAAGACAGAAAAATAATATTATTTACTTTTAATCATTTATAAATTGATTTATTGTTACTTAATAGTAAGTTATTTACATATTATTAGGTAGAATATTAAGAAACGTACGACTTACTCAACAACTTACATATTATTGGACATATATACAAAATGATTATAGAAAAATTTAATCTAAAAGCCCAAGAATCAATTGAGAGCGCTTGTCGTTTAGCTGTTGAAAAAGATCATTCTGTGGTGACTCCATGGCATCTTTTGTCAACGCTCTTAGAGGTAAAAAATAGTATAGGTCGGCAATATCTAGAACAAACAAGCATTGATTTAGTTAAATTGACTGAATTAGTAAATGCTCAGCTCGGACTCCAACCAAGAGCGGCACGTAATGCCCAGCAAACACCCATCAATCGTGACTTGGAAAGGCTTTTTATATATGCTGAAAAGTCTGCATTAAGTATAGGTGACAAATATATAGGAATTAACCATTTGCTACTTTCTTTTTGGGAGTTAGAAGAATTAGGATTAGTTCTTAATGAGGTAGGGGGAAGTAAGGAAACGTTACTTAACGTTTTTGGCAATATGATTCGAAGTGGCTACACAAGTACAGAAAATACGGGTCAATTTGAATATTTGAATAAATACACACGTGATTTAACAGCAATGGCATTGGCGGGTCAAATTGATCCAGTTATAGGTCGAGATGATGAAGTTAATCTAACGATTCAGGTTTTATGTCGTCGTATAAAAAACAACCCTATCATAATCGGTGAGCCGGGGGTCGGCAAAACAGCCGTTGTTGAAGGCTTAGCACAACGTATAGTAGCTGGAGATGTGCCAAGTGATTTGGTGGGTTGTTCGGTTTTAGCCTTAGACATGGGGTTATTAGTTGCTGGGGCGAAATTTCGTGGAGAGTTTGAAGAGCGTTTAAAACGCTTGCTGCAAGAAACTATAGAAGCTGGTAATGTCATTATTTTTATAGATGAAATACATAACTTAGTTGGTGCTGGTAAGGCTGAAGGTTCTATGGATGCCGCCAATTTATTAAAACCGGCTTTAGCTCGGGGAGAAATTCGTTGTATAGGCACAACTACTAATGAGGAATATCGTAAGCATTTTGAAAAAGATACTGCCATTATTCGCCGTTTTCAGGTAGTGCATTTAGATGAGCCCGATGATAAAACCACATTATTAATATTGCGTGGTATTAAAGAAAAATATGAGATGCATCATGGTATAAGAATAACCGAAGCTGGTTTGATTGCAGCAATCCGATTTTCTAGGCGATATATTACGGATCGATTTCTTCCAGATAAAGCAATTGATTTGATAGATCAGACGGCAGCTACAGTTCGCATTGCTCTTTCTGCAAAACCAGCTGAATTAGAAATAATCGATCGGCAATTAGTTGAAATGGAAATTGAGGCTTACTCATTGGCTAACGAGTTAAACGAGACTCGCAAGGATCAAGTCAATAAAGAACTTTCGGAGCTTCGAGACAAAAGTAGGCAAATGACAGAGCGTTGGAATCTAGAAAAGCGTGCAATTACTGAAGTACAAAATGCAAGTAAGTTACTGGAAGATTCACGGCGTGAAATGGTACAAAAAATTCGTGAAGAAGACTTCGTTCGAGTTGCAGAGTTGCAACATAAATTGATTCCTCAAGCAGAGAGGATTCTTGCAGAATATGCCGATATCGATATCAATGAAATTCATCCGCAGAAGAATTTTATTGATGAACATGATATTGCAGCTACGGTTGGTCGTCTAACTGGCATTCCGGTGACGAAGATGCTTGACTCAGAACAGCAGCGCTTATTACAGTTAGAAAGCCATCTTACAAAGCGGGTAGTAGGACAAGAAGAAGCTGTATCGTCAGTTTCTAAAGCAATTCGACGTGCTCGCACAAATATACAAGATGCTAATCGTCCTCTTGGTTCATTTTTAATGTTAGGTCCTACTGGAGTTGGAAAAACTGAATTAGCAAAGACATTGGCCCAATTTCTCTTTAATGACGATCTGGCAATGATACGTATTGACATGAGTGAGTACATGGAAAAACATTCAGTTGCTCGTTTAACTGGCTCTCCTCCAGGATATGTCGGCCATGAAGAAGGTGGTGTGCTAACTAATCAAGTACGCATAAAACCTTACAGCGTCATTTTATTGGATGAAGTTGAAAAAGCTCATCCAGATGTATTCAATATATTTTTGCAGGTCTTAGATGAAGGTCGTTTGACTGATAGTCAAGGTCAATTAGTTAATTTTACTAATACGTTAATACTTATGACCTCAAATTTGGCTTCTGAATATATTGAGCCAGTTGAAACTGAACAGGAACAGCAAAGAATGCATTCCCAAATTATGGAAATTGTGCGAGGTCATTTCCGTCCGGAATTTCTCAATAGACTTGATGATATATTGATTTTTCGACAACTCACATTAGAAGCTATGAGACCCATTACAGATATTCAAATCGGTCGTTTAGCAAAGTGTTTGGAAGAGAGAAATATTCAATTGGACGTATCTGACGAGGCCATAAATAATCTTGCGCAATTAGGTTACAATCCATTGTATGGTGCACGCCCATTAAAACGCGTGATTCAATCAAAACTCCAGGATCCCTTGGCTGAACTCCTGTTGACTGGCGGCGTCAAAGATGGACAGCGCGTTTTAGTTGATATAATAGATGGTGAACTAACGTTTGCTGGTATAGATAAAGAAAATCATGATGATCCCAAAAATACATTAATAGAAATGGATTCATAATGAAGCTAGATACAATGACTCAGATTTTTAAAGAGATAATTTCATTATTAAGTTGGATTCAATGGCTAGGGTTGGTTGTTGTCCTATTTTTGATGATTATCTTAGGCTATTTGATTTGGAAACGTAAGTATTCAAATAAGGATAGTAATTCTGTTATTCCTGAAGTTATTGTACCTAGTAAGTTAAAATTCCCATCAAATACCTTGTTGAATGTTTGGCTGCAATTTAAAAATGCCATACCTTTCATGCTTCGTGCTGAAGCATTAGGTCATCCTTTTTCTATTGTCATAGGTGACGCGGGTTCTGGTAAAACGGCAATTATCGATAACCATGCCGAGTGGGAAGGCCAAGATTATCGTTTTTATTCAAGCTCAACTAAAGATGCACTGTTACAAGTTTATCTTGGCGCCAAAGCTTTAGTATTAGAGTTATCTTCTTCTATTCTTTATGATACGAGTACGGATGTTTATCATGCATTGAAGAAGTTGTGGGGGCATTTACCACCAACTCCTCAAGTTGTGATGGTTATTGATGCAACTGCTTTATTAACACCACAAGCCGATCATTTACGTGAGATGGGTCAGGCATTATTTGGTAAATTTAATGCATTTGAGGAATTGGAAAAAGAACCTCTGCCGCTTATCTTAGCCATAAGCCATATGGAAGCAGTGCCTGGCTTCATTGAATTTTGTTTATTTTTAAAAGAGAATGGAATTCCTTTAAATATCGAATTTACTGAGGGTGATGATAGTCTTGCTCAATTAAAGTCATGCCTAGATGTTTATCATGAGCATTTACCTAGAGCCTTGGTAACCTGTTCATCACAAGATTATCTTAGAATAGTTGCTTTTTTAAATGCCGCTCCACAATTATTTAATGTATTGATTGATTTTTTACAAGTAGCAGGATTTGAAAAAGGCGATTATAGTCCCGATTTAGCAAGGCTTTGTTTATTATCAAATCAAGTTTCCAGTTATGAGTCACATCCATTTGCACCTATAGAAATCGATGAAACAGAGCGTTTTTCAATAAGTTCATATTGGAAAAAAATGAACATTAATTGTAAGTCTGCACTTGCTCTATATGTCGCAGGTTCAATTTATTTGATTTCATCTTATATAAATCAACAATCCGCTCAGTTGGAGATCTATTCTGCTATAGCGAATATTTCTTCAACGCCTATCGAATTTTATAACGAGAAATTAGCTGCTTCATTTAAAGGTTCTTTAAGAGGTATAACTATAAATGGAAGAAAAGATGATTTAAATAAAGAACATTTAATGGTTTGGAAGCCATTTAGACCCACTTTCTTTAAAAATGCTGATATGGAGAACAGGGCTAATTTCATAGATCAAGTTCGAAGGTATTATTTAATACCTCGTTTAAAAGATCTTCAATTATTACCAGACGCCAGTTTTACAACAACACGTTTTCTAGGCATTTTGTACGCTACCTCAGACAATGAAATGGGCGAAATTGCCCTTGCACTTAGAGAAAAACCAATAGACCCCAAAGTTGTTAATATATATACCACTTTGTTAGAAGATTATATTTCTTATAATGTTAATCCAGAATTGCTTACACCGCTCATTAATGGAATATCTTTTACCCCAGCGGACAACTTAATTAAGGATCATACTAAGTGGTTGATGTTATTTCATAAGTTTCAGGAGATATTGAAGAAGCCTTATATAAAGCCTGCTGAACTAGCTAGTTTGCAACGTGAAATTGAGCCGATATTTCAGATAATTGAAAAGTATGGTTTTTGGAGTGATGATGCAATAATAACGAATTGGTTAAGTACACATACTAACCTATTGTTAACTGTTGTTGGAAATAATAGTGATGCTCAACTCCAGCAAAAACAAATAGCTGAGTTATTAAGTTTGGTTAAACAATTTACGCTTAGTGATAATGAAAATTGTTCGGGTGTTTCTTTAAATAGCTGTCTTTCATTGTTACAAGCGATTAGTAATGCTAAACCCGCTTCTCAATCAGTCGATTTAACATTTAGTTTAGACGGGGAGAATTTTTCATTTACATTAGAAGACTGGTTGGATTTATTAAAGAGAAGTAGACTCACTTTAATTTTAAATGGGTTTATCCAAGGGAATCATTTTAATAGTAGTCAGGGTATGGTGTTTTTTGATCAGCCTTCAACTTATAATGACATATATCTTAATCCCTATAATGATGGCGAGCAATTATACTCTGGCAAAGCACGTATTGATGGACGCTACACTAAAAGTGCTTTTGATAAAGACGT
>CAIVQX010000162.1 GCA_903908165.1 uncultured Methylococcaceae bacterium | reverse complement strand
CAGGGTTGTTTTGGCAAATATGTTATTTCCATGACCCATGCCGCCAGCCATATTATGGAAGTGATGCTGTTGGCATCACAATCCGGCTTGGTGGGGCGTCTGGGTGGGCGATGGTTTTGTCATATCGGTATCAGTCCTTTATTTGAAACTATCGATGATTTAAATCGTATTGAATCCGTGCTGACGCAACTTTTTGATAACCCGACTTACCGTGAATTATTGCGGGTATCCGGTGACCGTCAAGAAATCATGCTTGGCTATTCTGATTCTTGTAAAGACGGCGGTATTTTGGCTTCCTCTTGGGGATTGTCGCAAGCACAGCGTAAAATTATTGCCTTAGCTGAATCACGTGGCATTAAATGCCTACTGTTCCATGGTCGTGGCGGTACTGTTGGTCGTGGCGGTGGCCCTACTCATGAAGCGATTCTAGCGCAACCACCCGATACCGTACGTGGACAAATTAAATTTACCGAGCAAGGTGAAGTGTTGTTTTACCGCTATAACAATATGGAAACTGCCGTTTACGAATTGACTATGGGCATAACCGGCTTGATGAAGGCAAGCCTTAGCTTGGTTCAACCGGTAGTGCTTGATGTACCCGAGTATTTGGCTGTCATGGATGAATTGGCGCACATTGGTGAACAAAGTTACCGTGAACTAACCGAACGTACCCCTGGGTTTTTAGATTATTTTTACGAGGCAACGCCAGTTGGTGAAATTGGCCAGCTTAATATTGGTTCTCGTCCTTCACACCGAAAAAAACAGGATCGCTCTAAAAATTCGGTTCGAGCGATAGGCTGGGTATTTGCTTGGGCACAATCTCGGCAAACGTTTCCGGCATGGTATGGTATTGGTTTTAGTTTGGCGACTTGGTGTGCAGGTAAACCGGAGCGTTTGGATACCTTGCAGACCATGTACCGTGATTGGCCATTTTTTCGCAACTTGCTAAGCAATGCTCAAATGGCCCTAAGTAAATCTGACATGGCCATTGCTAAAGAATATGCCGGTTTATGTGTTGACCCAGAAACGGGCAAACGAGTTTACAGTTTAATTGATGGTGAATATCAACACTGTGTGGAGTGGATATTGGCAATCGCCAATGCCAAGCAATTGCTGGAAGAAAATCCTGTGTTAGCGGCTTCTTTAAAGCGTCGTGATGCCTATTTAGGACCGTTAAATATTCTACAGGTATTTTTATTGCGGCAGGTACGATCAGTAGATTTGGAAAATGCAGAGGATAATCCGTGGTTAAAGCCGCTATTACGGAGTATTAACGCAATCGCAGCAGGTATGCGTAATACCGGTTAGTAAAAAAGGAGGCCTCATGAATTTGACGCATTTAAAACAGTTGGAAGCGGAAAGTATATTTATCATACGCGAAGTGGCGGCCTGCTTCGAAAATCCTTGCATGTTTTACTCCATTGGTAAAGATTCAACAGTCATGTTGCACTTGGCTAGAAAAGCCTTTTGGCCGGGTAATATTCCTTTCACTTTATTGCACATTGATACTACTTGGGAATTTGCTGAGATGGCTCGATTCCGCGATAATCTGGTTGCCAATTTGGGGCTTAACTTAAAAGTCCATATTAATAAGTCAGCATTGGCATTGGGCATACATCCTATCGAATCAGGCTCAGTCAAGTATAACGACGTGATGAAAACGGAGGCCTTGAAACAAGCAGTGAGCAACTATGGGTTTGATGCAGCTCTGGGTGGGGCTCGTCGAGACGAAGAAAAATCGCGGGCCAAAGAAAGAGTATTTTCAGTTAGAGATTCCAACCACCAATGGAATCCAAAACAACAACGGCCTGAACTATGGCAAATCTATAATAGCGAAATTGATCGTGGTGAATCAGTCAGAGTCTTTCCTCTTTCCAATTGGACTGAACTGGATGTTTGGCAATATATTATGCTGGAACATATTGAGCTTGTGCCCCTTTATTTTTCAGCGCAACGGCTTAGCTGGATAGATGAACGTAGCGGGCAGATTCTAGCACTGGATGATGAACGGATGCTGCCATATTTAAATCAAAACGAACTTAATAGTTTAAAAGAACGTCAAATTCGCTTTCGTACTCTGGGTTGTTATCCCCAAACCGGTGCTATTGAAAGCAATGCGACATGTATTCAAGATATTATTGCCGAAATGTTAGTTACTCGACAAAGTGAAAGACAAGGACGGCTGCTTGATCAAGACCAAGCTGGTTCAATGGAAAAGAAGAAACGGGAAGGCTATTTTTAAACCTGTAACGACTAACTTAATGACTCAAGCAAAGTAACAAGAAGTTGAATAATTGATTGATACCATTTTTATCACTCAGGCTGCCGAATCGAGCTTTAAAAAGTATCAACAAAATTAGATGAAATTATAATGCTTGAAATAATTTTTGCGATATTGATGGTAAGGATGGGTAATATATTCCATAAATTTATTTATCTTAAAAACAATAGCTATTCTATTTAACTACCGATTTAACATTTTTTTTTGAGTAGGCAGGTCATTGTTTTGATAATAAGTCAATCAAACTTCTAAATTAGCCTCACCGTAACTAAGGGTAGGCAGTTTTAGTGCTTAATTAGGAACAAATCATGAAAGACACTGATTATTTAATAACTAATAAAGACGAACACCCCAATTTTTTACTCAGCTCTCTGATGTGGCAGGGCTCTGTCACGCCACGTATTATACCCATATTGTTATTGTTATGCTGTTATCCAGTATTACTGGTTGTATTAGATCATTACTGGAGACCTTTACCATCACTTGACGTTACACCCCTTGAATACACTGGTGTAGTATTGGGCATGGTATTGGTATTTAGAACTAATTCCGGTTACGAACGTTGGTGGGAGGCTCGTAAATTATGGGGCGGAATTACCAACCAAATTCGTAATCTGGTTGTTGGCGGATTGAACTATGGGCCGCATGATAGTGCCTGGCAAGAAGCCTTAGTAAAATGGGCCATTACTTTTGCATTTGCCACCAAAGAGTCATTACGAAATGGTAATGACTTTACACCCTTAGTGGGGGTGCTAACAGAGCAAGAGATTGGAGAGCTAAAATCAGCCTTGCATATGCCATTGTTTGTTAGCGGTAAATTAGCTGGATTATTGCAAAAAGCCCGCACTGGCTACTCAAATACTAACGGACACCAATTGGACGGTTTTGAATTTAGTATATTGGAAGGACAACGAGCCCTATTAATTGATCATCTAGGCGGCTGCGAGCGCATTTTAAAAACACCCATGCCACTTGTTTATGCAGTAAAAATTCGCAGATTTATCTTTATGTTTTTATTGCTACTGCCATTTTCTTTGATAGAAAAAGCAGATTTTTATACGGTCGGTATTTTTCTTCTTGTTGCCTACCCATTATTGTCTTTAGACCAGATTGGCATTGAGTTACAGAAGCCATTTAACAATAAAAGCTTAAGTCATTTGCCTTTAGACACTATCTGTGAAGCTATCAAATTACAGTGCTTGGATTTATTGAAATAGCACCATAATGTCTCCCCTTTAAAATGTTTTGTTCACTGAAAATATTAGCAATAGAGCACTAGCGAAGAGAAGGGTTTTGGTCTGCGATAAAAGGAGATAGTCAGACACGCTAGTAAAGCAATGAGTACTGATGGCAAAAAGCTGGAACCGGCGTTGAAAAACCTGTCCGATTCAAAGTGTTTCAAACATGCCATTAGGATTAAACGCGCGAATAGCCCGTTATGCCCAGAGCTGATAAGCTCAACTTTGCGGTAGGGGATATGTGTGCAGTCATAATCTATCACCATACGCTCTAAATTACTTGCAAAACGGCAGGTATCCATATACAAATCGGGGCCGCGAAGGCATTAGCGGTCTTGTAATTTTTTGCTGATTTTGCAAGCAGGAAGCCCGGAAAAATATTTCGCAAAAATAGCGGCCCCGCTCCCTCTATTGGTTATATTTAGATGTTAGTTGTTTAATGTGCCTGACTGCGGCACTTTACGCAACTTAGTCAAATCATAACCTAGGTCAGTAACCGATTTTGTTAGTTCTTGATATTGTTTGTCATTTATAAAAGGCGTTCGTGCCATTATCCAAACGTAGTCCCTAGCATTTCTGGCAATGATGGTTCTAGTGTAGTCCTTGTCGAGATACGCAATAATATATTCAGACTTGAACGGCCAGATGAATTGCATGCCCCAGACTGCATTACCAGTTTTTTCAACCACAAAGCCTTGTGGATTATAATGCTTTTTAGGACCATTAAATCCATCTTTGCGAAAGACGAAAGTAGTATTGATGCTGCCATCTTTTTCGAGCTGGTAGGATTCAATAGCATTGTAAGCATCTGTTTCAATTACTGTTGGGATGCACGCGATGACATACCAATCGCCCATGAATTGATTTAAATTAACATACGATACCGGTTTGATAGTTGATAAGCTCTGACTGGCACATCCACTGATAACTGCGGCAAATAAGCCTGCTACTATGCGGATCAATTTATTTTTCAATTAAACACTCCAGTCTGATTTGCTTGAGTTTATAAGAAATTACAATTTTTAATCATTTTTGTATTGAGGCCTTTTCTTGCTCATTACTTGGATTTTATAAAAATGTAATGAGCTACCCGCCACTCATTACCCTCACTATAGCCAAACAATTCTGAGCAAGCCATAAAAAAAATGCGCCAGCGTTGCTGCCAAATACCTGCTTGTTTTTTACCATAGGTATTGTTAAATATCGTGCGAATTTCCTTGCGATATTGATCCATATTAGTTAGCCAGGCCTCAGCTGTTTTTTGATAATGACTACCGGATAAGTCCCATTGGTATTGAAGTTGCAGATCTTTTTGAAAATGTAGTAAGGTATCTTGTGCCGGCATCAGTCCACCGGTAAAAAAGTAGCGTCCCATCCAGTTATCGTCACCTTCGATTTCGAAGGGATAGGCAAGTTGTTTATGACAGAAAATATGCACAAACAATTTACCATCGGTTTTTAGCCAGCCAGCGATTTTGCTTAACAGGCTTTCATAATTACGCATGTGTTCAAACATTTCTACAGAGACGATGCGGTCAAATTCTTTATCCAAAGTGAGTTGGTTAACGTCACAGGTGATCACTTCGATATTTTTAAAGCCACGCTGCTTTGCTTGCTGCTGTATATATTCCCGTTGACTATTGGAATTGGAAACCGCGGTGATCCAGCTAGCTGGAAAATGTTCCGCCATCCAAAGCGTTAAGGATCCCCAGCCGCAACCCAGCTCAAGGATTTGCTGACCATCTACCAATTCGGCACGCTCTGCTGTTATAGCTAACATCCGAGCCTCCGCCTGATCAAGATTTTCGGTTTTCTCATCCCAAAAGCAGGATGAGTATTTGAGGTGTTTACCTAAAGCGTATTTATAAAATGCAGATGGGACTTCATAATGTTGAGTATTAGCGGCGCCTGTTTCTATGGCAATAGGGCTTTGTCGAAGATTTTCCAGTAGCTCTTGATAACGCTGGTCTTGGTGTTCAGGGTCATTTACGTATTCATCCTGCAAACGCTGTTTTAACAATTTTCTTATCCCGAAACGAACTAAGTTGTCCGGTAATAAGTTAAGTTCTGCAAGGGTAATTGCACTCATGATAAACCTCTTTTTGGTTATTTTTTTCGGATGTTAGTAACTTTTTTACAGAATGTCTCCTAAATGGAAACCGGATTGATTAAGCTCATGTTCCGGGCCACCACGGGAAAAACATGCTAGTAGTCTTCTGATATAAGCGATAATCCTCGCCACGGCTTCGTAATGCCTGTTGTTCGGTAAACGGAATCCCAGTAAAAAGATATAAGAAACAAAACATAATTAGAGGGGCGAGCCATAACCATAATTGATAATCACCACCCCATCCCATCAGTGGATACGCAAACCAGTGCAACCATTCAAAAAAATAATTAGGATGACGTGAATAACGCCACCACCCCTTGCGGCAGCTTAAGCCTTGATGTTCAGGTTTGCTTCTAAAATCAGCCAACTGTTGATCAGCTGTCGTTTCGCCGTATAGCGCCAAAGCAGCGAGTAATAGGGCGGCAATTACAAATGGCGTTTGCGACTCAGTATTTTGTGCAACTGCCCAGAACGGCAACGATAATAGCCAGATAAATACGGCTTGCATCAGAAAAAATAGCAAAAAACCAATGTTGGCGTGATCTTTCATAGCGTTGCGCATAGCATGGTATCGACCATCTTCAGCTTCGCTGAACACGCGTTGATACAGATGAATACCTAAGCGGAGAAACCAAAAAAAAGTCAGTAATCCAAGGCTCCATTTTAAAAACAACGGTGCGGTTCCGGTTAAAGCATACCAAGGTCCAGCAAACATCATGCCGAAAGCCCAAGTGACATCGACAATGCCGGCATTTGCGTATTTTTTTTGCCAGTTCCAAGCCATTAGCATCGCTGCAGTACTTAACACAGCAACGACAATCAAATTAAACATTGGCTTGCTCTTTGTGTTTAATTTGTTTTAAATGACTCGCAAGCCAGAGCAATAGAGGTAAAGCAACCGCCCAGCTTAAACTCAATCCTAAAAACCAGGCACCCGATTCGGTAACAATATTCAACGCTCCCAGGCGTGATGCTGCCAGATACGATAATGGACTATTAACAGCCCCTAACAAAGCTGCTAGTACTAATCGTGATTGCAGCCAAGCCAGAGAATGATTCAGTGTTAATGCCAAACCAGCCCAAAGCGCCAAAATCCATAAAGGCGCTCGATGGGAAAAAGCCCCATCCGCTTTATACTCAAGCCAGCCAAGCTTTATCCAAGAAGTGTCGAGTATGAGTCCGATTAACACGGCGGCCAACATTAACTGAAAATCGCCATTAATCCGCCTGGTGGGTTGAAACTCCCAGAATGCGAAGCCTGTTAACAGTAACGGTGCCAACCAAGGCTGACCTTGGGCTGCACCAATAACAGCACCGAACCATAAGGCTTGCATCCAGACCATATTGATCCAGATATTACGGTTCATAAATTGGTAACCATTGTTGACGACGATTGAAGGGTTTTGCGAGAAGTAACTGTACATTTGAAATCGATTTTTCTTTAAAACCGCCTTCGCAATAACATAGATAAAACTCCCACATACGAATGAATTCGTCGTTGTAGCCCTGCGCCCTTACTTGATCTAACGCTCCTAGAAAACGTTTGCGCCAGTGCTTTAAGGTCAACGCATAACTTTCACCTTGATCTTCAAGATTAATAAGCCGCAAATCAGTGCTTCGAGAAGCGCTGGCAACTATCGCGCTCACACAGGGAATAAAACTGCCGGGGAAAATATACCGTTTGATAAAGTCAACACTTTTTAACGCTTGATGATAATAGCTGTCTTCTATCGTAATCGCCTGAATCAAAGCTAATCCGTTTGGCTTTAACAAAGCCGCGCATTTTTTTAAATAGGTATCCAGATAATGATGCCCCACCGCTTCTATCATTTCAATTGAAACCAGCTTGTCATAACTGCCCTGCAAGTCACGGTAATCCTGCATTAATATCGTGACACGGTCAGCGACGCCAGCATCGGCAATGCGTTGTTGGGCAGCTTGATATTGTTCTTTGGAAATCGTAGTTGTGGTGATACGGCAGCCATAATTTTTTGCTGCATAAGTAGCAAAACCACCCCAACCGGTTCCAATTTCCAGAATATGATCATCCGGCACTAAATGCAGTTTCTGGCAAATGCGTTCCAGCTTAGCGGTGGAAGCATCTTCTAGGCTCAAATCAGGATGGTAAAAAGTAGCTGAGGAATACATTCTGTGTTGATCTAGAAATAGCGCAAATAACTCATTACCTAGATCATAATGCGCAGCTATATTTCTCCGACTACCTTGCTGCGAGTTGCGATTCGTGAGATGCCATAGTTTGAGTAACTGATTAGCCAGTGTTGCAAATCCACTCTCCATCCTATTGAGCAAATCACGATTACGCACAAAGATTTGTATAACCCTGCACAAGTCATTAGTCTGCCAGTCTTGATCCATATAAGACTCGGCGGCACCTATCGAGCCGCCCAAAGCGACTTGACGGTAGAAGTTCATATCTAATACATCGATTCTGGCACTAAGACCATCAGCCCCCTCAAATCCTAATACAAACTCACCCAAAGGATCTTTTATAGTTAAAACCGCATTTTCTAGGCAGGTAAGTTTGTCTAGCATTGCTTTTCGTAACAGCAAGTTGATGCGTCCCGGTGGACTTCTTAACGGAGCAACGACGGCATTCATAGGATTTTCCATAGGTTATTCGGGTTGTTTGCTGGGGTGGCCATAAAAAGGGATGCCTTTCAACCACAAGCGTAAAGCCTGCCAATAAATCGAAACGACCACCGATAAGGTTAAAAATGGATAATGTAAGGGTGTAGTGAGCATAGTGGAAGGACTTAATTCCTGTGCTTTAAGCTGCAAAGTTGCGTCAAAACAGCTTTCATTCTCTTCCTTTAATTGCATGTGAATAGTCAGGTTGGGTTCATGCAAAGTAAATTGCCAGCGATAATGCTGTTGCATGGACATAAAAGGAGATACATGAAAGGCTTTTTCGAATGTAAATACACACGTATTTTTTTCTACAGGATTTTCACCGGCATCCAGTACGTAGCAGAATCGTTCGTTCCAAGGCGTGTTATTAATTTCAGCTAGAATGTATCTGACCGACTGAGTCTCCTCTGGATAGCAGAAATAAAAACTGACCGGATTAAAACAAAACCCCAGAAATCGCATATGGGTTAATAGGCAGATTCGACCCTTGAAAAATTCTCCGGTGTGTTCGTTAATACATTTTTTTACAGAGGCAGATAAATTCTGATGGGTATCGCCGAGATAATCTCTGCGATAAAAACTGACTAAGTTAAAACGCTCCAATGACCAAAAGGGGCTTAGTGTCATTAACTTATCCAGCTCATCCAAGTCTAGCCAACTCATGAATATAGGGTACTGGAAGCTATGTTTTTTTGGCAGGTAACGCCGATGACGAATCCAGCCCCTGAACAATCGGCTGTTTAATGTGCTCATATTTTTCAGCATATTCGGTCAACAACTTCCTGGGCACTTTTAGCGCCGTCTTCATGAAATCCCCAGCCCCAATAAGCACCAGCATACCAAGTGTTATTTACGCCATTGATTTCGGTACGACGCTTTTGAGCGGCCAAGCTGGCTGGAGTATAAACAGGGTGATGATAACTTCTTCTTTTCAAGATTTTTTCTGAATCAATCCGATCTGTGCAATTTAGTGTTACCAGCAAAGGTTCTGGTGCCTCTAAATTTTGCAGCATGTTCATGTAATATGTGACGGTGCAATGTGTTTGAGGTTCGTTTAACTTTAGTGCGTTCCAGCTTGCCCATGCCTTGGGGTGTTTCGGCATGAGGCTTGCGTCAGTATGCAGAACTACGTCGTTTTTCTGAAAACTCATGGCACCTAGGATTTCAGTTTCTTGGTCACTGGCGTTCTGTAATAAGCCTAAGGCTTGATCACTATGGCATGCTAGTATTAGTTTGTCATAGTATTTTTGATCCCCCTTAGTTTCTATTGTTATACCGTTGTTATCCCGAATTATTGCTTGCACAGGACAATCAAGACGCAATTCCCCATTAAATGATTGTTTGAATGCTTGTACATATGTCGAAGAGCCACCGCAAACCGTTCGCCATTGTGGCCTGTTGTCAGTCTTTAGCATCTGGTGATTGGCCATAAAAGCAACAAAATAGCGAGCCGGAAAGTTCCTTACTATTTGTGGAGGACCTGACCATAGGGCGGAAGCCATCGGCAGAATATGATCATCGATAAAGGTTTGGCTGTAATGTTGTTGATCCAGATAGTCGCCCAGTGTCAATTCATCATCGCTACTATTTAAGAGTGCGGGTGCTTCACGGTAAAATCGCAAAATATCCCTGACCATGCGATAAAATTGAGGGCGGAATAGATTGCGTCGCTGGCAAAACAGTTTATCTAAGGTTGTCGCATTATATTCAATTCCAGAAAGTGCATCCGCCACACTAAATGTCATGATGGAGGGTTGTGAGGCAACTCCCAGATCATTGAGAAACCGACAAAAATAATGGTAATTATGTTCATTAAAGACAATAAATCCAGTGTCAATTTTATAATTTCTTTCTTTGATTGTAATAGAGTGAGTGTCAGTATGGCCACCAAGAGTGTTATGGGCCTCATACAATGTAACGTGATGCTGTTTGCTCAAATAGTGCGCCGCATAAAGCCCGGAAATACCACCACCGACAATCGCTATCTTCATGGTTATACCTTTTTAATAAGATTCGATTTCAAGCGGTTGATCGGAACCGGCTTTAAATCCCAAATGATTCCAAATAGCGACATCAATCGCAGCAGATAGTAACTCATATCAATTTCCCACCAAAAAAATCCCTGCTTAGCCGAAACTGGATAATGATGATGATTGTTATGCCAGCCTTCACCCATTACAAATAATGCTATAAACCAGTTATTGCGGCTATCATCATTTGTCTCATAACGCTGTGTACCTAATACATGAGCCAGAGAATTAACAAGTAGTGTGCAATGAATCAGGACAATAGTGGACACAAAGTAGCCCCACATTAACATTTGCAAACCATTAGTATGCAATTCTGGATAAGCCTGCTCCAGATACTGTCCCAGAAATAACATAAAAAACGCATAAATTATTGGTATAAGACTGTCAAAACGATCCAGAATAACAAGTTCAGGATATTTAATCAGATCCCCTACATATTGCTCTTGGGTAGTAAAATTCTTGAGGCATAAAAACCAGCCCATATGACTCCATAAAAAACCATGTCTGGGGCTATGAATGTCTTTATCTTTATCAGAATAAATATGATGACGGCGATGGTGAGATGCCCACCAGATTGGCCCACGCTGGGTCGCGGTTGCACCCAACACTCCGAACAGAAATTGTGCAATTCGGCTGGTTTTATAGGCCTTGTGGGAAAAATAGCGATGATAAAAAGCCGTAATGGCAAACATGCGTATAAGATAGGATATCAATGCCACCCATAACGCAATTGGACTCCAACCCACAAAAAACAAGAGCAAACAGACCAAATGCATGAGAATAAAAGGAATTACCCGCACCCAGTCAATTGTTTCACCTACATTATCAGCTACTTTTACATTGCTGTTATCAAACCAAATAAGTATCTTGGTAAACACCGTTTGCAAGAACATCAATCACTCCATCATGAAAATTTTTAAGAAACTTTGCTAAATAAGAGCTTGTTTCATACTCATGGGTAAGGTCACCCAAAATAATGGTCTAAACGGAAACATTCTTTTCTAAAAATAAATTTAAAAAAATCAGTCTAATACTTTGCTTTTAACCCGAGTACCCATTATGTAATCGAACCATGGCCAAGTGATACACCAATTGGCATTATGCTTGCCACTTAAATGGTGATCATAATGCCATCGCAAATGTTGCTTGGCCCAATCGTTATCTAAATGTGCCTTGCAATGTTTATAATAATACACGCCTAGTGATCCATAGACAGTAAATGTAAAGAAAGGCAATATCGGCAAGATAGGGGCATGTAAAAACACTATAAACAGTAACACTAGAATTTCTTTGCTTTGAGTATTTGGAGTCGTTAAGTGTAGCTTTTGATAAATGGGATCTAGCATATTGTTATGGTTACAGACATTATGATGATCATGCAAATGGTACGCCCAGAAACTACCTTGATTTTTCCCTAACCCATGCAATATATATTTATGCACCCACCACTCACCTGCATTGGCATACAACAAGCCAATAACTAATTGCATTCCTAAGAGAAACACGGAGTGTTTTTGATTGCTTTATGCATAACTATTCAATAACGATATGGACTTCATTATGATACCCATTTTGCAAATACTTGTTCTTGAAAAACAGGTGCTGTGATAGTCATTTTTTGTTTATTTTTATTGTTACAGAACTTATAACCGGCTAAACGATTAAAGCTTTTGCCAAAGCTCTCTTTGAGAATCATCATTTACTTCTGTTTGCACAATTACCAATGGCGGATATTTTCAGTTATTGATCTTTAATATTGTTTATTATGTTTAACATTATTTACGAAAACGTCAATTAATGAATAATGACAACACCATCCAGATCGATTTGCCATCTAGAAATGATAATTTATGAGCTTAAGTTAACCGGATAGATAAATCTAAAAAATCAATAACTGCCATATTAGGTTTAAAACTAATCGTTTTATTTATAATGAAAAACCATTCTGTCTAATTGTCACCGAAAAAGTTACTTAATAGGGCATTCCTGAGTAATAATTCTAGTTAGCTAAAATTAGTTCATTTATCATTGAACGATGTTTAATAATGAATCTTTCAATTCCTCTGAAAAAGGCTCCTTGCCAAACCAGATGTTTAAGTATGCTAAGCTTTGTAGAGGGTCATTTAAAACCGTCAGGGTCTTATTGTTTAAATTTAGTTGTAAGCCTGACTTAGGATCATAAATAAGGTCATAGTAATCGCCTTCTTTTATATCTAGATAGTAACTATTAAACTTATCAAACTCAGTTTTCCAGGCAAAGTATCTTGGACCAAGATTGATTTTTAGATATTCTTCGGAGGTGTCTTTAAAAGCCTTTGCCGGAATGGACTTGTCATAAACAAATCTCAACCACTTGGAATTATTGTAAAAAATAGCATCTATCTTCTTGCAGTCGTCCATATACAACGCTGCATTTCCGACATGTATTAAAAGAAATGCCTTGAGTTCCGCTTGACTACATAGGGAAAGCCTTACATTCTTGTTATCAATATAATTAGGAAAAAGCTCTTCAGCCTGAACTATCGGTAGAACAGTAGTTAGTATGATTAATATTCTTGTAAGCCAGTTTTTATCCATTGCAGTATGCCTCCAATGATAGGTATATGTTGATAAAATCCTTGCATGCTATCCCAGTAGTCCTGATGTAAAATTATTTTCCCCTCTTTATTAAAGCGTAAGTGGCTCATACCAATAGTATGAACAATACGTTTTTGTCCCATCACAGTAAATTGGGTATGCATAGTCCAACGAACGAAGACGTCATCACCATTTTCTTTGACATCGAGCATCTCAAAGCTCATAGAATCAAGCAGTTGTTGGGTGTGTTCAAGATACCTCAATAGTTCCTTCCGGGTATGTAAGGTGACTAATGTGTCATTAAAAAAAATTTTTTCAGCATAAGTTTCAGTTAGCTGGTCAGCCAATGAGATCAGCTTAATTTGATTATAAAGTTTTATGAGGGGCTGAATTCTCTGGTTTTTTAAGGCATCTGGATTCGAAGGTGCTATAGCCAGATAGTCTTGCAGAGAGTTTTGTTCAACGTTACTACAAGCATTCAGCGTCAAGAAGATTAGCAAAATAGGTAGAATAGCTTTCATGATTTGAGCTTTTGTAGGGTTACATTTAAATTTTTAAAGTTGTAAGAAGTTTTAATATGAAAAATTAGTTTTGATAATGTATACCATCAGATAAGAAAAGCATAATGTCTTTCAATTTGTTTTTAAATAGTATGGCGTGGTATAAGTTGATGTATATGTTCTCGCTTGGAAATACGTTGATTGATCTTAAATCAAATAGGTCTGATAAACGAAAATTTATATAACTATTGATAAATTTATTGATGTATAGAAATTTCTCTGGTTATAACCCTAATAAAGAATATTAATATTCCTGTGATTGGTTTTGAACTTATCTTATTAAGATTGAAGATGCATGAATAAATGTGCATCAGGTAACCACATTTTTAACTTACTTTGACAGGAAACTCGCAAAAATACGCTTCATTTTTTCTATTAAAGCGTGTTTCCCCCATTAGTCAATAATTGACGTTTTCGCACATAATGTTAAATGTAATAATGAATAATAAAAAAACAATAACTAAAAATATCCAATGAAGAAGTTTATACTCGTTTTAACATCAATATTTCTCGCTGGATGCAGTGTATTGGGTATAAGATCAGCTAGCGAACCTGATTATGAAGTACTCAACGATTATCAGCATATCCAAATCAGAAAATATCCTCCATTGGTAATTGTGCAAACAGAAGTAAATGAAGATTATAAGGAGAGTAGTAGTCAAGGCTTTAATCGTTTAGCCGGATATATTTTCGGTAACAATAAAAATGATCAAAAAATGACTATGACAGCGCCTGTATTTCAAGAGCAAGAGTCTACAAGATTGGCTATGACAGTCCCCGTCATTGAACAAAAAAACCATCAGATCTGGCTAATGGCCTTTGTTTTACCCCAAAAGTATTCATCAGCGGCAACAGCTCCAAAACCTTTGGATGCTGATGTTTTGATTAAAGAGATTCCCAGCAAAAAAGTCGCTGTTATCAAATATTCCGGAAGCCTTTCTGAACAGGGTATTGAAGAGAAGTCTGAGGAATTAAAAAACTGGTTATTAAAAAAGGGCTTCAAGCCAATTTCTAATTCACGATCTGCAGCTTATGATCCACCTTGGACACTGCCATTTTTACGTCGCAATGAAGTTCATATTGATATTGAATAGTCATGAATAAGGCTTGAGATGGTATAAACTTCATAGTTAAGTCCATGGAGAGTAAAAGTAATTGAAATTCAAGACGTCTGGGGAGCAAATAAATGAAAGCTATTTGATGCACTTATCAATAGTGGCATAAATTTTAGAACCTTTAACTACGCTTGATTCTATTCTGCAGCGGATAATTTATGCAAAGACTTATAAAATTATTAATAGTCAGTTTAATGAGTCAGATACATTAAAAACCTTACCAAGCAAGATTATATCCAATGCAGACATGTAGGTTGATATTCAAGTAGCTATAAAATTGGAAACAAGGGCTTTAAAAATTATAATTTAACATGAATCTTGATCTTTAGCGCTTTGCCCTATCGTCATTAAAAGTAGATCTATCAATCACTGATTGTTGCGTTCATAGCTACTAAAGATCTGTAACTAGAAGAATAACTATTGAGAAAAATCATGAATATCAAAGTATTTGGCTTATCTCTCGGAATACTCATAATTTCCATTGGTGCAGTATTGGTCACCGCATGTACTAATAATCAATATCCTGCTGGATATGGTTATTCACCTTATTACGGGGGCTATAGACCCGTGAACGTTTATTCGCCTCGTTATGTTGGTTATGTTGGTGGGCCTTATTATGGCGGTTATAGAGGTGCTTATGGTTACGGCTACCGAGGTGGTCGTTGGTGAAATATAAATTTTACTTAATTATCGATGAGGTATTTTACCTCGCGAAATTTTTCAACATCTTGGATGGGTTGGTCAGATGCTTATAAAATTAGTGAAATGGTTATTGCTGAGTGCTTCTATTAGTCATGCAACCATCATATGGGCAGATAAGTTGGCAGATATAAAACAACGCGCTGAACAGGGAGATGTGGTCGCCCAAAATGATCTGGGTACCGCTTACGTCTCCGGGAATGGAGTCATAAAGGATTATGATCAAGCTCGAAAATGGTTTCAAAGTGCTGCTGAAAAAGGTAGCCCTCTCGCTCAATATAATTTAGGGATTATGAACGCACAAGGAGAAGGGGCGTCAATTGATCTTGGGGAAGCGGCACAATGGTTTTTAAAAGCGGCGAAACAAGGCGATGTGCCGGCACAATTTAATTTAGGATTAATGTATGCGCAAGGAGATGGTGTTCCTAGAAATTATCAAGAAGCATTCCAATGGTTTAGCAAGGCTGGAGGGCAAGGTCATCCGGAAGCGCAAGTTAACCTTGGCTTGATGTATATTCGCGGAGAAGGTGTGACAAAAAATATGGGTGAAGCCGTCAAATGGTTGAGAGCATCTGCAAAGCAAGGTAATTCTGTCGCCCAATATAATCTTGGAGTCTGTTATCTTGAGGGCGAAGGTGTTTCAACAGATCCTCTAGAGGCCTATAAATGGCTTGCGCTTGCTACTTCGCAGGGTGATACTCAAGCTCGCGAAACCCTTGATAAGCTTGAAACAGAACTAACACCGGAACAAATTGCTGAAGCACAAAAACGATGAGTCGTTGAAAATATTGGAAACGAAGCGCCAGTGAACTGAAGAATTTCAGTCCGCAATAGCCATAGTACATGTATTTTCACGAAGTGAAGCGCAGTGAAGCACGAATAATTGGGGCAGATGAAGGCTTTGGCGGTCAAGTATTTTTTCTGATTTTTCGAGCAGGTAGCCCGAAAAAATCTTCCGCAAAAATAGGGACTCCTCTCTCCCCGTATTTGTGTTTTATGAATCGGAACCAATTCCCAGTTATTGATGAATACTATAATCCAATGTAACGACAGATTCAGCGTCGCAACAACTAATATCGTTTGTTCTAGGGTTTTCAAGCCTTTTTAATTGCCTAATTAAGATGATTAGTAGGTTGTGTTATCTCATTTTATGAGTTTTTTTACTGGGTTCGTGCAAAGGTATCAGCGTATAAGTTCTTAGAACTTTATTTTTATAACTGTTAGAGTATATCGTGAAATATAAAGGCAAGCTTTACTGCCCTGTTTCTCTGAACAATTCCTTGTTATCCTTAGTTTCAAGGAAAACCTTAGGAAAAATATAAATTATAGACCATGCAGCAAATATTACTTTAACGTGTCAGATAGGTTTGGTAAAAAACCGGATGACGAATTACGAACGAAGGGGTCAGTATAATGACAAAAGTATTTACGGTTTTTTTCTGCGGTACGGCTGCTAACCATAAAATGGTTAAGGGGGCAAGTGAGTCCGGATCAAAAAGTGATGTTAATTCCACTGATTTCTATCCAGAAGGTGAAATAGTAGCAAGGCTATGGGCACAACAAACTGGTAGAGAGTTTTTCGATAAGATTATTGTGGATGGTCCAGGCAGTGGCGGTCTTCAGTTAAACGGCGCCTATTTTATGGATCCAGGTGGATTAAGAGGTCGAGGGCACAGTGATCCGCACGGAGGTGTAACTGGTGTGGGGTGGGAACAAAATATCCAGCATGCTCTAGGAGTGATCATAGGTAAATCATTTAGAACCGAGCAATCTATACAAAGCTTTCGCGGTGTCAATTCTAATCGTACGAACTTTGCTGGTAGGGGGGAGCAAGGAAACATTTCTGATCTTTGGCCGGTTAGGGAAGGAGATACTCCCTCTCAGAATGCTGCTCACATTTCTGCTCAATTTTATGGGGAATGGACGCCGGAGCAACGAGCCGAATTAATTAAACCTATCAAATTGTCACGTAATAAAGACCCTATCACGACATTAAATATTGTTGGTTGGAGTCGTGGTGCAATCACCGCAATCATGCTCGCAAACTTGATAAGTGCCACCAAAGATACAAAAAGAAATGATCCCGAGTACAAGGCTCTAAAGTCTTTAGTGAATATAAACATTATCGCCTATGATCCTGTCCCAGGAATGAACAACTTTCAAACGAGTCGTACAGCCCTGCCTGGATTGGTTAAGACGTTTGTTGCTTTCTATGCAAGAGATGACAGGAGCTATGGGTTTACACCTGTAGTACCAAAACCTTTTGATAGAACAACCAACATGGTATTGCTAACTCTACCAGGAAAACATACTACATTGGTTGGTAAAACCTTAAATATAAAGGGTAAGAGAGATTTACATTTACCACCGCTTGATACTGCAGTTGATGCGGCGCTTAAGGCACCTTATGAGGTGGCTAGAATCTTATCTGAAGAATATCTCATGTCTTGGGGGACACCAATAGCCTGCGATAGACGGATAAATAATGAACAAGTACTTATGGGTCATTATGAAGTTATGACTAAAGAGGAATCTATTGCTCAATACAAAAGAGAGCGAGGAATGTCTCTTCTTGGAGTCAGGCAAGCTAATGTCAAGACGGGGCAATATGTTAATGGGTTGAGTCCAGGCTATAGAGGGTGTCCCATATTTTGTGTAAGTGACGGTTAATTACTTCGAAGGCATCTGTCTTCAAATTGAATAGTAAACCTATTTAATGCTGGTTTCCAATCCCGCAGTGGCATCGTCCATT
>CAIVQX010000161.1 GCA_903908165.1 uncultured Methylococcaceae bacterium | reverse complement strand
TTCAGCGTACTCCTCCCCATTTTTGCGACGATTCCACAGTTCGCCGTACCAGTGACCTTTGGAGGTGAGAGCCTGCCACATTTCAACATAGACTTCCGGTTCGTGCCGATCAGATTTGAGAAAGCGCGGATTTTGGCCAAGTGCTTCTTCATGCGAATAACCTGTGATGTAGGTAAAGGCATCATTAACCTCAATGATAGTGCCCCGAGTGTTTGTGATGATGATGCCTTCACGGGATTGTGAAAATACACTGGCGGCAAGTGACAATTTAGCTTGGGTTATTTTGCGTTCGGTAATATCCTGCAATATTCCTATCATCCGCAGGGCTTGTCCTTTAGCATCATAAAAAAATTCACCGAGGGCTAGGATCCAATGAAGACTGCGGTCAGGCCAAAAGACTCGATATTCGCAGGCATATCGATCTCGGGCTGATCTGCTTCGAGCCATCTCGGCCTCAAGTATAGGTAGGTCTTCTGGATGTAAGTGACAGAGAGCATCGTCGAAATGGTCGATAAACTCTTCATGGCCAAACCCAAGCAATTCCTTGCTACGCTGAGACCAACTGATCAGGTCAGTGCTGATATCCCAGTCAAAAATACCCATATTTGCGCTATCCATGCCCAGTCTTAGTTGTTCCTCACTGAGCCATAAAGCCTGTTCGATTTGATAGCGTTCGGTTATGTTCTGAATTGTTCCGACTATTCGTGACGGGGTGCCATCAGCATTCTTTAATAGTTCACCTGAGCAGTTAAGGTAACGAAAACTGCCGTCAGGCAAACAATGGCGAAATATAGAGTCAACCGGCGCTGCTCCTGTTGAGCAAGCAGCTATCCAGTCCTCGACTTTTAGACGGTCATCTGGATAAATCAGCGTCATTAACGACTCAATAGTCGGGCTAAAGGACTCCGGTGATACACTGAAAAGTCGATAAGTCTCATCTGACCAAATAACGCAGTCGGTAAGATTATAACTCCAACTGCCGATCTGTGAGATACGCTGTGATTGAGACAACAACCGTTCTTTCTCTTGTAATAATTTGGTTTGGTTGAGAATGCTTAGATCGGTGATTATGATGCTTGTTAAGATCTTGTCATTAAGGGTGACAAGAGTTGTTGAAAGTACTACCGGGATTTCGTTGCCCGATCGCGTAGTTAGGGTTAATTCTTTCTGAAAACCCTTGATATGTGGATTTTCCAAAAAATTCGCCAATAGCATTCGGTCTTGCTGTTTTATATAATCAGTAAACTTTGAGCCGATGAGCTTTCTCATCGAAAATTGGAGTAAGCTTGCCAGTTTTTTATTGCAATAGTTTATTGTGTTATCGGGGCCGAGGAAAGCCGCCCCATCTTTCATGTTTTCCACCAGTATGCGGTAAGGATAATCAGCTCCTTGCAAAGAGAAAATCTGCGCCCCTTCCGGTCGGGAAATGATAATGGCGTCGGCCTCGCCGCTATGAATGGCATGCAGCGTTTCTTCTGATTCTTCAAGGCGAAGCTTTAGCGATTCTATTTCACTTAAGAGGTCTTTGTGAGTTCGATTATCAGTGATCATTTAATTATTTTCCACAATACAGCGAACTTGCTCCCATGAGGTGATTTCTCTATCCAAATAGACGATGGGGAACGGCTCTAATTGATTTGATAATAGCTACTTTTTTCTAGTTAAATTGAGCCCAGCTAAGATCTGATCGGTTTTCGAAAGGTCGCCGATAAATTTACGCAAAGGCTTTGGCAGTTCTTTAACCAGTGTTGGCGCAGCGATAATCTGCCCTTCTTTGGCAAAGATGGGCTGTTGATAGATATCAATAATCTCGAGATCAAAACGCCCATGTAGATGCTCTTCGCAAATTTTTCTCGCATTATCAATTGCGCGTTGCGATTTAGGGCTCATGCCGGACACATAAAGCTTAAGGGAATAGTGTTCAAGATTCCTATCCTGCAGTGCCAGTTCAAATGCCTCCATGGCATCTTCGATCGGCGGTGGGTCAGTATCAGTATTCTTGCTCATAGGGCATCAAAAAAGGGTTTGTATGTTAAACGATAGGCCGAATATCCAGGCCCACCAAGACTCGTTCTGTATTGGACAGGTCACCAATGATTTTCTTGATCGGTTCCGGGAGTTTGCGCACCAGTGTTGGAAGGGCCAGAATCTGGTCATTCTTGGCGAGAGTTGGGTTTACCAGCAGGTCAATCACTTCAATCTGGTAGTCACCACCCAAATATTCTTCACAAATCACTTTCAAATTGGCATAAGCCGTGATGGCTTTGGGTGTTTGTCCTGCAACATAAAGTCTAAGCTGCCATTTTTCTCTGCCGATTTTTGGTGATTCGGTTGGTGTAATATTTTCAGAGTTCATTGTGTTTTGCCTTCATTACCAGATTGACAGGCGGACCATTTATCGGCCTGACGTGATAGACTCATGTTCAGTTCATCGTTGAAAAGTACTTGATCTTTCAGTATCTGCTTTGCGATAAGCCGATCCAAATCTTCTTTTTCAGCTTCGAACTGGGTATGTAGGATCGTAATCTGCGCTTCAATAGCTATTTTCTTTCGTTCAATCTCACGCTGCTTACGTTCGATATCTTCTTTGAATTCCAAGGATAGTGCTTTATCTAGGGCTTCTTGGGTCATCCTGGATGAACCAGTTAATACGCCACCGGCACCGATATAGACATCCAGTAATTGTGCGCCAGTATCGCTCAGGATAAATTCCCTAACTTGATTGGAATGCGCCATGCCTCGTGACTTAAGAAGATATAATCGACGATTACGTTCACCACTGGATTCTATGGTTTGTAACAGCAGCCAGGTGTCCATCATCGATGAAATACCAATCTCGGTATGTTCAATGCTTGAGTTAGTCGCTGTCAGATTAGTGCATAGGGCAGTGATCTGCTTCATTTTCAAGTAATCAATCATACGAGAAATCATTGATTTGACTTCGTTTCCTGGGGCTGCTGTTAACAGGGAGGATATTGGATCAATAACGACTATATCGGGTTTAAAGTTCTCAACTTCTCTGTGCATGGCCACCAGATGCATTTCCAGTCCGTATAAAGTGGAACGTGAATTTACAAATTGAAGCAACCCCTGCTCGATCCAATGAGATAGGTCGAGACCGATGGAATTCATATTACGGATGATTTGTTGTTGCGCTTCCTCAAAAGCAAAATACAAGCAATGCTCTCCGCGGCGACAAGCGGCATCGACAAAATGCGCAGCCAGGCAGGACTTACCAGTGCCGGCGGTGCCCGAAACTAAAATACTGCTGCCACGGTAATAGCCTTTGCCGCCAAGCATAGCGTCCAGCCGCTCAATACCGGTGGATATTCGTTCGGAAGATGCCGTATGGTCAAGACCAATCGAGGAAATGGGCAAGACGGCAAAGCCTTGCCGGTCGATTAAAAAAGGGTATTCGTTGGTACCGTGAGCGGAACCTCTGTATTTAACAATCCGTAAACGTCGAGTGGCTATCTGCTGAGTGACGGTATGATTAAGGAAAATAACACAGTCGGCAACATACTCCTCGAGACCAAAGCGAGTAAAGGTTTTTTCCCCTTGTTCGCCAGTCACGATCGCAGTGACACCTTTTTCTTTAAGGAAGTTGAATAGACGACGTAATTCTGAACGCAGAATAGCCTCATTGGACAGTCCGGAAAATAATGCCTCAATGGTATCCAGCGCCACTCGCTTAGCGCCTATTGACTCGATAGCATAGCCAAGGCGGATAATTAGTCCATCTAGGTCGTATTCACCGGTCTCTTCTATCTCTATTGGGTCTAAATGGGCATAGTCAATAGTCAGTTTTTTCTGACGCACCAATTCATTCAGATCGTAACCTAAAGAGGCGAAGTTTTTTGCCAACTCACCTGACTTCTCTTCAAACGACATAAATACGCCGGGTTCGTCAAACTGCATAGCTCCGTGCAATAAAAACTCCATCGCCAATAATGTTTTGCCACATCCCGTACCACCACAGATCAGGGACGTGCGGCCTTGAGGAAGGCCACCGCCAGTAATCTCATCGAGACCTTTGATGCCCGTCGGGCTTTTTAACAGGACTTCAAGGGTTTTATTTTCAATAGAGGCTTTTGTCATGTTTACTCTGGTTGCAATAGTGATTAGGTTTTTAAAATCCAAGATGGGTGGGTTGCCTTGGAAATCCAGATTAAATGGGAGCAGAGAAACCGACATCCACCTCTCAAAGTGAGTAGGGACAAACCACTCAATACCCCATAGTAACTATAGCTAGTTAAACCAGCATTACAATGCGTATAAATACTTATAGTCTTTTGAGGGTTTGTGAAATTGGACTAGTAATTAAGGTCTAACGTCTTTTATGGGTATGTTTTTGACGATTTGATCTTCTCAAAAGAGGATTTATTCTTTTGAGGGTTTTTACATCAAAAGATCTTAGGATGACTTCATCAAAGAAAATAGAGTGAATGATCAAATTGAAGTACTAATTGGTTTATAGGTATTTATACGGATAGTATTTTTATTCAATAGCACTATAGTTACTTACAAGGCTTGGCTTGGATCAGCCAAATCAATTTATGACTTTATAGATTATGGCTTAAGGATTCTTGCATGAATAGCTCCGAGGCTAAGATTCATTTTTTTATCAGCGTCTAAGCATAGAGAGAAGCTACTATTAGTGATGAGTTGCAGAAAGTCACACCAGTCAGCTTTTGTTACTGGGTAATCTATTTTTACCTACCTTGATGGGATTTAATAAATCCGGCAGTCTAACTTGTAAAAAAAATTATTCTCTAAATAACCTTTTACTTAAATATTTGGGAAAAAATTATGAAAATAAAATTGACAAACTTACCCGCTAAACCTGAAATCAAACATTATTTAATATTAGGAGGTTTCTTATTATTGAGTGCTTGTACGACAACCCAAAAGGTTGATATCAAGCAATCTAACGTTAACTGTGCGTTTTTTGGTAATGATTGCTCACTATTGACTACAGGTGGTAAAGATCAAACTGGTTTACGATATGTCAATGGCGCTGTAAATTGGAAACAATATAATAAAATCTTATTAGATCCCGTCACTTTCTGGGGTGGAGATTCAACAAAAATATCCTCTGCCGATCAACAAATGCTGGTGAATTATTTCTCTCAACAACTTAAAGAACAACTAGGAGAGAAATTTGAAATTGTGCATCAAGCAGGACCAGGGGTGATGAAGCTTGATGCTGCCATAATTGATGCAGAAACTGCAACACCTGTACTACGAAGTATTTCAATGATAGTCCCTCAAGCGCATATGGTCGCTAATTTAAAATATCTTGCGACAGGCTCAATGCCGTTTGTTGGGGCAGCTCAAGCCGAAGTCAAGTTAACTGACTCGGTATCGGGTCAATTACTTGCAATGGCCGTTGATAAACGGATTGGAGGCGGTTCTTTTACAACCGGTTTTCAGTGGCAGTGGGGTGATGCCGAAAATGCCATTAATCATTGGGCTGAATTACTGACAACCAAATTATCAGGTTGGACTTCAGGTACAGAAATAGCTCAGTAGCTTCACTCAACTCGATAAAATCAAGAAAATCTTATATGATTTTAAAAGCGGGTTATTTATCTCTTTCTAAACTATTGGCTATTGCCGTTACTTGGATGATAGTATTTAGCGCTCAAGGTGTAGAAACTTCAAAAGAGGACAAAATTCATAATCCCTGGGCGTTTAATTTTACGCTCTATACCTGGCTACCTGGCGTAAACGGTAAATTCTCTGTCGGTCCATACAGCAAGTCGGTGGATGCCAGTTTCATCGATATTGCCGGTAAGTTGCGTAATTTCCCACTGGCTTTTAATGGACATATCGAAGCACATTACGAGAAGTTGGGGTTTTACTTGGATGGTAATTACATGCAAATGGATTTCAAGCCTCGTTTTGATCGAATCAGTTCAGGCGTGTCCAGCGAGATAGGTATTATGGATTATGGTGTGATGTACCGTGTGTTTGGCCCGTCTGCTTCAGAGCGGGTTGGTAACTGGAACAAGCAATCACGTTCGTTTCTTTTCGACATATATACCGCTGGACGCTCCATTTGGCGCAGCAATCAAATTGACGTTACCCGTATAGGTAATGTTTCAGGCAACAAATCATTCTTCGCTCCAGTGCTAGGAGGCCGAGTTCTAGTCGAGTTCACTCCACGCTGATTTGCTCTAGTGGATGGAAATGCCGGTGGTTTTGGTGTTGATAACGTCGATTTTACTGGTTCAGCACTGGGGGCAATAGGTTATCGTACTAGTCTTTTTGGTGTACCCACCTCGGTTGAGGCTGGATATAAAGCACTGAGAGTTAAAGTAGTGAAGGACGCACTTGCAACGGATGTTACATTAAATGGCCCTTTCATTGGCTTGACTGGATATTGGTAAACCTCGACGTGTATCTTTCAATTACTGATATAAAGCGCATCATTTTTTAAGTTAGATATAATCTGAGTAAATACGCTGGCGATATGATAACTTACCCACGTCATATACTAATTCGATTACTGCCAATTGTTATTTTAGTGGGATTGATTATAGTCATTATTAACTTCGTTAATCAGCCTGCTAAATTAATGGTGGTAACGGCTGCCAATATAGAGAATATAAAACCGGCAATCTCTGTTGCAACTAACAACTATGTGGGGGCCAGCGTTTGTAAGGAATGTCATCAAACTGAATTCAACGCTTGGCTAGGTTCGGATCATGATCTGGCGATGCAGGATGCTAATGCACAAACCGTACTTGGCGATTTCGATAATGCTAAATTCAACCACGACACTGTCGAATCCACTTTCTTCAAGCGCAACGGCCAGTTTATGGTGCGTACCGACGGACCCGACGGAAAATTGACCGATTACCCGATCACTTATACATTCGGTGTTAAACCACTGCAACAATATCTGATTGCATTTCCCGGAGGTCGTTATCAAGCGCTGAGTATTGCCTGGGACAGCCGCCCGAAAACTGAGGGCGGGCAACATTGGTTTCATCTTTACCCGAAAGAAAAGATGGCGCACACCGATCAACTGCACTGGACTAAGCGATACCAGAATTGGAATATGGAATGCGCAGAATGCCATTCAACTAATCTAAAGAAAGGTTACGATATAGTAATTAATAGTTACAAAACGACTTTTAACGAGATTAATGTCGCTTGTGAAGCTTGTCATGGTCCTGCGTCACAGCATGTTAAATGGGCTAAGCAAGTCCCATCGAGCTACTCGGATGAAGATAAAGGCTTAGCATTAAAGCTGCAAAGTCATTGGCAAGAAGCGTGGTCATTTTTTGATAAAGATGTAACTGCTCATCGTAAACAACTTGCTAGCAATACTCTGATGAATACCTGCTGGGCTTGTCATTCTCGACGCTCTACGCTGACTGAAGATAATTTGCCTGGCTTGCCGCTGGAAGATACGCATCATCCTGCCTTGCTGACGCAGCCGACTTATTATGCCGACGGACAACAACGCGACGAAGATTATACTTGGGGCTCGTTCCGCCAGAGCAAGATGTTCCAGAATAGCGTTACCTGCATGGATTGTCACGAGCCACACTCGCTTAAGTTACGTGCAGCGGGAAATGCTCTATGTACTCGTTGCCATAAGACCGAAAAATTTGACACTGAAAAACATCATTTTCATAAACAAAACACTAAAGGTGCTCAATGTATAGATTGTCATGCAGCTGAACAAAATTACATGGTGAATGATGGCAGGCACGATCATAGCTTTCGCTTGCCTAGGCCGGATTTATCACAAACGTTAGCCAGTCCAAATGCATGTACTCAATGTCATCAAAAACAAAAGCCCGAATGGGCCGCTGGTATCATGGATAAGTGGTATGGCAAAAGCTGGCGTGAGCGTCCGCATTACGGCACGACATTACTAGCGGGTGCCACGCTAGACATTAATGCATTACCCGCATTACTAGAACTTGCACAGGATTCAGCAAGTCCGTCGATTGTTCGTGCTACTGCTCTCTCGTTGATCAAGCCGATGATGAGTCCAGAACGGCTCACTTTTGCACGCTTACAATTAAAGGATGCAGATCCTTCGGTACGTATTGCTGGTCTTGGATTGATTGAATCAGTAGATCCTATAAATCGAATACTATCAGCTTCGCCATTGCTTGCCGATCCAGTTCGGGGTGTACGTATTGAGGCTGCGCGGATACTTGCTGATATACAGGATAATCAAATTTCAGAAAGTCGTCTTGAGAGCTATAGGAGCGCCTTAACAGAATATCTGGATTACTTAAAACTTAATGCGGACTGGCCGACGGAGAATGTCAATTTGGGTAATCTTTACCTGCGTCAAGGCAAAATTGAGGCGGCTATTACTGCCTATCAACGTGCCCTTATGCTCGATTCAAAGTTTCGTGGTGCTTATGTTAATCTCGCCGATGCTTACCGACAACAAGGTCGCGATGATGAAGGCGAAAAACAATTACGCAAAGGCATATCATTAATCCCAGATGCAGCCGATTTACACCATGCACTGGGTTTGCTATTGGTGCGTAAGGGAGCTAAAAGCATAGCTTTACAGGAGTTTGCCAAGGCCAGCAAACTCGAACCAGATGATGCCCGCTACGCTTATGTTTATAGTATTGCTCTGAATTCTATGGGCAAGCAACGTGAAGCATTATCCGCATTGAAAGCCGCAGATACGCGCAATCCAAATAACCTACAGCTACTTAGTGCATTGATTTCGATACTACGCGAGTCAGGTGATAACAAAGCGGCGCTTGTGTACGCGCGAAAAATATCAGAAGTATTACCAGACAATGAAGAAATAAAGCAGTTGATAGCGGAATTGGAGCGTGCAAAGTGAGTTATGTTGAAAAAAGAACTTAGCTTGGACGCTATTACACTGGATGGATGCACTTGCACTATTTATAAACGGTTTCAAAGTATTAACGATTTTTTCATTGTTATATAGATATCATTTGAGAAAAGTAAATAACCTTTATTTGCTTACCCAGTAATTAGGACAGTTTCCGCATAACGGAAAGATCACGCCGTTTGCCCAGCCATGATGGGATGATTGAATAAGTTAGCCGTTAACAAGGTGCTTTATTGACCGCAAGTTCAATATGAAAATTTCTTGTGGCTATTACAAGATAAGAAGTCTGCTATAGATGTAAGAAATTCACTTTTGGATCAATCCTGACAGGAGAAAGACCTTGATTACAAGAAACCTGCTACTACGGCCCGCTGCGGTCGCGCTTTTTGCGATGACCGCTTCCGTGGCAACATTCCTCGTACAGGCAGAGGATAAGAAACCCAACATTGTCATTATCTGGGGCGACGACATCGGCCAGTCCAATGTCAGTGTTTATTCGAAAGGCATGATGGGTTACAAAACACCCAATATTGACCGAGTTGCCAATGAAGGGGTTATTTTTACAGATTACTACGCCGAGCAGAGCTGTACTGCGGGTCGTTCTGCTTTTATTACAGGACAGAGCGTATATCGTACAGGGCTTAGCAAAGTGGGACTACCTGGTGCCGATGTTGGACTGCAAAAAGGTGATGTAACCATTGCCGAGTTGCTGAAAGCCCAAGGCTATGCGACAGGGCAATTCGGTAAAAATCATTTAGGTGATAAAGACGAATATTTACCTACCATGCACGGTTTTGATGAATTTTACGGCAATCTGTATCATTTAAACGCTGAAGAAGAACCTGAATTAGCAGATTATCCAAAAGATCCAGAATTTCGCAAAAAATTCGGTCCACGTGGTGTATTGCATAGCTGGGCAAATTCTGACGGCACACAAAAAATTGAAGACACAGGTCCTCTAACTAAAAAACGTATGGAGACTATCGATGATGATGTTGCCACGCGCGCTGCTGAGTTCCTGGAAAAACAAGTCAAGGCTAATAAACCGGTTTTCTTGTGGGTTAACTTTACCCACATGCACTTTCGTACCCATACTAAACCTGAAAGCATTGGTCAGTCAGGACGTTGGCAAAGTGAATATCACGATGCGATGATCGATCATGACAAAAATGTCGGTACGGTACTGGATAAAATCGACTCTCTGAGCATTGCTGACAACACCATCGTTATGTACAGCACTGATAACGGACCCCACGAAAACTCTTGGCCAGATGCTGGGACATCTCCATTTCGTGGGGAGAAGAACACTAACTGGGAAGGCGCTTATCGAGTTCCTGCAATGGTTCGCTGGCCAGGTCATATCAAACCAAATACGGTATCCAATGACATCGTTTCACATTTGGATTGGGCACCAACCTTGTTAGCCGCTGCGGGTGCGCCTGATGTAAAAGAAAAATTACTAAAAGGCTACAAAGCGGGTAAAAAGACCTACAAAGTGCATCTGGATGGTTACAATCAACTTCCCTATTTGACAGGACAAGTACCTAAAGGTCCCCGCGAAGAGTTCTTTTATTTCTCTGATGACGGTGATTTGACAGGGTTGCGATACGATAACTGGAAAGTGGTATTTGCTCAACAACGAGAACCAGGTACGCTAGCATTATGGGGC
>CAIVQX010000160.1 GCA_903908165.1 uncultured Methylococcaceae bacterium | reverse complement strand
ATGATTAAAAACAGCAGCATTGGATAGGTGTAGGTCAGTAAAAATAAAATAACGATGGCGAATAGCCTTGTGGTATTGAAGAAAACTAAGATTAAGCTCACGATCAGTAAGGTCAATATGGCCATAAGACTCCTTGGGTTGGGGGTTTTGTGTGGTTCAGAATACGGTCGATATTACATCGACGTCTTTTTGTGATAATCAAACTAGCTAAGCTTTCATGGACTTGGGTGTTCGATTTTTGAGGCACCTTGTGACAAGAGCTACCCGGGAGAGTTACTCAGGGATAAGCGACTCAGTCACCGGCTTTTTCTTCGATGGCTTTGAATTTTTTTCGATGACTGTTTTGGATTCCATCATAGGTTTGATCTTGGCCATGAACACGGACACATCACTCATTTCATAGCACCGTTTTTCTGACACTGATCGATGAATGATGCTCTCTTCCAGCAATGACGCGATGAGAAAAGCCGGTGTATTATTCGACTTACCTTTCAACAGTGGATGCAACGCGTAGGATGTGAAAGCACCTCCGGATTTACCCAACAGCTCCAGTATAGTTTCCAACGGTATCCAATCATTATTGAAGAATCCATTACCGGTATTACCGTTTATTCGAAAGTGGATCTCGGAGGCTGAATCAGCTCCGATGAGATAAGTAAGTTTGGATTTGCCGGAACGTGAAGAACAATTGCCGGTTTTAAGTGTAAGGATGGCTGATTCAATTTCTTTTTTCATACTAACTCCCAAGTTAAGTGGCTATCATATAAGATGGATCGTTTTGCGCATCATCGTCGCTTCAATACTCGGTGATCGAAACTGCGTATTGGGAACACATGGCCAATAATTCATTGTCGACACCGTGTTTGGGGATGAAAATTTCAATTGCATCGTCAGCGTCGGACAGGATGAACACCATTTCGTAACAGCCGCCGTGATCTTCCAGCACTTCGAAACATGGCACGTAGTCAGGATCGGGGTAACGTTTATCATCGAAGAGATTTGTCAGAATGGAAAAACCGATTTCTTTTTCGATGTCTGAAATGCTATCGCATGATTCGAGGATGATCACCGAGTCGAACATTTCATCGCCCAGTTGATCGTGGCGCATTTTGACCAATTTGAGGATGTTGGGATGGGTGATGGAATCGATCGAGGATGGAGATTTCAATATAAGCATGGGGTTTCTTCCTTTATTTTGGGCAAAAAAAAAGCCCGATCGGTGTGAGTAATCGGGCCGGTTAAAATTTGGGGTTATCAGATTTTATGCGTCACTCTTTGTCGTTATGTTTGATTAAAGTATTCCTCAATGACTGGGAATTTCTTCCGGTTCTAAAAAAAACGATGAGAGATTTACATCTCAAATTTAGCTTTTGAAATAGGTTTTGATCACTATCTTGTAAAAATTGTCAGCTAATCCGTGAAAACAACTCCAAAGTTGATCATGTGAAATAACTAACGTGTTTTTTTAGTTGTACGAGAATGAATAGAGAAAATGCTGAATGTGGTAAATGTTAGAAAATTTGTTTTTTTATTTAAACGATATTATTAAAAATGGATAATTTTTGATGAATTGGCTTTACTCAATACCCTCAAAAGAGAAAGTGATGACCTCCCTGATAGCAATTTAATTTCACTCTTAGATAAAATCAATAAACATCATGTGACTGAACAAACTGACCAAGGTCGACGGTCAGGGTCGGTGATGGAATCAATCTCTATGGGTTAATCTAACAATCTTGAGTTTATGGGTGTCAAACGGCTGTAAAATTCATCTCGCACCCTGCAATTGTTCTGACTCGATGACATGCAGTCCAGCGGATTCAGCTAGACACGCTTCAAGTAATGATTTTGCCACTTGGTGAGTAGTTATTGACTGATAGCGGCGGGGTAATAAGGATGCCAAGTGCTTACCCAAAAACAGTCCGAAAGCTTCTAGGGGTCTGGCACTGGCGCGTGCGCCACCGATTAACAGTGAGGGCCTCGCTATTACCAATGAGACAAAACCCAGAGTACCCAGGGCTTTTTCGGTCTCGCCTTTAACCTTTAGATAAAACAGGCGAGAGGACGCATCCGCACCCAGCGAAGAGACGAAACCAAAAGTTGACGTTCCGGCACGCCGGACTAATTTGGCGGTAGCGAGAACATAGTCATGATCAACACGGTAGAAACCCCCTTTGGATTTTGTCTGGCGCAGGGTCGTTCCGAGTGCACAAATTGTCAGATCGGCCTTCCACCAAGCCGCATCCTCGGGCAGTGCTTCAAAATCGACCAACGGATTTTCAAGCTTACGGTGTGGCGGCAGGAGTCGGCGCGTGGGCGCGACCACGTCGGATATTTCTGGGTGTTGCAAAGCGAGTTCGAGCAGCGCTTGTCCAACTTGTCCGCTTGCACCAAAGATGAGTACCGTTTTCATGAGTTAACCGAGCCTATCGCGCAATAAGTCCGCGTGAGATACGCCCAATTCTTTAGGCAAACCGAACATATACGCCAACCCGATGGCAAGATCACATAAACCTAAAGGAACAGCAATCAAGCCTACATCACCAAATAGTCCCGCAGAAACAAGCACCAACGCAGCGATATAACGCAATAACGATTCGTAATAAAGGAATGCAGCTCTCTGGCGTAAATTTCGCGAACTAAGAATCAGTACTGCAGCACAAAAAAGTAGGAAGCCAGCAATTAACCAACCCCAAACAGGATCACAAATATTCAATCCCACACCTTGATAAAGTGTTGGGAATAAGAGGAATATAGCAATAACGGCGTTATAAATACCCGTCCAATAAGTAAATTTTTGCATTTTAAAAGGCATTAGTTTTCCTTGATAGATTAATAGGGTTAACAAATTTAATTATACATACAAAGAAAATAATAATTTAGGTATAGTGGAGTGGACCAAATTGTCCAGCCAAATGATGCCGACGCCTCTTAATAGGTAGGGTATATAATAGAGATTTATAATGAAACATAAAAATAGCAAGCAATTAACGGCTAAAGCAGAGACGACCTGTTAAGGACCATACTGAATTGCAGCCTAATTTCACACCATCCTATAATTCAGCGTGATTCTATGAGAGATAAAAGGTTCACTAGACAATCATCAATAAATCATTACCCAGTATCATTTGAATCACCCCATCTGTTAGCCTCTTTATAAACTTCATAACAAGATCAACTTCCTTGTTAAGAAACAAAGCAGATTACTTCATTTCTTAACATAAAGATAAGCTACTCTCTACAATCAAAGATAACATTAAATCATTACACAGCTAACGCAGAACCCATTTACACGCTTATAACAAAGTTATCTTAACTACGAAATCATTCTTGATTAATATTATTAAGAAGAATACGTCGGACTTCTTCGATTGCAAGGAGGGTGTCCCATATTTTGTGTAAGTGACGGTTAATTACTTCGAAGGCATCTGTCTTCAAATTGAATAGTAAACCTATTTAATGCTGGTTTCCAATCCCGCAGTGGCATCGTCCATTTTTGACTGATATTGCGCAGCGCT
>CAIVQX010000159.1 GCA_903908165.1 uncultured Methylococcaceae bacterium | reverse complement strand
CAACTTGAAGCCATACAATCATTACATAATGATTTTCTTAACTTGTTTAGATCAATGGCCCAAAAATACCAATGTATAATTCAAGCAGGTACTTTTCCTGTTTTAATTGATGCTATGGTATACCGCAATCGTGCTTATTTATTCATGCCTGATGGTCAGTTAGATTATCAAGATAAATTGATGATGACTCGGTTTGAAAAAGAACAATGGTTGATTGAAGGGGGGATAGATATAAAATACTTTGATACCGAATTTGGCAAAATCGCTATTAACATTTGTTATGACAGCGAATTTCCTATGTTCGCTAGACAGCAAGTTGAAGCAGGCTGTATTTTAATATTAGTCCCGAGTTGTACTGATACGGTTGCTGGTTACCATCGTGTTAAAATAGGTTGTCAGGCTAGGGCATTGGAGAATCAGTGTTATGTTGTTCAGGCATCACTGGTTGGGCATGCTGCTTGGTCTGAGGCAGTTGATGTGAATGTTGGTGCTGCAGCAATTTATACGCCAGTAGATAGAGGATTTCCAGACAATGGTGTATTATCGGCTGGCATTTTTAACGCTGTCCAATGGGTGGTAGGAACTATTTCACCAAAGGATTGTGAAATAGTTCGTGAACATGGACAAGTCTTTAATTATAGAGATTGGCCAAAGCAAATGAAGCTAGTTAGTTAAATACTGATTCAAATGAAAACCCATGATTAAATAAAATTTCTTTAAGTTTTTTTAAACCTTCGATTTGTATTTGTCTTACTCGTTCTCGGGTCACATCCAACTCCTGAGCGACCTGTTCAAGAGTAGCTTCGTCATAACCGCAAATTCCGTAACGACGACAAATAACTTCACGTTGTTTTTCTGGTAGTTCAAGTATGCATTCAGATAGATTTTGCTTCATAACCTCATCTTGAATACCCTCATCATGGGTTTTGCAGTCTTCATCAACAATTGACTCAACCAAAGGATTATCTATATTGCGAGCCCCTGGGACATCAAGAGATGTTACCCTTTCATTCAGTTTGAGCATTCTTTCAACTTTTTCTAATGGTTTTTCCATGTAATCAGCAATTTCTTGAGCGGTAGGATCATGATCCATTGTTTGTGCCAAAAGTCGTTGAGCTTTAAGAAATGTATTCATTTCTTTGACAATGTGAATTGGTAAACGAATAGTTCGAGTTTGATCCATGATGCCGCGTTCAATAGTTTGTCTAATCCACCATGTTGCATAGGTTGAAAATCTGAATCCCTTATCTGGGTCAAATTTTTCAACTGCTCGAATTAATCCCAAATTACCTTCTTCGATCAGATCGAGTAAAGGTAAGCCTTTATTTAGGTAACGGTATGAAATTTTTACTACCAAACGCAAGTTACTTTCAATCATAATTTTTCGTGCGACTTGATCACCTTTTAATGCACGAGCACCATATATCTTTTCTTGATCAGCTGTTAATAATTTAGATCGACTCAAATCGTTCAAATATGAGCGAGTGGCATCAAACTCACTATTGTTTGCAGTTTTATTCGAGGTTCCTTCCAATTCTATAGGTGTAGCCAAATCAACTTCGTTTGCATCATCGTCGAAAGATAAATCTTCAGAATGTAAGACCAAAGTGTCATCAATTGTTGCTTCATATAATTTATTATTCATATTAAAACTCTTTTAGTGTTTGGTTTATGCTAACAACGCTAATCTTTCAGCAAATGTTTTCGTTATCTGCTGTAGTTCAATTTTTTCAGTTTTTTAATAAGTAAAAAATTGCTTTATTTATTTCTCCAATCGGCAAGCATTGACTTATTTTTTGTCCACTTTGATCATTTAAAATAATCTATCGAAAATTAAATACATAACTGCTTTAAATAACATGAAATAAAATGTCTAGCACACATTCACTTAATGCCATTTAAATACGGTGTTTTAAACAATTGTCGATCTATTAAATTCCCAATATTCAGTTATTTTTTGTGAGCTATAGCTATCGTATTCAGCAAAAAATGTAAAAAATATTGCTTTGAAGTGCTAAGCTCAGAATAAATCTATCATGGCTTTTTTGATCAACGATAATGTTTTTTTTTGTTTTCACAATAAATGCAATTTTTTTACTTTATAATCTGCAAATAACTGATTAATATTGTTTTTGTAAAATAATGAATTGCTAAATTCAAGATGTTTAAAGATGAACCTTAAAGGTCATATGTTTTGCAAAGACTAAAGGTTTTATTGAATACGTAACGTTCTGGTTAAGTTGAAATTCTGAGTACAGAAGTTAGATGAGATATAAGGTTACTTGAAGAGTATGCTTATTTTTTAATCAAGGTTTTTTTGGCCAGATTTATTTTCGAAGCTAAATAGTCAGACCCGCCTCGGTCTGGGTGATTTTTTAGAATTAATTTACGGTGAGCTGCAATAATACTATCTTCTGAAGCTCCAGGTTTTAAACCAAGTACTTCATAAGCTTCTTCGATGGACATTTTACCTTTTGCACTATTAGTTCCATGTCGCTCCGAAGTGCCATGTTGAGAGCCTGAAAAATAGTGCCACAATCTTCGTATATGGGGGGCATAATTTAACAAAATGGGTGTGAGTCGTAATATAAATGCAAAAGCTAATCCAATCACCGCAAACAACCAGTTTAATCGTCCAGTGGCGGTTAGAAAGAGTATTAAAAAACCAATTAGGCAAAAGATTACGATCTTTGTATATTTTGATATTAATACTGATGATGTTTTTAAAAATGATCTACCAGTAAAGTAAATAATGATCAGTAGTAATAAAATAAGGTAAATTTGAATCAATAGTTTCTCCGAATTGATGATCCTGAGCTAATAATAACTTAGAATAAGCCTTTTAATTACAACCGTTATTAAATTTGCGTATTATGCAACATGCTTATGTTCCAATATTAGGGTTCTCTGCTTTTAGTGGAACTGGGAAAACAACCTTATTGATACAGTTAATTCCACTTCTAAAGTTGCATGGTTTACGTATTGGTTTAATTAAGCATAGTCATCATGAGTTTCAAATAGATCAACCAGGTAAAGATAGTTTTCGTTTACGCGAGGCAGGGGCAACAACAGTTATGCTGAGCTCGTCACACCGCCGTGCCATCATTAGCGAGATTCTACCAACAAGAGAACCCAGTCTTGATAATGAGTTGAAACTGTTAGATCAATCTCAATTGGATTTAATTTTGGTTGAAGGATTCAAAACAGAGCAATTTCCTAAAATTGAATTACACAGGTCTTCACTTAATAAACCTTTACTCTATCCGGGTGATAACAACATTATTGCTATAGCAACTGACATAGAAATGTCTCTGCCAGAGAATATTATTTTATTGGATATAAATCGTCCTGAAATGATAGCAGATTTTATTTTAAAACAATTGATGGGGCATTTATGATTGATTTGTGCAGTCAGGAATCTAGCTCAATGTTATCTATAGAAGATGCGCTAGGAAGAATTAAAAAAGCAATAACCATGAGTAAAACCTCAGAAACGGTTACTTTAAAAAATGCGTTAGGACGAATTTTATCAGAATCGGCATATGCCCCAATCAACAGTCCTTATGAAAGAAATGCAGCCATGGATGGATATGCTTTTTCCAGTTCAGATGTCACTATAGGACGAGCCTTTAGTCTCAGTTTAATTGGCGCTTCTTGGGCCGGCAGGCCCTTTGATGGGTTATTGCAAGCTGGACAATGTATTCGAATATTTACCGGAGCAGTTGTACCAGCAGGAGCTGATTCTGTGATTATGCAAGAACAGGTTGAGTGCGACGGACAATATATTTATTTTCCAGTTGATACCGTTGCAGGTGAACATGTCAGAGCGGTTGGTGAAGATATTCAGCAAGGTAGTTTATTAATTGTGGCACCTAAAAAAATTAATGCCATTGATTTGGGATTATTAGCTTCTGCCGGTATTTCTGAAGTAACAGTAAAAAGACCCATTAAAGTAGCTTTTTTTTCAACAGGAGATGAACTAACAGAATTGGGTAAGCCATTGTCATCTGGACAAATATATGACAGTAATCGCTATGCTTTACACGGATTATTAAACGATATCAATTACACAGTAACTGATATGGGAGTTATTAGGGATGATAAGAAATTACTGGAAGAGAATTTTATTGAAGCATCAAAAAATAATGATGTAATCATTACTACCGGTGGAGCATCGGTAGGTGAGGCTGATTATGTCAAAGAAATACTCAATAAATGCGGTGAAGTCGATTTTTGGAAAATTGCTATTAAACCCGGAAAACCATTAGCCTTTGGAAAAATAGGGGACTGTATTTTTTTTGGCTTACCGGGCAACCCCGTTGCTGTAATTGTCACTTTTCAGTATATAGTTTCTCCGGCTCTTAATTATTTATTGGGGACAAAACAAACAAATTCAGTAAAACTGACTGCGACTTGTACCTCAACACTTAAAAAAGCCTGTGGAAGACAAGAATATCAACGTGGCATACTTACACAAGATGATGCTGGTAATTATTTTGTCAGCTCATCCGGTAAACAAGGTTCCAATATTATGAAGTCACTTAGCCAAGCGAATTGTTATATCGTATTGCCAGTTGCTTGCGAAGGAATACAAACGGGAGAGAGGGTTTTTGTCGATCTTATACCAAGCACTGAGTGGTTATAAACAATATCAGTATTTGAATAAGCTTAAAATTAGACTGAATGCATCAAGTATTGTTATTATTTTCGTGAACATATTTATATCTATGTAAATGGCGCTATTTGTAGCCCCAAACTTATCCTGTTTATTAATACAGGTAAAATAGCCTTTGTTGTTTAGCAAAATTTTTAATTAAAATGTGGAGTTAATTATGCATAATGTCACGTTGATAAAAGGTGATGGAATTGGTCCGTCTATCATGGATGAGGCTGTAAAAGTTATTGATGCGTCTGGCGTAAAAATTCACTGGGAAGAGGCATATGCTGGTATGGCGGCATTTGAAAAATTTGGTACGCCATTACCTGAAGAAACGCTGGGGTCATTTGACAAAACGCGTTTGGCTTTTAAAGGTCCTTTGACGACAGTTGTAGGAACGGGATTTAGAAGTATAAATGTGGCCTTACGGCAGCAGTATGAACTTTATGCCAATGTCCGCCCTGCTAAAAGTTGGCCGGGGGTGAAAACTCGTTATGATAATGTGGATATCGTTATTGTTCGAGAAAATACAGAAGGACTCTATGCTGGACTTGAGCATTATTTGACACCAAAAAAAGATATTGCAGAAAGCTTGGCAGTCGTTACCAGAGTTGCTTCGCAACGGGTTATTGATTATGCTTTCAAATATGCACGTGATAATCATAGAAAAAAAGTAACGGTTTGCCATAAAGCTAATATTTTGAAATATACGCAAGGGCTTTTTTTGGATGTTGCCAGAGAAACAGCGACTCGTTATCCGGATATTCAGTTTGATGAGAAAATTGTTGATGCAGCATGTATGCATATGGTTATGAATCCACAGCAGTTTGACGTAGTAGTTACTACCAATATGTTTGGGGATATCTTGTCGGATTTGACGGCGGGTTTGGTTGGAGGTTTAGGGTTAATTCCTGGGGCTAATATTGGTGATGATGCAGCTCTATTTGAAGCTGTTCATGGGAGTGCACCCGATATTGCTGGAAAAAACTTAGCTAATCCTATCGCTGTAATTATGGCGGGGGTTATGATGTTAAATCATCTGGGTGAAACCAAAGCAGCTGATCGTATAAAAAATGCGGTTGAACAAGTTGTTAACGAAGGGATTTATGTTACTCAAGACCTTAATCCACAATCAAGTTGTGGAACGGTTGAAATGGGCAATGCGATCGTAAAAGCTTTAAGATAATTATTTAGGTTGAGCTACTACAACTGAGCCTTGTTTCTCAAAGCTCAGTTGTAATCCCTTTTGGTCGACAATTATTTAACGATAAGATTGTTGTTAACCATTTTAACGCCCTTAATAGTTCTAGTTACTTCTGAAGCTCTAGTGGATATTTCTTTGTTATCGACAAAACCGCTGAGTTGAACTACACCTTTAAAAGTAGTCACATCAATTTGAAAAAACTTAAGTTTCCCGTCGCCTAAAATCGATGTTTTGACTTTTGAAGTAATGGCCACGTCATCAAAATATTCGCCTGTACTTTCATAGGTTTTGCCGCCGGCACATCCAGCAATAGAAAATATCAAAATAAGACTTGTTAAAAAACGTATAAAGAATTGTGAATTGCTCATGTGTTATGTCGTAATAAATGTTAAGTTGTAAGTAGGAGTGGTCGTTTAATCCAATTCGATAGTGGCATAATTTCTCATTAAGCTATGATATTTATCTGCTTTTACAAAATAATACAACAATAATCAAAAGATGTAACGATTGTCTGCAAATGCATTCTGTTTGGTTAATTTTTGTTAAAGGTTAATGTCTACAAATTGATAGTGAGTATAAATCT
>CAIVQX010000158.1 GCA_903908165.1 uncultured Methylococcaceae bacterium | reverse complement strand
CATAAGATAGGTTGTTGATATCTTCTGAGGTACAGGCAAAATGAATAAACTCACTCACTTTTTCCAATTCAGCACAGCCGGTGATCTTTTCTTTTAGTAGATATTCAACCGCTTTTACATCGTGGTTAGTAGTTTTCTCGATATCTTTGACTCGCTGTGCATCCGCTTCAGAAAAATCATTAACAATGTCATTTAATAGTTTTGTTGCAACGCTGCTGAAAGGATTGACTTCAGCAATCAGTGGATGTTTTGCTAATGCTTGAAGCCAGCGGACTTCTACTAATACCCGAAAGCGAATCAAGCCGTATTCACTAAATACAGGCCGGAGTTTTTCTACTTTATTAGCATAGCGACCGTCGATGGGAGAGATTGCGGTTAAGGCAAAATTAGTCATAATGAGTTATCCTAGTGCGGTTGGTATGTGTCTTAATGGGTATTATATTTCGATTCGATAATGCCGCCGCCCAAGCAAATGTCGGCATCATAAAAAACGACAGATTGTCCGGGCGTAATAGCTCTCTGGGGTTGATCAAATCTTACTTTAATGCGGTTATTTGCCAGCGGCTCTACTTGACATGTTTGATCAGCCTGCCGGTAGCGAGTTTTAGCGTGACAGTTAATGGATGTTGATAAGGGTTTATTATTACACCAATCCAATTGGCAAGCTTCTAGTGTGTTATGAAGCATGAGAGGATGATCATGGCCTTGACCAACAATTAATATATTGTTTTCCAGATCTTTATCCAGAACATACCAAGGCTCATCAGGAGCATTTTTAACGCCGCCTATACCCATTCCTTGGCGTTGGCCAAAAGTGTAATACATTAACCCAGAATGTTTACCGATGTACTGACCTTCGGGTGTGCGCATTTCACCAGGTTGGGTAGGTAAATAGCGTTGTAGAAATTCGGTGAATTTTCGTTCACCAATAAAACAGATTCCGGTGCTGTCTTTTTTACGACTGTTGGCAAAGCCTGCTTTATCTGCCAGTATTCGAATATCCGGTTTATTTAAATGACCGATTGGAAAGAGGGTTTTCGATAAGGCTTTTTGTCCAAGGGTATAAAGAAAATAGCTTTGTTCTTTATTTGGATCGAGGCCTTTCAACAATAAAAACTCGTTATTTTTTTTCTCAACACGCGCATAATGCCCAGTGGCTATGTATTCGGCACCTAAGTCTTCAATGGCATAGTTTAGAAAAGCTTTAAATTTGACATGTTTGTTGCATAAGATATCAGGGTTTGGTGTGCGTCCAGCTTTAAATTCAGATAGGAACACTTCAAAGACTTCGTCCCAGTATTCAGTTGCAAAATTCACTGTTTTTAATTCTATCCCAAGCTTATCGCAGACTTGTTGAGCATCAGCAAGATCTTCGATGGCTGTACAGTATTCCGTACCATCATCTTCTTCCCAGTTTTTCATGAATAAACCGGTAACTTGATGACCTTGTTCTAAGAGGAGTAAGGCCGTTACGGACGAGTCGACGCCTCCAGACATTCCGACAATTATATTTTTACTCATGGTTTAAATCGAGGAATGATTTTATCAGAGACAAAGGATAACGGTGTCCATTCAGGTAATCGTCAATGCTAGTTAATACTAAGGGGCTGCGTAATCGATGCTGTTGTAAGGCTACTTCTTCACGTGTTAACCAGTGGGTTGCGATTATGCCATCATCGAGTTTCTGATTGGGGTTATAGTTATGACATTGACCTGAAAAACAAATTCTAATAAAAGTAGGGAACTCAGGATTTTTACGCCAAAGTTGGATAGAGATAATGTTTTGCGGCTCAAACTGCCACGCAGTTTCTTCATTTACTTCACGTTTGATAGCAGTAATCAAGTCTTCGTTTTCTTCAAAATGACCTGCAGGTTGATTAAATTGCAGTCCGTTTGGTGTTTCTTCTTCAACGCATAAAAAGCGATTATCTTGTTCAATAATTGCGGCAACAGTAACGTGAGGTTTCCAAACCATCTATCAAATCCAGCTTATCAAAAAGTAATATGTTACTAGATATTAGGAACTTATGTTGGTAAAAAAGGAATTAAAGGGTAAAGTAAAATATAAATGTGGCAAGAATTTTAATATAAGCTGTTTTAGCTGTTTTAATTTGTCATATAAGACCTTGAAATACGGGTATATTGACATCATACTAAAGACCTGTAGCTATTTTAATATTTATTATGCCCGATTCTAACCCTTTTAAATATAATGATGATGGCTTGGCCGTTCAGGAAATAAAACCTGAGCTAAAAAAACCACCATTGTATAAAGTGATTTTATTAAACGATGATTTCACCCCTATGGATTTTGTCATTGAAATTCTGATGGAGTATTTTAATATGTCCGAAGAAAAAGCCACGCAGGTCATGCTCCAAATACATATCCAAGGTATCGGTGTATGTGGTACTTATTCTAAAGATGTTGCTGAAACTAAGGTTTATATTGTCAATAATTATTCTCGAGAAAATCAACATCCATTGATGTGCTCAATGGAAGAAGTGTAAATATGGAGCGTTTATGTTAAGTAAAGAACTTGAAGTTACGTTAAATACTGCCTTTAAAAACGCGTACGATAAACGTCATGAATTTATTACGGTTGAGCATTTATTGTTGGCATTGTTAGATAATAGTGCTGCAGAAATTATTATGAAAGCATGCGGCTGTGATATGAAAGCTCTGCATGAACAATTGACTCAGTTTATAGATGAGACAATGTCGTTGATTCCTGTGGATGTGCAGCGAGAGACACAGCCTACACTTGGATTTCAGCGAGTATTACAACGTGCGGTTTTTCATGTTCAAGCGTCTGATAAAAAGGAAGTAACTGGAGCTAATTTATTTGTTGCGCTATTTAGCGAGCAAGATTCACATGCAGTTTATCTTTTAAATAAACAAGATGTATCGCGCTTAGATGTAGTCAATTTCTTGGCACATGGTATATCTAAAATCGATCATGTTAATGACCAGTCAAGTGAATCTAAGCCAGAAGTTGGTAATTCAGAAGCCGATTCAGGTAGTCCTTTGGATAAGTATGCTACTAATCTTAATGAAGAAGCCTTGCAAGGTAGAATTGATCCCTTGATTGGTAGGGATCTCGAAGTTGAACGAACCATTCAAACGCTTTGTCGTCGACGTAAAAACAATCCTTTATTGGTGGGTGAGGCTGGCGTTGGTAAAACGGCAATTGCAGAAGGATTGGCAAAAAGGATAGTTGAAGAAAATGTACCTGAAGTCTTGATGAATAGTGTGATTTATTCTTTAGATTTGGGGGCATTGGTGGCAGGTACCAAATATCGAGGAGACTTTGAAAAGCGGCTTAAATCATTGATGAATCAGCTTAAAAAAGAACCGGACTCTATTTTATTCATTGATGAGATCCATACTATCATTGGCGCAGGTTCTGCCTCAGGCGGGGTTATGGATGCCTCTAATTTGATTAAACCAGTGCTTGCATCAGGCCAATTACGTTGCATTGGTTCCACAACCTATAAAGAGTATCGAGGAATTTTTGAGAAAGATCATGCCTTGGCACGTCGTTTCCAAAAAATTGATGTACTGGAGCCCTCGGTAGAAGATACTATCTTGATTCTAAAAGGGCTTAAATCTCGTTTTGAAGAGCATCATGATGTTCGGTATTCTGCTGAAGCATTGCGTGTAGCCGCTGAGTTATCTGATCGGTATATTACAGATCGACATTTACCGGATAAAGCTATCGATGTTATTGATGAAGCCGGTGCAAAACAACGTATGACAGCCGAAATCGATCGTAAGCGAGAAATCGATGTGACTGACATAGAGGAAATAGTTTCAAAAATTGCCAGAATACCTGCGAGATCAGTATCTTCCAATGATATAGATAAGTTGGCCAATTTAGAAAAAAACTTAAAAATGTTGGTTTTTGGTCAGGATGAAGCGATTACAGCACTGGCGTCAGCAATAAAATTATCTCGCGCTGGTCTTAGGGATGTTCAAAAGACTATAGGTTCATTTATATTTGCAGGACCAACGGGTGTTGGAAAAACAGAAGTAACACGCCAGCTCGCTAAAGTATTGGGGGTTGAGTTGATTCGTTTTGATATGTCTGAATACATGGAGCGACATACTGTTTCCAGATTGATAGGAGCGCCTCCAGGTTATGTAGGTTTTGATCAAGGCGGATTGTTAACTGAGCAGGTTACTAAACATCCTCATGCTGTGTTGTTGTTGGATGAGTTAGAGAAAGCTCATCCTGATGTGTTTAATTTGTTATTACAGGTTATGGATCATGGATCTTTGACAGACAATAATGGAAGAAAAGCAGACTTTCGTAACATTATATTAGTAATGACTACTAATGCAGGTGCAGAAGAGGGTGGACGTGCTTCGATAGGCTTTACAGAGCAAAATCATTCTACCGATAGTTTAAAAGTCATCGAGAAAGGATTTTCTCCAGAGTTTCGTAATCGGCTGGATGCCATTATTCAATTTAAACCATTGGATATTTCGATTGTTGGGCATGTGGTTGATAAGTTTATTTTTGAGTTGGAGGCGTTGCTTGTCGAAAAGCATGTAACGTTAACGTTAGCTCCTGAGGCAAGGTTGTGGTTAGCTGAAAACGGCTGCGATCCAAAAATGGGCGCAAGACCAATGGCGCGATTAATTCAGGAAAAAATCAAAAAACCGTTGGCAAATGACTTGCTATTTGGCAAGCTTGCGCATGGAGGACATGTCAGAATTTATATAGAAAATAATGAGATAGCTTTTGCTATGGAAAGTAATGAGTTGACTGTATCGGAAGTCAATTCTTAATTAGCCGGTTTGGCTGGAAATAATATCAGGAAAGATTTATTAATTTACTGAACTTACTGGTTTAGCGCATACGGAAAGTTATGCGTCCTTTAGTTAGATCATAGGGTGTCATTTCTACTTTAACGCTATCCCCAGTTAGAATGCGGATATAATGTTTGCGCATCTTACCCGAAATGTGAGCAGTTACAACGTGACCATTTTCCAGTTCGACCCGGAACATGGTATTAGGAAGAGTGTCTATAACCTTGCCTTCCATTTCAATTTGATCTTCTTTGGCCATTTGTATTTTGTCTCAAGCAATTAAAACTTCAAACTATAGCATAAATTCATTATTAACAATAGAAGAGAGTGGATATTTGTTATTTATGCTTTCATTTCAAGCCATTGTTTATCGATTAATAATTCTATAGGTTGATAGTTAGTTTTATAGGACATTTTAGTACATGCTTCGATCCAGAACCCTAAATATAAGAATTCTTTCCCTTGTAGACTTGCTTGATGAATTTGCCATAAAATGGCATAAACACCTAAGCTATAACTGGAAAATTTAGGTTCAAAAAAAGTGTAAACTGCTGACCATGCGTCATCAAACTGATCAATGATAGTAACCCCTGCTAGTTCATTATTGATAGAAAATTCGACAAATTTGGTGTTGCACCATGAGCTACTCAAAAAGCTTAAATAATTGTCAGGGCTGATATTAATCATCGATCCCTCAGGATGTCTTATAGCCTGATATCGAAGGTACATATCATAATGAGCTTGTTCAAAGATAGCGGGTTTGATGGTCGATAGTGTCGCATTATTTTTACGTAAGCAACGCAGTTGATTTTTGCTGGGCTTAAACTTTGTTAAAGGGAGTCTTGCTGGAATACAAGCAGAACAATGAGAACAATGGGGCGCATAAACTTCATCACCACTTCGACGGAAACCTTGCTTTAATAAATAATTATAAGTTGATGATGTTATTGGATAGGATGGATGAATAAATAAGGATTGGGCGGTTTTAGCTTCAAGATAACCACATGGATGTTCTTGGCTTAGAGCCAAGGGAATAGAAATCATTATGAGCGCCAAGCAGAACTATTAGGAGGAACGTCACAATATTGATTAAGTAGCTCTATAAATTTAGTTCGATCATAGTTTATCGCACCAAAGCTTGCTAAATGTTGAGTGTGCACTTGACAGTCAATTAGTTTATAGTCCCAAGTCTTAAGTTGTTTAACTAGATTAGCAAAGACAACTTTTGATGCATCTGTTTTAATATGGAACATGGATTCGCCAAAAAAAACACGTCCCAAGGCAATACCATACAAGCCTCCAACTAATGCACCATTCAGCCATGCCTCTACAGAATGAGCGTAACCACTCTTATGCAATGCATTATAAGCTTCGGCTATGTCTTTAGTTATCCACGTCCCCGGCATGTCTTTTCTAGGTTTAGCGCAAGCGCAAATAACTTCATCAAAAGCCTGGTCAAAAGTTACTGAAAAAATATTTTTACGTAAGGTTTTTTGTAGGCTTCGAGAGATAATAAGGTTATCTGGGGCCAAAGCCAGTCTTGGGTTAGGTGACCACCATAGAATAGGTTCACCTTGATTGTACCAAGGGAAAACTCCATTTCGATAGGCATTTAACAGCCTTTCTTCAGATAGGCAGCCACCAATTGCAAGCAAGCCATCAGGCTCTCTTAGGGCTTTGTGTGAGGGTGGGAATGCTTGCTCTGGTTGTAGAGAGTCAAGTATAGTTAACTTCATGCCTTAGGTTATAACAAAGACGTTTTTTAAAAAATTTTCTAAATTAATTCATCAAGGAATTTTTCTGCATCCAGTGCCGCCATACAACCAGAGCCAGCTGAAGTTATTGCTTGTTTATAAACAGAATCCATAACATCACCCGCAGCAAAAACGCCTTCTATACTGGTTGCTGTGGCATTTCCGTTAATGCCACTTTTTACTTTAATATAGCCGTGATCCATCTCCAATTGGCCTTCAAAAATGCCTGTATTAGGCGTGTGTCCGATGGCAATAAAAACGCCATGTACTGTCAGATCTTTAGTAGAGTTATCAAGAGTGTTTTTAATTCTAATGCCGGTAACTCCCATATCATCTCCTAACACTTCCTCTAGGGATGAATTCCATTCAATAACAACATTGCCATTTTGTGATTTATCAATCAGCTTATCGGAAAGAATTTTTTCAGAACGGAATTTGTCACGGCGATGAACCACAGTTACTGTAGATGCAATATTTGCTAAATAGAGTGCTTCTTCAACTGCTGTATTGCCTCCCCCAATGACAGCAACAGGTTTATTGCGGTAGAAAAAACCGTCACAGGTAGCACAAGCTGAGACTCCGCGGCCTTTGAATGAATCTTCAGATTCTAATCCTAAGTAGCGTGCGGAAGCACCGGTTGCAATAATCAGGGCGTCACAGGTGTAAGTTCCTGAGTCACCGGTTAAAGTGAAGGGTCTGGCCGTTAGATCGGCAGTATGAATATGATCAAAAATAATTTCGGTATCAAATCGTTCTGCGTGTAAGCGCATCCTTTCCATCAGGTCAGGACCTTGAAGGCCTTCTACATCACCAGGCCAGTTATCAACTTCTGTTGTTGTGGTTAATTGTCCACCTTGCTGCATGCCAGTAATAATGACGGGCTTAAGATTAGCGCGAGCTGCATAAATAGCTGAGGTGTATCCGGCAGGGCCAGAGCCAAGAATTAAAAGACGACAGTGTTTGGAGATGTTCATTAAAAAACCTCTAGTTAGAGTAAAATTAGGATAATATAGAACGATTATGGAGGTGAAACCAATTTTCGTAAATAGTAATGTTTGTGTCGAGTATATTGATCTAAGAAATCGCTAATTTTTTATGATTAATATTAATTTAGAATAAGTAATCAATCATCTATAATTTTCTGCTGTTAATATCAATTTATGTCGAGTCATAATTTATGTCTGCTGTAATGGAAGAAAAAACATTTCGAGGTTTGCGTGAAATTGCAGTTCTGTTTTTTTTTGCAGTTGCAGTTTTTTTGTTAATTTCTTTAGTTACTTTTAGTAATGAAGATGCAGGTTGGACTCATAGTAGTACTGTGCAGAGAATTAATAATGCAGGTGGAGTTCTTGGCGCGTGGATGGCTGATTTCATTCTCAGTTTTTTCGGATTATGTTCATATCTATTTCCAATTATTATTTTCTGGCATGGATTTCTGGTATTCAGTCGTGTGAGACAAAAACAGCCACCAATGGTTATTGTTTTACAGTGGATAGGTATTGTAGGGACTATTGTTTCAGCTGCTGCTTTGTTGTACTTGTATGTTTTAAGAGTGGGTGTAGATTTGCCAGGTGCTACAGGTGGTATTTTAGGGCAGGAAACAGGTGATGCAGTATTGCGGTTATTTGGAAACTCAGGTGCTACGTTATTTTTAATTGTGTTGTTGTTATCTGGAATTACGCTTGCTACTGATTTATCGTGGATAGTATTTATTGATTTGATTGGTAAATACACGGTATTTTTATTTCGCAATGTGTTTCTTACTGGCACCAACTTATTAGAAGAACATAAAGAAGCGACTGTTCCTTCGATTGATAATATTCCGGAAAAGTCTGATCCACCTAGAAAGTCGATGGTTAAAACGGCGCCAATAGTCGAAAAAGAGATAGTGCAAATTGAAAAAATAAATAAGCAATCTCAAAAACAACCTGTTCCTAAATATAATATCGGCGAAAATGTATTGCCCTCTCTAGATTTATTGGACGAAAGAGATACTCGGGTTATCGGTTATTCTCGAATAGAACTTGAGGAAATGTCGCGACTTGTTGAAGATATTCTTGTTGATTTTAACGTTGCTGTAACGGTAGTGGGATTTCATCCTGGCCCTGTAATTACGCGATTTGAATTGCAACCAGCTGCCGGTGTAAAAGTCAGTCGAATTAGTAATTTATCCAAAGATTTAGCAAGAGCTTTGTCAGTTACTAGCGTGCGTATCGTTGAAATTATACCCGGAAAATCTGTTGTTGGTCTTGAAATACCTAACAGAGAGAGGGAAATGGTAACGCTCCGAGAGCTGTTAGTCTCATCAGCTTTTGAAAAGGCAAAGTCTTTGCTTACATTAGCAATGGGTAAGGATATTTCCGGTACACCCTTAGTTGCTGATTTAGGAAAAATGCCCCACGCTTTGGTTGCCGGTACTACAGGATCTGGGAAATCAGTTGCAATCAATACTATGATTCTTAGCTTGCTTTACAAAGCAACCCCAGAAGAAGTCCGCCTGATTATGATAGATCCTAAAATGCTGGAACTTTCGGTTTATGAGGATATACCTCATTTGTTAACACCTGTTGTTACAGATATGAAAGAAGCCAGCAATGCATTACGTTGGGCGGTTGCAGAGATGGAGAGGCGTTATAAATTAATGTCAAAAATGGGTGTAAGAAACTTAGCAGGCTTTAATCATTTAATAGATGAGGCGACAGCAAGAGGGGAGACCATCAGAGATCCTATCTTTCAAATGTTAAACCCGTTGGAATCAGGTGAATATTACCCAGTCCTTAGCAAGTTACCCAGCATTGTTATCGTTATTGATGAATTAGCTGACATGATGATGATTGTTGGTAAAAAAGTTGAAGAGTTAATTGCCCGTTTAGCACAAAAGGCGAGAGCAGCAGGTATCCATTTGATATTAGCAACACAGAGGCCATCTGTTGACGTTTTAACAGGGTTAATTAAAGCCAACGTGCCTACTCGTATTTCTTTTCAGGTTTCATCACGCATTGACTCTCGAACTATTCTTGATCAGGGTGGCGCTGAAACATTGTTAGGTAATGGAGATATGTTATTTTTACCATCTGGCACTAGTATTCCAATACGTGCTCATGGGGCATTTGTTGATGACCATGAGGTGCATAGAGTCGTAGAATTTTTAAAACAAACGGCACCCCCCGATTATCTTGAAGAAATTACCAGAGATACATCGGATTCAATTGACGGCTCTCATTTGAATGGTGATAGTGGCAGTAATTCAGAATCTGATGTTTTGTATGATGAAGCGGTTATGTTTGTTACCGAGTCCCGTAAGGCATCAATATCAAGCGTTCAGAGACGATTTAAAGTTGGATACAATCGTGCCGCTACCATGATTGAATCCATGGAAGCAGCTGGAGTTGTTAGTTCCGCTGAATCTAATGGTTCAAGAGTGGTGTTAGCACCACCGCCTGTTAAAAATTAATAAATACGCCTTTTTTTATCAAATCGAGTAGCGATTGATTTAATTTTTGCTTTCATCGTTTGTATCTACCATATTTTAATTAGTTACTCATCTAGGGATAAAAATGTCGGAAAAATATATTTTTTCATTTCAAAAAGGCGATGGAAAAAATAAAGTATTATTGGGCGGTAAAGGAGCTAATTTATGTGAAATGACACAGATGGGACTTAACGTTCCACCTGGATTTGTCATTACTACTCAAGCTTGTTTAGCGTATCTTGAAAGTCATCAGTTACCTGAGAATTTGTTAGAAGATATCAAGTCTCATATTATTGAAATTGAGCAACTTTCAGGTAAACAGTTTGGTCATAGCCAAAACCCTTTGCTGGTTTCAGTGCGTTCTGGTTCCTCTATCTCCATGCCTGGCATGATGGACACTATTTTAAATTTAGGACTAAATAGTGCAACTTTGAAGGGTCTTATAAAGCAAACTGGAGATGCTCGGTTTGCCTACGATGCATATCGTCGCTTTATTCAGTTGTTTGGTAAAGTTGCGCTGGGTATTGATGATGAAAAATTTGACCAGCATTTTTCTGAGATTAAGAAACAAGCCGGTATTAAAGCAGATATAGGGCTTGATGTTGAACATTTGCGTCAAATTACTGAATTATTTCTCCAAGTAGTTTTGGAACAAACCGGTAAGCCATTTCCGGAAGATGTGTTTGAGCAACTGGAGTTATCTGTTAAAGCAGTATTTAATTCTTGGACAGGAAAAAGAGCAGTCGATTACCGTCGAGAATTTCATATTACCGAAAATGTCGCGAATGGGACTGCTGTTAATGTAGTCGCTATGGTTTTTGGTAATAGAGGTAACGATTGCGCAACAGGTGTAGGTTTTACCCGTAATCCAGGAACGGGCGCTAATGAAATGTACGGTGAATATTTGGTTAATGCGCAAGGTGAAGATGTTGTTGCAGGCATTCGAACACCCAAGCCGGTTCATGAGTTGGCGGTTGAAATGCCAAATCTTTTTCAGCAATTGGTTGACCTTCGTAATAAATTGGAAGCGCATTACAAAGAAGTTCAAGATTATGAATACACGATTGAATGTGGAATATTGTATTGTCTACAGACTCGTAATGGCAAAATGAATGCCACAGCAATGGTTCGTACCTCTGTAGAAATGGTCTTTGAAGGTCTTATTACTAAAGAGCAAGCATTGTTACGTATTAATCCGGAATTACTTGAACAATTGCTGCATCCACAACTCGATCCTGATCATAAAGCAGAATCAGTTGCTCAGGGCTTACCCGCTTCTCCTGGAGCTGCTTTCGGTAAATGTGTTTTTGATGCAGATACAGCTGAATTAATGGGCAGAGCTGGTGAGATGGTTATTTTATTGAGAGAAGAAACTAAGCCTGAAGATATACACGGTTTTTTTGCGGCTCAGGGTATTTTAACTAGTCGAGGTGGTAAAACTTCACATGCTGCTGTAGTTGCCAGAGGTATGGGTAAGGCTTGTATTGCCGGTGCAGAAGATATAAAAATAGATGCGCGCATTCGTCAGGCAATTATTGGTGAATTGCTCATCCGTGAAGGTGATATTATCACTATTGATGGCAGTAGTGGTCTAATCTATTTGGGTAAAATTCCAACAGTTGAACCGATATTTTCAGAAGAATTAAAAACATTATTGTCTTGGGCGGATGAATTTGCAGATATGGAAGTTCATGCTAACGTTGATACACCGGAGGGAGCACGGATGGCTCTGAGTTATGGAGCAAAAGGTATCGGTTTGTGTCGAACTGAACGTATGTTTAATGCGTCCGATCGGTTGCCTTTAGTGATTGATATGATATTAGCTGATGGTAATGACACCAGAAAAGATGCACTGGAAAAATTATTTCCTATTCAACGAGACGATTTTAAACAAATCTTTGAGGCTATGTCGCCATTTCCTGTTACGGTAAGATTATTAGATCCACCGATGCATGAATTTTTGCCTAGTGAGCATCAATTAGAAGATGAAATTAAAGCCTTAAAGTATTATAAGTTAATGATTCAGGGGCAGCAGGTTGCTCTTGATACCATAGGTACACAACTAGAATTACCTAAGCCTTTTAATCAATTGAATGAAGAGCTCATTAATAAGGCGATTGCTAAAAAGGAATTAATGCTCAAAAAAGTTAAAGAGTTATTTGAAGTCAATCCAATGTTGGGACATCGTGGTGTGCGTCTTGGTATGACATATCCTGAGATTTATCAGATGCAAATACGCTCTATACTGGAGGCTGCCGCACAGTGTACTAAGCAAGGTAAGTTGATATCGCCCGAAATTATGGTACCTCAGGTTATTACAGTAAAGGAGTTAATAAAAGTAAAAACCTATGTTGATCAACTTAAAGAGGAAGTTGAAAGTCAGCATGGGATTTCGTTAAAGTTTAAATTTGGAACCATGGTAGAAACGGTTAGAGCGTGTACTCGAGCTGGAGAATTAGCTGAAGTGGCTGAATTTTTCTCATTTGGAACCAATGATCTAACTCAAGCAACTTTTTCATTTTCACGTGAAGATGCCGAAAATAAATTTTTGCCACTTTATAATGAAATTGGCTTGCTCGAGGACAATCCTTTTGAGGTACTTGATGCCAAAGGGGTCGGGCAGTTAATGAAAATGACGGTAGATTCTGGGCGTCAAACCAGACCTGATATCAAAATAGGTATTTGTGGTGAACAAGGAGGGCATCCTCAATCTATTCGTTTTTGTCATCATATAAAAATGGATTATGTTTCTTGTTCAGCGCCACGTATTCCTATCGCTAGACTAGCATCTGCTCAGGCAAAATTATTGGAGGATGTTTATAAGATCAGATAATTTATATTCAGCTTGCAATGACTTGAATTTCAAAAAAAGAAGATTGAAGATTATTTTAGTATTAGTGAGAGCAATAGGCAGGTGAAAGGGATGATAATTCCCTAGATAGGCTTTAAGTTAGTATCTGATTATCGAGTTCTTGCAAATGCCTTAATTTTTCTTTGATTTTTATTTCCAAGCCTCGATCTACTGGCTGATAATAGCGTGTGCCTAATAACTGATCAGGAAAATAATTTTCACCAGCCGCATAGGCTTCTGGTTCATTATGGGCGTAACGGTATTCTTTACCGTAATCGAGAGATTTCATTAATTTAGTTGGTGCATTTCTTAAGTGGACGGGTACACCCAAGCTGCCACTTTGTTTGGCATCACTCATGGCGGCATTGTAAGCCGTATACACTGCATTGCTTTTAGGTGCGCATGCCAAATAAATAATAGCTTGCGCCAAGGCCAGTTCACCTTCTGGACTACCGAGACGTTCTTGTGCTTCCCACGCATTAATAGCGACTTGTAAGGCTCTTGGGTCGGCATTACCGATATCTTCGGAGGCTATTCTAACAATACGTCTGGCTAAATAGGATAAGTCACAACCACCATCCATCATTCGGCATAACCAATAAAGCGAGGCATCAGGTGAACTGCCTCTTACGGATTTATGCAGGGCTGAAATTTGATTGTAAAATTCTTCACCTTGATTGTCAAAGCGTCTAACACCACCAGATAATACTTCTCTGGCACATGCTTCATTAATTACATGGCTGTTTTTTGCTGCGGCAAGCTCTACTGCAATTTCAAGTAGATTCAGCAGTCTTCTGGCATCACCATCTGCGGCTTCAGCAAATTGTTGTTTAATATCATCCGCCATTGCAATGTCAAGACCACCAAGACCTTTATCGGAATCATTGAGCGCCTTGTTTAAAACATCCAGTAATTCTTCACTTGATAAGGAATTAAGTACATAAACACGAGCGCGAGATAACAAAGCATTATTGAGGGCAAAAGACGGATTTTCAGTAGTT
>CAIVQX010000157.1 GCA_903908165.1 uncultured Methylococcaceae bacterium | reverse complement strand
TTGCAATAAGAGCAGGGCATCATTGCGCTATGCCGGTAATGGATTTTTATAAAGTTCCAGCCACAGCAAGAGCTTCATTTGCTATGTATAATACCAAGGAAGAAATTGATGTATTAATGAATGGTATACAATCTTTAATTGAGGTATTTGGCTAATGTTTGATGATTTACGCGATCTTTATCAAGAGGTTATATTTGATCATAATCGCAATCCACGTAATTTTCGAATCATAGAAAATGCAGACAAAAAAGTAGAGGGGTTTAATCCGCTATGCGGTGATCGTCTGACACTCTATTTGCAAATGTCGGGCGATGTTATTGCTGATGCTAGTTTTCAAGGTTCAGGCTGTGCAATTTCTACAGCATCTGTGTCATTATTGACCGAAATTGTTAAGGGAAAAACTGAGCAGGAGGCTGAAGAGTTATTTAAAAAGTTTCATGAAATGACTACCGGAAAAGACGAGGATTTTAATCTTGAGGCAATCGGTAAGTTGGCGGTACTGGCTGGTGTGCGTGAATATCCTGCGCGAGTTAAATGCGCCACATTAGCTTGGCATACGCTTGATGCGGCAATAAAGAATCAACAACAAGCAATTTCAACAGAACAATAGTTGTCAATATCTGATAGGTGGGAAAATATTACGCTAAACTGGCTGTTCTATACCAGGGTCAGGGAGATATAAAGCCTTTTAAGCAGCTCGCAGAAAGACTTGATGTGCCTTTGTATGAAGTAATTAATAATGAAAGTCCTGAGTGTTTCTTTTTAACTTGGCGTGATGGGTGTTTGAAATTATTGGACAAAGAGTTGCTCAAAAAGGGCGGGTTAGTTGTAGATATAGAGCCTCGTAATGGAGAGCAGCGCTCATGGCCCGCACCTAAACAAGGACCTTTGGCTCAAGCGCTTGGACGAAAAATAAAAACAGTTGTAGATGCAACTGCGGGTTGGGGGCAGGATAGTTTGCATATTTTTCGAATGGGTTATGAATTACTTTGTATAGAGCGCTCACCCGTTATGGGAGAATTGTTGCAGGATGGATTTAATCGTTTGGCCTTACAAGACTGGATGCAAAAGCTGGATTTACAGTCGCCCAAATTGCTAAATGGTAATGCTATTGAGCTTCTAGAAGTATTAGATTTTCAGCCAGATTGTATTTATCTTGATCCAATGTTCCCTCCAAAGCGGAAAAAATCGGCATTGGCAAAAAAATCAATGGTGGTGTTACGGGATTTGTTAGGTGATGATCAAGATAAGTCTGAATTATTTATTGCAGCAATGAAGGCGGCAGGTAAGCGTGTTGTTGTGAAAAGTCCAGATTATGCAGAACCTTTGGGAGGGAAGCCCAATGAAAGCTATCAGGGAAAGCTATTAAGATATGATGTTTATTTTAAAGATTAAATAATGAGTGACATAAGATGTCTGATTGGATAGATGTAATACCAGAAACAGCGTTAGCAGAAGGAGAGAATGTTGTTGTTGATATTGATGGAACAGATGTAGCGTTGTTTAACATTAAGGGTCATTTTTATGCTATCGAAGATATTTGTTCTCATGATGGAGCGGAAATTGCCAGTGGGCAAATAGAAGGAGATCAAATTATATGTCCACGACATGGCGCTCGTTTTTGCATCAAAACAGGTTATGTTAAGTCCCCTCCGGCCTATGAAGCAATAAATTGCTTTCCTGTTCGAGTTGAAAATAATATAGTGCAGGTCAGAGATGATCGCTGGGATTAATTTCAGAATTATTTCTAAGTTCTATAATTAATAGCCCAGCTTAAATCGATTACAAATAATAGTTTCTAATGAAGTAAGCGCATCAGAGAAAATTAATCAATATTTAGTTGATTAAAGTGAAAAACCATCTTTATATTTAAAGAGAAGTTTGTTGATTGATTTTACTTTAAGCTTTCTAAGCCTGTCAGTCCATTGATAGACCAGTTATTAAAATCAAGAACTCCTTCTTGATCATCGCCATCGTCATAAGTAATTCTGCAGGCATATTTGATATTGTTCGTGACTGACTTGTCATCAGTAGTGGTAATGTCAGCGCTAATTAGATATTGGTAGTTACCCAGGCTCCAAACATTAAGTGGTTTTTCTGGAAAAGTTATGGTTATCTTTGAGTCGACCTCAGATTTGATGTAATCGTTGCAGTGTTTGAAGGCAACATCAGTTAAAGAAGTTGAAATAGACTTTTGGCTGGCTTGGTCGTTACTTTGAACAAGAAAAAAATCAGAGGCTGCTACTTTAACCATGAAGGGTAAAACTACTTTTATTTGGCTATAGAGTAAAGCCGATAAAGCTAAAACAAATAGAATGAATTTATATTTTTTCATAAAAAATAGAGTGTTATAGGGTTGGAATTCATTAGGTAACATACCATGATTGTATCAGTAATCAAGAGCGCTTGTGCAGTATAATTGAAGGCGCTGGAGGATTTGTTTTAAAAATAAAAAAACTAGAGCATTAGGACTTGACAAGGTAGTTTGAACTGGTAGACTGCTTACTCACTAAATTGACTTGGTGGCATTTCAGCTCAATAACATTGAGTTCGAATATGGGAAAATGGAGTTAGTATAGAGTCCTAGTCATTCGACTGGGAATTTTGTTAATTTTTAGGAGGTAGAAATGGCAGCTACAACTGAATCAGTAAAAACTGATGCTGCGGAAGCACCGCTGTTAAACA
>CAIVQX010000156.1 GCA_903908165.1 uncultured Methylococcaceae bacterium | reverse complement strand
GTTTTTGTGGTTTCGTGGCATTGGTTTCAATGATCGGAGGTGTGATCATGGTGGCGCTCGATTTTCAAGATTCGAGGGGTGGTTTAGTTTTATTGCCCGTTTGTGGGTTGATGTTATTTCTTATGATCGGCAGTTAGAGAGATTTCATTCTGATTCTTCAGTAAAGTTTTTATGGCCTCATTTTCTTGAATGGCTCTTCTCTGCGCAGCAAGTCTTCTTCTTCGTTCGGCTGTTAACCCAATGGTTTTTGCCAAGCTTTATTTCCGATTTCCATTCGATAGGTACGCGGATAATTTCAAGAGAGGGTAGTTCGGTGAGTTTTTTCGGTTTCTGCTCGGCAGAAAATGCTGTTAACCAATTGATTAAAATAATATTTTAAACGAATATTGGCGATTTTCAGAACAAAATGTTCGGTATTGGTTCAGTTTTAAGCCAACGGTGATATATTAAGGAGAAAGGCGCTTAGTAATCTTCCACTTACAAAGAATAAATTTGGCCGTTAGCGCTACTGTTAATCATTAGGTCGGCGGTTCGAGCCCGTCCGGGGGGGCCTATAAATGAAAGCCTTAGAGTTATATCTAGGGCTTTTTTTATGCCTGAAAGGAAATGTAACTGAATTGGGTGTACTTATTCGAAAATGTCATCGATTTATTACTTATCAATTAAAGTATAATTTAAAGACCTAAATTAAATTTCTCTACTGATTAATATGATATCGAAGCTATCGCGTAATATTTTTGCCAGTGTCACATCGCTTTCAATGGCTTTGATACCTGTTTTAAGCCAGGCCTGCACTAGTTTTTTATTAAAAGGTAATGACAATGGCTACGTCTATGGACGTACCATGGAGTTTGGTATTCCGCTCAAATCTGCACTTATTGTTATACCTAGAAATTTTCAAAATGAAGGTGTTGGCGTAAATGGCAAATCCGGAACTGGCTTAGGGTGGAAAGCACGCTATGCGGCAACAGGTGCTAATGCTTTTGGAATGCCTATCTTAATCGATGGCATGAATGAAGTTGGCTTGGTGGGCGGATTGCTTAATGCCCCCACTACAGCTGTTTATCAAAACACGCCCGCAGCACAATCGGCTAATAGTATCGCCTCTTATCAAATGCTGACTTATGCACTAACAAATTATGCAACGGTCGAAGAGGTAAAAGCTGGATTTACTAAGATACAAGTCAATAATTCGGTTTTACCTGTTTATAACGGTCCAGTTCAAGTGCGGATGACTTTGCACGATAAATCAGGTAAAAGTATTGTCATTGAATATTTAAAAAGTAAATTAGTTATTACCGATAATCCGGTTGGCGTAATGACCAATGACCCTGAATTTTCTTGGCATCTAAATAATATTGGTAACTATGCCAATCTGACTAAGATGGAGCGCAATCCGCTCGTGATTAACGGTGCCAGCTTTTCACCACCCAGTTCCGGCAGTGGCATGAAGGGCTTGCCCGGAGATTTTTTAAGCCCAAGTCGATTTATTCGCGCCCTGTTTTTGGTCGATGCTGCTCCCAGCGATTTATCAACCGATAAACAAGTAAATAATGCTTGGCATATTTTGGGTAACTTTGATATTCCACCCGGTGCTGTCACTTTACCCGCAAATAACCCTTATGGTGGTGGAGCAGGGGGGTACGAGATAACTGAATGGTCTACTGTGGCAGATACCAAAAACTTGGTGTATTACATAAAGACTTATGATAATCAAAGTATTCAGGCCTTCTATTTGAAGGGTGCAGATTTTAATGCAAAACAGATTCGAACTATTCCATTGAATACTGTTCAAACCTATCAAGTTTTAAATTAATTTCCGGGCTGACTCTAGGAATTCGGTGGGAACGAAATGTGATCTTTCCGAAAGGGAAAAACGCAAATAGAAGTTAAACCGAGCAACTCAAGCTGTCCTTAATTAGATACAGCCTCCTGAATAGCTAGCGTATCAGCACAAGTGACTAGTTTTAATGCTGCTTTCCAATAGAAGCAGCATGTGCAATTCTCTGATGTCAGTCAGTAACTTATAATATTTTCAGGAATTGGGCTAAAGTCTTCTAAAGGCTTATCCTTGCTTATTGCTATGAGCTTGTTCGTAGGTCTAATAATAAAAAACACAATATTAGTCGTGATTAGAAAACTAATGACAGTGCTAACAACGCCTCAAATATTAAGTTCAATAAGCTTATGAACTGTGTGAATTTCATCTTGAAATTTTGCATTTTTTTTTGCAGCTTCCATTAATGTATGCATAAGGGAATAGTCAGCTAGCTAAATAACACTGGCTATTTTACGTTTTAACCATGTCCTCTAAAAATGCTCAAAAAGTTAATTGGAAAACGCTGTTCTTTGCATATCACCAATAACCGGTGAGCCCTAAAAATGGACCATTTAAAGTCACATTTGCTGCTGCAACACTCTTATCAATATCTACATTTAAAGCCTTATAACCTGCTTCAACGGAAAGCGGAATATCTCTTAAGCTTGTACGATACCCTAATGCCCCCAGTCCGGAACTCGTGAAATTGACATTATTCAGGCCAAAACCACCAATATTGCCATCGACCAAAATAAACCACTTAGAGGTTAAATCTACAATAACTCTGCCACCGACTGTTGGTACTGTAAATGTTTTACTACTAGTGGCGTTAGCACTATAAGGGCCCAAACTGGCGTTTATCTGATTCCCCAAGAAAATAGAACGCCCCCCAGTATAAACATCAAAAAGATAAGAGCGTTCCTTTTTATTCCAGCCATTGACACGTTCAGGAGCTGTTGGACCAAATAAACGGTACATAACACCATAATCCATAATGCCTAATTCAGTTGACAACCCCAAATTGACACCATGGACATTTTTAGGTTTAAAATCCAAGCCAATATAATTACCATCCATGTAAAACCCTAATCGCTCATAATGGGCTTCAAAATGTCCCATGAAGGCCACTGGAAAATTACTTAATTTCCCAGCAATATCAATAAAATTGCTATCAATTGACTTCGTGTAAGGACCAGCCGAAAAGTTTCCATTTACGCCAGGCAACCATACGTAGGCCGTAAGGTTGAAAGACCAGGGGCTTATAGGTTTAACCACTTCCTCTTTTTTTGCCCCGTAAAGAGCAAAACTTGTTATAAATAAAACTGTGATTATTAGTGGCCTAAAAAACATAAAACACCTAATTTTAAAAATCATACAAGAAATCCGTATTACTTTGTTATATAAACTGATAAATCAAATAGATCTGAACTCTATTTTCCATGTATAAATATCTATTTTTTCAAAATCTTTTGTAAGTTTTTTAGCAGCTTAGATATTTCATTTTTCGCTTGTTTTTGTCCAATAGAATGCTTTAAGCCACTCCCAAATCCAGCGACTTGATCTGTAAAAGTTCGATTAGCGTAGAAAACTAGTGAGCCATCAAGATAAGGCAAACAAGCTATAACCAGTTGATTAGAGTTATAAGAATGGCCAGCATAAAATTGTCGAGACAAAATTAATTCACCAGTTTGCGCACTATAAATAACGCGATGCAATAAAATTGCCGTTGGCCGGCTTTCGACTTGACGATTACGCCAAATAAATGACTCCGCTGTCCCATTGGGTAAAGCTATAGGATAATTAAGCCAAGCTTTATAAAGTTCTGGAAAATAAGCAGACAAAATCTTACTATCT
>CAIVQX010000155.1 GCA_903908165.1 uncultured Methylococcaceae bacterium | reverse complement strand
TGAACCACCCGATCCCATCCCGAACTCGGAAGTGAAACCGCTTAGCGCCGATGATAGTGTGGCAGTTTGCCATGCGAAAGTAGGGAATTGCCAAGCGCTTATTTAAAAACCCAAGTCTACACTTGGGTTTTTTTTTGCTCGAGGATAATCAATTAACCTATCCCCTCATAGCAATACTTTTATTGAGATTATTCTTCACTTTCCCCCATATGCATCGCTAACCAAATCGTATTGAAATTTGGACGTGTCCATTCAACTCTATGGCGTGTATGTGCGGGTATCAGCAAATAATCTCCAGCAGTTAGGTTGATTAATTGATGGTTATCTTCAAGAAGAATTGTTGCATCTCCCTGCATTAGTATTAACCATTCATCTTTATTTTGGTCATACCACTGACCAGTTGGAGTAGCTTGTCCGTTTGAAATGATTCGTTCGATAACTAGGTTTTGTTTTACATAAATATTTTCGATTATTTCTTGTTTGAAATTTTCAGGGATACTATCGAAAATATTGTTGGTTATTACATTACTTTTGGAACTTAACATTTTTATTGATTATTTCTTTTATCAAACATTGCTCTGTTTAGGGTCTTATCACAAAAAATATACAATATTGTATAATGCGAATTGGTTTGAATTATAGCCTGTTCCATAGGCAAATGAGTTTGATGATTTCAGGGAGAAGACAATCTATAACGTAATAACTTACTTTAATGTAATTAAGAAATGTATAGTGTTGCAATAATTGGCGCAGGACCTGCTGGATTAATGGCTGCTGAAGTATTAATTGCTGCTGGTATCAGGGTTGATATCTATGATGCAATGCCCTCTGTTGGCCGTAAGTTTTTAATGGCGGGCAAAGGCGGGCTAAACATTTCTCATAGTGAGCCATTTGATACATTTTTGCAGCGTTATGGCCATAACCTAACTCATATTAAACCTTTACTGGAAAAGTTTACACCAAGATTAATACAAGAATGGGCTAATAATCTTGGTATATCAACGTTCATTGGCTCTTCAGGTCGAATATTTCCTACTGACATGAAGGCTGCGCCATTACTTCGTTCATGGTTACACAGATTACGTACTGCCGGTGTTACTGTACATGTTAGACAGCGTTGGCTAGGATGGCATGATATTGATAATACTTTGCTTGTAATTTCCGGGCCACAAGGTAACTATCATATTAAAGCTGATGCTGTTGTATTAGCACTTGGTGGTGGGAGTTGGACTCGCTTGGGCTCTACGGGGGCTTGGGTGCCATTATTAAGAGAGAGAGGTGTTCTTGTTAACACTTTACAACCTTCTAATTGTGGTTTTGATGTCCAATGGAGTGAGCATTTCAGATCTCGATTTTCTGGGCAACCTTTAAAATCAATTAGGATTTTATTTACTAATTCTTCAATTACGCCTATTAGTTTATCAGGTGAATGTTTAATAACTGATAATGGTATAGAAGGAGGATTTATTTATACTCTATCTGCATCGTTACGTGATGAATTGCTTTTGTCAGGTCTAGCAATTGTATATATTGATTTATTACCAGATACTGATCTATCGACAATTCTTGCTAAATTGTCACAACGTAAAGCAAAGGAGTCAATGGCGAATAGTCTTCGTAAAAGACTTGGCCTGAATGGTATTAAAGCAGGCTTACTTAGAGAATTATTAACACCACTTGAGTTCGATAATCCCTCATTATTAGCTAAAGCTATTAAATCATTACCCCTCGCGTTGATTGGAATTAGACCAATTGACGAAGCAATTAGCAGTGCTGGCGGTGTTTCCTTTGATGAACTCGACGAGCAATTGATGATAAAATCATTGCCAGGGGTTTTTTGTGCTGGTGAGATGTTGGATTGGGAAGCACCAACTGGAGGCTATCTTTTAACGGGTTGTTTAGCAACTGGAAGAGCAGTTGGCTTGGGCGTGTTAACCCTGTTAGATAGTTTAGCAATCTCTAAGTAACTACCTAATTTTGTTACAATGATAAAAAACATAAATGTGGTATTCAATAAAAATGACTCAACTTTTTTTGAAACAACTTAAAGGCGATTATGAAAATACCCAGAAGTCTTGAACCTTTGGTTCTTGATGGTCTTATTGATGAAGTGATTCGGCCATTAAAAAGTGGTAAAGAAGCAGATGTTTACGTCGTTATCTCTGAAGGTCAAGTCCGTTGCGCTAAAGTTTATAAAGAGGCTAATAAGCGTGGTTTTCATAAACAAGCGTTGTATCAAGAGGGGCGTAAGGTAAGAAATAGTCGCCAAGCGCGTGCTATGGAAAAAAACAGTCGCTTTGGTCGTAAGCAACAAGAAGAATTATGGCAAAATGCAGAAGTTGACGCTTTGTATCGATTAGCGGCTGCAGGTGTTCGTGTACCAAAACCTTATAATTTTGTCGAAGGTGTTTTACTCATGGAGTTGGTAATGGATTTACATGGATCTGCAGCACCTAGGCTCAATGATTTGCACTTGACCCACGATCAAGCGCTCGATTATCACACTATACTCATTTCTGAAGTTGTCAAAATGCTTTGTGCAGGGATCGTTCATGGCGATCTTTCCGAGTTCAATGTGCTTGTTGATGACGATGGCCCTGTCATTATCGACCTGCCGCAGGCGGTCGATGCCGCAGCTAATAATAATGCTTCGATCATGTTAGAGCGTGATGTTAATAACATGGCTACTTATTTTGGTCGTTTTGCTCCAGAGTTACTTGCAACCAGTTATGGTAAGGAAATCTGGAAACTATACGAGAGCGGTAATTTAACTCCTAATGTTAAGCTAACTGGACAATTCAAAAGTAGTAATAAACAGGCCGATGTAAAAAGTATTATGCGGGAAATTAATGATGCTCGAGAAGAAGCTATAAGACGAAAATATGAGCAAGAAGCTTAATATTACTTCATTATCCTAAAGCCATTTTTTTAGTTGGATTCTCAATGACAAATAAAAATAAAGATGATCCTCTTCATGGTATTACCCTAGAAAATATCTTGTTACAAATTGTCGATCATTATGGTTGGTCTGAATTGGGTAGATTAATTGATATTAGATGTTTTAATCATGATCCTAGCCTCAAATCCAGTCTGACGTTCTTAAGAAAAACACCTTGGGCTAGAACAAGAGTTGAAGACTTGTATATAAACACTATTAAATTAAAATAATTTCAATGTCATAACGTTTTATTGGCTTGCTATAAACCTTGTCTTGTCTGATTGGCGTAGAGCTGTTTATTAATCAAAATAACTAAAAGTTACGATAGTAATTATATTTGTCAAAGTAACTAATGGTTCCTTAAATAAATACTTATCTGTAAAATTGGTTAAATTTATCTTTGTAAATGGAGTAATAATCGAATGGGTAGAGCCTATCAAAACCGTAAAGAATCAATGGCCAAAACCTCTGATACCAAGGCCAAGGTCTACAGTAAATATGGGCGAGAAATATACGTCTGTGCTAAAGCGGGTGGTGTTGATCCAGATGGTAATTTAGCTCTACGGGGTCTAATTGACCGCGCAAAAAAAGATCAAGTTCCCAGTCATGTCATTGATAAAGCAATTGAAAAAGCCAAAGGTGGTGGCGGTGAAGATTTTGCACCTGCCCGCTATGAAGGTTTTGGTCCGGGAGGCTGTATGGTAATTATTGATTGTCTTACAGATAACCCTAATCGAACTTTTGGTGACGTTCGACTGTGTTTTACTAAAACTAAATGTAAAATTGGCACCCAAGGTGTAGTAAGTCATATGTTTGATCACTCGGCTATTTTAGCATTTAAAAATGATGATGAGAATGCAGTACTAGATGCCTTGCTAACAGCTGATGTAGACGTTAGTGATATTGAAAACGATAATGGTACGATCACAGTATTTACCCCTCATTCTGAATATTTTAAAGCTAAGCAAGCCCTAGAAGATGGGCTGGGTGCAATTGATTTTGAAGTCGATGAAATTCAATTTCTACCAAGAGGAGTCACAACGATTACTTCAGATGATGATATGGCTATGTTTGAAAAATTTTTAGATATGCTAAACGATCTAGATGATGTGCAAAATATTTATCATGATGTCGCTTTGTAACCAAATTTTATTCCAAACTTGATCTATAAGCCTATAGAAGCCAGAGTTTCTTCAATAATTTAGAAAGTTAAAAGCTTAAAGTATCAATTGCTGTAAATAATGAGTAGAGCCGTTTTCTACTCATTATCTTTCCAGATTATTTCGTTATCATCTATTTTGTCAAAATATTTTGAGTTTTCAAATATTACTTCGCATTCTTTTCTCATGAAATTCAGGAATTTTTCCTATAGGAAATAAAGTGCTATTCCTTCAGAATGAAATTTTTTAAGATTTCTAGTTTCTATATATGTTGATAATAAGATCGTTGACTTTATCTTTAAGGTGGACATGGCTGGTAGTGTTTTTATTCTTTTTGATATCAAATCAAGTAATGGCTACGGATGTTACTTTAATAGCCGATACTGAGTCAGTTAAAGAGTCAGAGCAACTCAATAACACCAAAACTAGTAAAGCTAGTGATAAGGCGATTAAAGAATCAAAGCAACTAACTAAAACAAAAACCAGTGAAACTGCTGATAAGGCTATAACACAGGAAAATGAACTACCAAAATCGGTAGATGCAGTTCCCGCAACTCATTCTGTTGATCTTTTTGAGCTTCCAGATATTAATGTAGTTAGTAATACACCGGTCGGTAATACGGGTTTGGAATTAAAAAAAATACCTGGTAATGTCCAAGCTGTTGAAGACGAAGAAATTCACCGTCATGAAGCATTTTCTTTGTCTGATTTCATGAATCGTCGCTTGGAAAGCGTTAATCTCAATGATGTTCAAAATAATCCATATCAACCTAATATTACCTACCGTGGTTTTGAAGCCTCTCCATTATTAGGCACTCCGATTGGTATTTCAGTTTTTCAAGATGGTGTTCGTATTAATGAGCCGTTTGGTGATACTGTAAATTGGGATTTGATTCCCCAAATTGCAATTGCCAGTATGGAAATGGTGCCGGGATCTAATCCGGTCTTTGGATTAAATACCTTGGGTGGTGCTTTGTCGGTTAGGACAAAAAGTGGGGTTAGTCATCCTGGATATCATATGCAAGCCAGTGGCGGTTCCTATGGACGACAAAATTACGAAGCTGAAATTGGTGGCTCTAAAGGTAATTTTGATTGGTATGTTGCGGGCAATATTTTTGAAGATAATGGTTGGAGACCTTATTCACCGACGAGTGTAAATCAAGCCTTTGGTAAGGTTGGTTGGGAAAATGAACGTACGGATCTGGATCTTTCATTTACCTTTGCAGATAATAATTTACAAGGTGTAGGCCCTACGCCAGAAAACATGTTACAACAAAATTGGACCAGTATTTATACTGCACCCGATATTACGGAACATACTATGTATTTTGTTAATTTAAAGGGTGCGCATTTTATAACTGATAAATTACAAGTTAGTGGTAATGCTTATAATAGAAATAATAGAAGCTATAGTTCAAATGGTAATACTAATGAAGAATGTGCTGAAGATTTTACGTTGACGACTTGTGAAGATGCGGATGGAAATATCATAGATTCTGGCTCTATTGGTTCCTCACTGACCCAAGAAAATGGAACTGGAGTCAATCTACAAATGACTTCTGACTATAAGGTTATTAATCATGATAACCAATTGACAGTTGGGGGTGGTTACAATTACGGCAATACAAATTTTATAGTCGGAGAGCAGGAGGCTGTGTTTACAGAAAGCCACTATGAAAATGCGACTGAGCCAGTTGATACTAGAGTAAGTATAAATGGACAAAATACATATACCAATATTTTTGCCACCAATACCTTTTCTGTTTTTGACTGGTTACATACTAATGCATCGATGAACTGGATGCATGCAAATGTTCAAACTACTGATAAAATGCCTCCATCATCCACAGGTACAACACTCAATGGTAATCACTCTTTTGCCCGTGTTAATCCATCGGCAGGCTTAACCTTTAATCCCTTGGATGCATTTTCTTTAGATACGCCCCTTAAAGAACTCACGACTTATTTTAACTACAATGAAGGTTTTCGGGTTCCGACTGCGCTTGAGCTAAGTTGCGCTGATGAAGCGGCACCTTGTTCTTTACCGAATAGTTTTGTTTCAGATCCGCCTTTAAAAGCTGTGGTTTCACATACCTATGAGGTTGGTGCGAGAGGTAATTTTAATGAAGCTCTAAAATGGAACTTTGCCTTATATCAGACACAGACGACTAATGATATCTTGTTTATAAGCTCTACAAATCCAACAACTGGTTATTTTCAGAATGTGGGTGCTACACAGCGACAAGGTGCTGAGTTTGGCATGAGTGGTTTAGTATTTGAGAGTTTAAATTGGTATGTGAGTTATGGATTTGTTGATGCAACTTATCAAACTACGGAAGAGTTGAGTAATGGTTTGCAGGATCCGAATATTACGAATTTAGTTACCCCAGGTAAAAGAATGCCCAGTATCCCTCAAAACACGTTTAAGTTTGGGTCTGAATATGAAGTGTTTCGTAATGGATTTTTTGGCGGCGATTTACAATATGTTTCCAGTCAATATGCACGGGGAGATGATCAAAATCAATATGCACAAATATCCGGTTATGCCGTGGTTAATTTAAATGCACGTTATGTCGTGACTAAGAATATTGAATTGTATGCGATGGGACGTAATATATTTGATAATCATTATGCTTCGTTTGGACAAATAGGCCAGAACGCTTTTCAAGACGATGCTTTAACTACTTTTAAAGGCCCAGGTGCTCCAGCTACTGGGTATGCCGGGGTTCGTATTCATTGGGATTAGATGTATAAATAAAGAGTGTTTGGTTAATAGAATATTATGTTTTACTTCCAAATTGTCAGAGTTTAATGTTTTGTGACAACATTACCTAAAAAATGTAATTGGGCACTTTCAAGCCCTATGGAAGAACATTATCATGATTCTGAATGGGGTGTACCTATTCATGACGACCGTCTGTTTTTTGAATTTTTAGTACTTGAAGGCGCTCAGGCTGGGTTAAGTTGGTCAACCATTTTAAAAAAAAGAGAGGCCTATAGAGAGGCGTTTGATAATTTTGAAGTAAGTATTATTGCAGGCTATGACGATATAAAAATGAACAAGCTATTATCTAATTCTGGCATCGTTAGAAATAAATTAAAGCTTAATTCGGTTGTAACTAACGCACGTGCTTTTTTGGCTATTCAGGAGACTTTTGGGAGTTTTGATGAATATATCTGGTCTTTTGTTAACGGTCGTACTTTGCATAATGCTCAAGAAAGAGCCGCAGATATTCCTGCATCAACTCACTTATCAGAACTTATAAGTCAGGATCTTAAAAAACGTGGTTTTACGTTTGTTGGCGGTATAATTTGCTATGCGTTCATGCAAGCAACAGGCTTGATCAATGATCATACCGTTGATTGTTTTCGATATGCAGATATTAAAAAAACCTGTGCCGATTGAATTGCGGGTAAAATTCACGTCAAAATAGATATCCATTTAATTGATAAGGATTGAATTACCATGCGTTATTTACATACTATGATTCGAGTTCAAGACTTGGATGAGTCTCTGGATTTCTTTTGTAACAAACTAGGTTTAGTCGAAAGTCATCGTTTTGATAGTGAGCAGGGGCGTTTTACATTGGTATATTTGTATGCCCGATTTGATGAAGATCAGGCGCTTAAGGAAGAAGCACCATTAATAGAGCTTACTTATAACTGGGATACAGAACAATATAGTGGTGGACGTAATTTTGGCCATCTAGCTTTCGAAGTTGCTAACATTTATGAGACTTGTCAAAGATTAATGGATTTAGGCGTGCTCATCAACCGTCCACCACGAGATGGACATATGGCTTTTATTAGATCCCCTGATGCGATTTCTATCGAGTTTTTGCAAAAAGGAGCACCTTTGGCACCTGAAGAGCCCTGGGTTTCTATGGTCAATACGGGGAGTTGGTAGTTAATTTCCTGACATCCTCAGCTATTATTAAGCATGAGGATGTTAGTAAATTTGGCTCTGTCGATTAACTATTTAGCATCTTTTTTGGATTTTTTGACCGCTTTTTTTTCTTTAGCACTGAGAACAGGTTTTTTCTTGTTTTCTTTATTGCTTTTTTGTTCTTTACTCATGGGAATTCTCCAAGCAGTTGAAAAGATTGTTGTGATTTAAAGCATACGACATACATGTAATGGATTGGCAGGCTAGTAGATTTAAGGGTTAGCCAAGTTCAGCTTACTCTTAACCGCTCAACATAACAACATTAACAGTAAGTTTAAAGCCTATTATGTCTATGAAAAAATTTGTACTGATCGTTTTAATTACCGCTATTGTTTTTACAGGTGTTAGCTTTATATACGAAAAGTTACAGCAACCTAATGCCATTCCGGAGGCGTTGACGACTAATGTCATAAACTCTGCAATCTTTAATTGTGCAGACAATAAAACAATACAAGCGGATTTTTTAAAAGATAATGTCTCCCTTATCTTAAGTGATGGACGACAGTTAAAATTGCAGCAGGTGATGTCGGGTTCTGGGGCACGTTATGCAACTACAGATGAATCATTTGTATTTTGGAATAAAGGTGACACGGCTTTTATAGAGGAAGGTAAAGAAACCACCTATAAAGATTGTGTGACCGGTGTTAAAGGTGAAGTTTCAAATCAATTAGCAAATCCGGCCTCCGTTAATTGTACAAAATCCGGTGGTCATTTAGTCATTGAAAAACGTGGTGATGGGGGCGAATATGGTGTTTGTTATTTTGATGATAATAAGGCCTGTGAGGAATGGGCATTATTTCGTGGTGAGTGTCCTAAAGGCGGTGTAAAAACGACGGGCTTAGATACCATTGATCAAAAATATTGCGCGTGGTCAGGTGGTCAAACACTCGCCGTTGCAAATTCTGTTTGTACGTTTAAGGATAGATCAACGTGTTCTACTGAGGCATTTTATAAGGGCAAATGTTCCTCGATGAATAAATGATGTTTCCAATATTTTCAGCATTGGCCAGTTAAAAAAACATCAATCAGTGCTGTTTTCATAAGTTAATCTTGATTGTCGGTAAGACAATATTTACAGATAAGCTATATTAAAGTAATTGATCCAAAGGACTGGTTACCTCTTTGCCCCCTTGCTCAATACATGCGTATAGATCATCGTCGTACTAACATCCGAGTGCTCCAATAACTCTTGCACGGTTCGAATATCATAACCACCTTCCAGCAAATGCGTCGCAAACGAATGTCGAAAGGTATGTGGTGTAGCGGCTTTGGTTAAGTCCACATCGCGCACTGCCTGCTTGACTGCCCGCTGAATGGCTTGTTCCTGTAAATGATGACGGCGTACCGAACCACTACGCAGATCAGTTGATAACTTAGTCGCAGGAAACACATACTGCCAACGCCATTCTTTTGCGGCATTCGGGTATTTACGTTCTAAGGCATTTGGCATAAACAATAAACACTGTACCAAAATCTTGCTTGATATCGCCTTCATGCCATTCTTGAATGTGTAAGCCTGTTCAGTTCGAATACTGTAATGTTTGAGGCGAATTTCTCCCCTGACTTGATCAAGCAACTTAGGTTCTTGTTGGGTTAAATTTTCTAATGAGAGTTGCATTAGTTTTAGGTTGTACTAAATTTATCTAACAAAATGAATTTAAGATTATTTTTTAATTTTTAAAAAATAGGCAAAATTATGACGCAATGTTTTACGTCTATTGGGATGGCTGATTTTAGTTAGTCTTTTTGTGGGATACCGCCAGAAATAGCCAGGATATAGACAATGATAGTTACCTATTAGCATTAGATAATTATGAATATACGCAAACCATTCTTATTGTTCGCTCTAGTGCCTTTCCTCTCTGGTTGCCCAAATCCGGCATCATATCAAGAGCCAATAACACGTTTTCAACAAGCATCGACAATCGTAATTGAAGGTGCCCGTAGCGAGTATGGGCTTGCTAATAGTGCGGAGCGTAATGCGGAAATTGACCGTCTTGTAGCTGCAAAATCAAGAATCGATCTTTCAAAACTAAACGACCCAGCGATTCGGTTATTAGGTCCTGATGATCTAAATGTTCGTTTGGTTACATTAGATACTTTAGCCAAGCATGGACAGTTATTACTTATCCTAGCAAGCAGCGACGCACCAACTAGGGCTAAAGATGCAGCCAATTCACTAGATGACGCTATTGTTGGTCTTTCATCTTCTCTAGGAAAAACACCCTCCGATAAATTTAAAAGTTCTGTCGAGGGTTTTGCAACAATTGCTGGGGAGGCAGCTACATTAGCTTTAGATGCAAAAATTAGCGAAGCCTTAGATAAGGCTATAGCTGCATCTGATAAAAGTGTTACAAAAATTCTAACGTTAATTAAAGATGATTTAGGGTATCTATATGAGCGTAGTCGCAGCAATTTAAGTGCCGCCCGTAAATATGCAGTTGATGCCTACAATCTAGAACTTGACAAGCAAGTTATAAATGTAGACACCTTGAAAAAATCAGCTTCTGAAATTAAGAAAACTGAAGATGCTTGGGACACGCTTCCATTACTATTGGGTGCTGGCCCTGGTCTTGATGCAATGGCAGAAGTACACCAGAAATTGGTTCAATATGCAAAAAGTTCAAAATCACCTCAAGATTTAGCCGAATTAGTTGAGGCTACAGATGCTTTTGTAACTCGGGCAAAAATTATTGCTGATGCCATTAAAACCATCAAAGAAACGAAGGAGTAAATTATGACAGAACAAACTATTACGCCTCCTGAAAATCTCATTACTCTCCTTGAGTTAGTTAGGATAGTTGGGGATGTGCTTACCGAAATAGATGTTTTGAGTACATATTTTAATCCTGGAACTGATAACCGCACGAAGTTAGACGCCGAGCGCGATAAGCTTGATGAAGGCCAACGAAAATTAGTGAAGGGGGCAATTAAAGACAACACGGAAGAGTTCAAAAAACGAACAGCTTCCATAAAGACGATTAATAAGGTTATTCAGCAGACAATTAATGACGTAGATAAGTTTGCTACTACACTCGAAACTGTCGTTAAGTTTGTTGGAGCCATCCAAAAAATAGCGGAATTGGCACCTTAAATATTCCGAGCCGGATACGCGGTTAATAAGGCCGGTGTTGCGGAGCTTCATGCGACT
>CAIVQX010000154.1 GCA_903908165.1 uncultured Methylococcaceae bacterium | reverse complement strand
GGCAATTATTGATCGTGAACACCCATGCGCATGAAACACAAAAAGTGTTCACGATCAGATGCGGTTAGGTGTTCACGTTCGATAAGAATCAGTGTTCACGATGCTTAAGAATAGGTGTTCATGATGGGTGCGAATATGCATTTACATTTTGAAAACTGCTTTAAGTAGTTCTTTGGCGTTTGATGCTTTCCTACATTCTCAATCTTCGTCAACAATTCGCTTGCGTAATCTAATGCAACCGCATTACCACCAGCTTGCATAATGATTTCTTGTAGTTTAGTAAGTGTCATATGCGTGGCTTTTCAGAAATAAAAATTTGAAATATATTTTTCTTTAATTCAAGGGCATCAAAAACAGAACTTTTGCCTGCACTATTGGGGCTATACAGTAATGTAATGGGGACAAAATCAATGCGCACCGGCTCTCATATCGATTGAAATCCTTCGATTTCTAATGAAAGCAAACTAAAATGTCTAGTGATTTTATCGTTCATAATTTTGTGTGTGTGTTATCAGATAAGATCACTGAACCCCCAACGCCTTATAAACTGCATCGACCGGATCAGCGAAAAAACTAATCTGAAACTTTGAAAATATCTCTGCAGGTACAGTGGGAATATCTGACGCTGACGACATGGGCAACAACACACGCTTTGCGCCACTCTCCAAGGCCAATTGCAGGCAACCCGCCAAGTCTTCAACCGGATTAATCACGCCACCCAAAGTCATATCACCCAAAACTACCATTTGTTCCTGAACTGGCTTATTCATTAAAATAGAACAAAAAGCGATCAATGCGGCCAGACTTATTTTATTACTGGGGCCGGTGTTATGCATTTCGATGGCATGAATGTGATATTCATGTTCCGCAAATTTGGCAGTTATACTGATGCGGTTCAAGTTACCCTTAAAGTAGTCAAAACCCACCCGTACCGATTCTTTAGCCGCTGTATTGGAACCCAATCCTGAAACTGAATGTTTGCCATTACCCGCTGTCATTTGCGTTTCAAATCGATATAAACCGGGCTGATCGGTTGCGCCTTTAGTCACCAAATGGATAACACCCGGTTTGGGAATACCTTCAGGAATTAATTGACTGCCACCTTGTTCGGGTACATTAACAAAAAACTCTTCCAAGGATTCATTATCGATATAACTAAAATGCACATCAAAAAACTCCATGCCGCCCAGTTTTTTCAATTGTTCTTTGATACGCCGTCTTACTTCAAGGGCATAAGTCAAACATACTCGCACATCGTCTTTTTCATAAAGACCATTGGGATAAAGTAATTTAAGCAAACCGGAGACAGTTCGACGCACCGCGATCACATCCCGTTGATTGAGATTATTGCCCAACTTAAAATATTTATCGATGGCATCGGCAAAACTGCGCTTACGCATTTCGCGCATATATTCAGCCAGATAATCGGTAATCAAACCAAAACGATCGGTAAAAAATTCCGGCCGCATTTTAGGAATTTCCCAGCCGGGGATATAGGCATGAAAACGGTCAAAGAATGCCGTATCGATCATCGCCTCAGGGAATGGCGCCAATAAATGACTGGTCTTAACCAAAGTTTCAACACTGTGATTAATATTACCGACAAACACCATCGAGGCTTTGCCTTCTATGGAATCACGACCTCGTGAAAACGAACCAGAAGCCATATAATCCTTCATGATCTGAATGCCATCTTTATCCTTAAAGTTAATACCGGCCACTTCATCAAAAGCAACCACATCCCACATGCCCACCAAACCGATTTGTCGACTGCTCATGTTGTAAAACAAATTAGCCACTGTCGTTTGTCCACCTGAGACTAATAAACTGTTGGGCGAGCATTCTTTGTAAACATGACTCTTGCCGGTACCGCGCGGCCCCAACTCACAGACGTTATAATTATTTTCAACGAAAGGGATCATGCGGGCAAGCAAATGCCATTTAACCCGTAATGTTAGATTAGTCGGCTCCATACCTACCGAACGTAGCAATGCATCCAGCCATTGATCAGACGTAAACTGTTTTCTGGCCTCAAATATCTCTTCCATATCCATGAAAGGCATTTGGATGGGCTTAAGGGTTTGAATGGAAAAAGGCGAGGTCTTTTGCCCTTCTTCATAAAAGTATTGCGTGGTAATAATGCACCAAATGCCACCAGTTAACAGTTTTTCGTTTTCCTTAACAATTTGCGTCGGCACCAAGGCATCTTTAATGCCCAGATTAGAGAGCATGGCTTCATAGACATCTTTCTTTTGGTTTAACTTAACACTGACTTTATCAATAATTCGATAATTACCCCGCTCCCGAATTAACGACTTCACCTTTTCCGCTTCATCAGGGCGCACATAGTTTTCCGTGAGTATGCGTTTGACGTTTTCCATACCGGCGCTAACGACGTCATCATCATCCGAGGCACAATACATACCCAGCAAATACTCCAGCACATAAACCGGCACATTGGCGCCTTCTTTTAATTGCTTGGTCAGATCTTTTCTAACGACCCGACCGGAGAAGTATTTATTTAGCAAGCCGTCCAAATCTTCACTGCGCAGTTCATTAACTTCGGTATTTTGCACGTTGCTGGTCTCATCAAATTCATTCATGCCATCATCCACTTAAAAAAAGTCATCCTGAAATGCCAAATCAATGGTGACGGCATAGTGTTGATAACGGGTTTGTGTTTCACATTCTTCCAATACCAAGGTGTAAGCGGCATGGCGATCAAAAACCGAACCCACCAATTTCAAACGTGCTTCACGGGTGCGCTCATCCATCACCTTGGAACTGCTGTCAAAATTAAGTGTTTCCCGACTGGAGACAACGCGGTTATCACTATCGACTATATAAACATCCAATTGCCTGGGAATAAAACCCTCACCTACCGCATCGGTCTGAATAAACTTGATCTTGTCGATATTATTTACTAGTTTGATAGGCTGCCTAACCACCACCACACCCACACGTTTTTGCTCATGCTTGGCAACGTGTTCTTTTTGCAGTTCCTTGATATAAACCACCGGCACACAGATTTCTTGTAACATCGCCCCCCCATGCACAAACTTGGCACCACCGACAAAATGGAAACGTTGCGCACCTTTTGGCACCATAAATTCAGTATCGCCTAAAGCCCCCGACGTATCCGCGACTTTGCCTTTCCAATAGGCTTCATTGGACGGCAGATTTTCACCGATGATATAGCGTTTTTTGGCTTCAATAGCGCCGTTGGGTTTTATTGATAAATCGGTTTTATCCGGTTTATCCAAGGCTTTTTGTTGAAATAGAAAACCATGATCAGCGGTTACCAAAACCTGACTGCCATTCAGACGATTGATAATTCGACCGATTAAATCAGTGATTTCTTCAAGCGCCGTGCGGCAGACTTGCGGTGTTTTATCTTCCCCGCCTTGTTTGTCACAGATAAAATCAATGGTGTCGTGATAAATATAAACCACTTCACTATCACGTATTTTTTCCCGACCTTCTTGATTGCTCCAATTCATCAAGTCTTTTGAACTCACTGCCAGCGCGTTATACTTTTCCAGTACCGCGTTGCGATTTTCTAAGCCAGCCGTTGATTGGCCATCCACTAAAACGGTACCACTGCCGGCTTGATACTCTAGGGTTTTATGAGGCAACAACGCCGCCATACCTAATTGCGTATAACTTGGCAATACACCTAGTTGCGAAGATAATTCGGCTTTTAATCGCTTTTCTCCATTCAGGATACCTGCCAGTTCTTGGGCAATCTCATAGCGGAAGGCATCCGATATAATGACAAAAATACGTTTGGTTTGTTTGGCGGCAATCCGTGGCTTAACGGCTTCTTGGTAAAAATGATATTGCGAGGCAATACCCGGCAAACGCCAATTTGTTAGGCACTGTTCATTTTCCAACAACCGATCCCAAGCAAGACCTAATTCATACAAATACCAATGTGTGTATAAATTCTCTATGGCCTCATCCAATTGCCTGAGAATTTCTGCGCCAATATTAACCAACGCCTGTACATGCTCGTTAAACAAGCGATAGGCTTGATCAAATTGATAGATATCCGTCAAATAGGCGTCATACATCGCCTTAGCCGAGTCATAATGAAAGCCGTCAACAAAGCGCTGGCGCAAATGTAACAGCAACTCGGCATTGCGCATGGCCTCATAAATGGCGGTATATTCTTTTCTGGATAAACACCAATGCCCGACCAACCGCCGTGACAAAATGCTTTCAAACAACGACCGATCCAAGGATTTAGCGTTATCCAATAAATCACGCACCAAACCGCGAATCAGGGCTTGTTCAACGGCCTCAAAACTAACGCACTCGACTAATTGCTGCGGTTGATAAGCGGCACATTGGTTGGCCACTTCCAGTTTTTGCCCCAATAACTGAGAAATACTATCGTGATACTGTGCAGTGCTGCGACTGTCCCGCCAACTGGCCATAAAAGCCAAGGCAGTTGCCCGACCCGAAGACGTCTTTAAAACATTTTTCAGTAACCAATCCCGCTCCGTACCCTCAATCTGGCTCCATAATTCCGTGCAAAACAATTTAAGCGCAAGATCAGGTAAATTGGGTTCATTAGCCTCATAAGCAAACTCTTCAGCCAAACACAGCCACAAAGCATCCGCCAAATTGAATTTAGTCAACGCATCCATTAAAGGCAGTTCATCCGCTTCAAGCCCAAGGCTATAATCTTTTAGTAGACTTAACAAAATATCCGGCAAAGACGCAGAATCGGCTTTCACCAAAACCGCCAGCATTTTACGATCCAACGAGCGTTCGCCCTCGTTTTCAGTGATAAAACGTTTTAATGCCGCTGTGCGCTGTTTATTGGCGAAAAAATCCTGCCGACTGCGAATATGGCCTCTTAAGGACATTTTAGAAATGCCCAATTCATTCAGCAACAAAGAACTGGCATCGGCGTAAAACTGTTCACTGTACAAACGAATATCCAAAAACCAGTCTTTATCCGGTTCCGGTTCGGCATAAGGAAAGTACAACAAAAAACGACTCTTCGGCTCGTCCAGTTCTATACGTTTTTTCGTTTCAAAAATCGAACGACCGGCCATATTCAGCACCGTTACATCTGGAATATTAAGGCTTGCAAGCACTTCCTGAAAACTCTGCTCGGGATCATACCAAAACAAAAGACGACATTCATTGGCAGAACCAAAGGCAAATTTAGCAATAATGCCTTGTTGTAATTGGGTAATATCCATTAATGCATGTCTCTTTTAAGTCGGTATTTTTGTTTTGAACTGGTAGGTTTATCGGGTATGGTCGGTTCAACCAAACCCGCATCCATTAAAGGATTCAAGACTTGGCTTCTAAACTTGCTGCGGTCGCTTCTGTTGACTTCTTTCATCAATGCCATTAAGGTCATTTCACCCTTAAAAATGGCCAAAACGTACGACTGTTCGACCGTTAACTCAGACTTGGTGCCAACTTGGTGCTGACTTGGTGCCTCAACTACTTCTTGCATGGCCGATAACAAGGCTTTTAACATGTATTCAACAAAGCCTGTGGCATCGCTGGCTTTATCAGCAGCGCTTAAAGCCGCATAGTATTCGGCTTGTTGATGACGAATGACGGTTTCTACCGGCAAATACGCCAATTCAGGTTTCCACTGCGACAAAATCAAAGTTTGCCATAAACGTCCCATGCGGCCATTACCATCACTGAAGGGATGAATAAATTCAAACTCATAATGAAACACACAACTAGCGACCAAAGTATGTACCGGCATTGTTTTTAACCACGCCAACAAGTCACCCATTAAACGCGCTACCTGACTAGGCGGAGGTGCCATGTGCATTAATTGTTTATCACGATAAATACCGACACCGGCGTGACGCCACTGGCCGGCATCATCCACTAAACCCAGCATTAACTGACCCTGTGCGGCCAATACATGGTTAACATTATAAGGTTGCCAGTTTGGCAGTTGTTCATAAGCGGCAAAAGCATTACGCACTTCTTGTATTTCACGAGGTAAACCCAATACCCGCTTACCGGCCAATACCGCTGTGACTTGTTCCAAAGACAAACTATTATGTTCAATCGCCAACGAAGCCTGAATAGTACGAAGCCGATTGCCTCGCCTTAGTTCCGGTAATAATGCGGCATCAGCATGTCCCAACACCGCACTCCAACGACCCAGTTGCTCACTGATGTCAGCAACCAAGGTCAGAATAGACGGCGTAATTTGAAAAGGCGGTTGATAGGCAGGCATAGATTAAGCAATCATTCCTTACTACCGGTTACGGCCTTAACTTCAGCCAGTAAATCACCAAACTTGCCGTAGTTTACTTTTACGCCATCATCCAAATCCAGTTTGATGCGTCTATCAGCATAGTGTTTTAGGTTGTCATCAAAGGCACGCAATTCGGTTTGTTTTTTCTCCAGCGCCAGCAGTTCTTTTTTTAATAACGTGGCTTCACTGGTAGTTGCATCTTCCAGTTGTTTTTTTAACTGGTCGGCATAGGCGTCATATTTACCCAACAACGGCGTGACGTATTCGGTACGCATTCTGGGCAAGGTGCTGTCATTATAACGATGTAAATACACCAAACCTTCAAAAGCCTTTTGTTTGCCGGAACTAAACAGCCAATAGATCGGGTGTTTTTTATAGGTTTTAAGATGGTCTTTATAGAATTGATTGGATAAGTAGCGACGAATCGTTTCCAAACTCTGTTCACCGCGTTTGGCAGTCAAGGCACCCAAACACAGGCTTTCGGCAACAAAAGACAGGTTTTCTTGCAGACTCTCTTCACCCCAGACTGTGCGGATAAAGTCACGAAAGCGATTGGTGGCATCGTCTTTAAACCAATCTTGATCGGTTAAGGGAATAATGCCGTCGTCATCAGCGGCAAAGGTTGGATAGTGTGCTGGGTCAAAGTCAATATTACCTGCATGAGCATAAATCAAACCTTCTGCGTCCAAACTGTAACGTCCCATCATACAGCCAATCGCATAAGAAATAAGTCGTTGGATGTCTTTTTCACGGTCAGCACGACCCAAGGTAATTTGTTCTTCTGGCACGTCGGACGACAATTCGTCTTGCAAGCCATAGGCTTCAATGAACAGGCGATTGTTTCCTTCTTCCAAGCGTTTCATTTCTTCAATGGCAAAGCGGTTTTGCATTTGCCATTGCTCAAAAGCGGCTTTTAATGTGGGTTGTTTTTGACGAATCAGTGGGTTTTCAGTGAAATCCCATGATGTTTCTCTTGAGTCCCAGTCTTTTTTGTAGCATCCAACTAAGCATGAAACATTTTTTGTTATTATTTCGGGACTGTTTGATTTTAATCTAGGTATTTTTTTTATTTCATTACTTTGAAGTGAAATTGTTGGATTAATTAAGCTAATTATTTTTTCTGTTATGACGGAATTTAATGAACCAAGGGTTAAAAAATCATCATCAGAAAAAAGCATCTGCCCTTTATTAGATTCAAATATAAAACCGTCTTCCGAATATCTGAAAGAATTTATTGATGATGTTAATCCCGACCATGTAATGCCTTTCTTGAAATAAAAACGCTCGCCAGGAAGTGAGTATGATTGACCAGATTTTTCTCTATATTCTCTTATTTCCTGCCCATCACTATCAAATTGGACTACCAATTCATTCAAGCCATACCAACGACAAAATCCTCCACCTTTGTTATATGGAAAATATTTTTTTTCTATTTTCATAGCATTTTCACGCGACGTAATCGAAAAACCTATTTTTGATATATCTATTTCATGCCATGCTCTTAAAAATCTAGCATTATCACAAGTAAATAGCCCAACTGCTGTTTCTGAAATATCACCTGTTAGTTCGGTTAATTTAAAAATATCTCTAATTTTAGGATTTACCCAATAAGCCACAGGACTACCTGGGATTTTCTTGAAATCCTCTTGAACGGTTTTATCAAAACGATTTTTACCAGAAAGCAAAGCCGTTTGTTTTTGTTCTTCATTACCCTCAATCAATCGAAAGAAAGTGGGCCGATAAGATGAGATAGGTTTTTTAGCCAAAATAAACGCTGTCGTTTGCACCACTTCGCCCGATATTTGCCCGAAAGCCCGAGCGCCTAAATGTGCCATCGTGATAAAAGTGTGTTTATCCAATAGGTTTTCACGCATGGTTTGATAACTGGATAAAAACATCCAACTTTGCATATTTACTTGAGCGTTGTAACCATTGTCTTTTAATAAATCAAAAGCCCTTTCCATAAACATCGCAAACAAATCCGATTTACTATCAGGAAAGTGTTTTTACGCAAACACCTTTAACTCAGGATTCATGCCCTTACCGCCCATATAAGGTGGATTAGCGATAACGGCATCAAATTTCATCGCTAAAATTTGGGCCTGTTGCACAAACGGCAATAATGTTTTTGCGGTCGGTTTTTGAAAACTATTACCCGTCTCAATCAGTGTTTGTAATTGCTTGTTTAAGTCCTGTAAAAAAATAGCTTGCTCATGTGGAACTTGAATTAATGAGCCAAAGGTTTTCGCGTGTTCAAATAGGTCTATAACGCTCTGCAAGGTTTTAAAATCAGCATCATTCACTACATCAACCAAGTCACTTTGGTCATCGTCAAAAAGTGACTCGTTAGTTCCTATTGATAAAACATTATTTACATCCAACCTGCGCCATAAATACGGCACATCCAAATCCTTTGAGGATTGCAGCGCCAAGACATTTAATTGGATATCACGGGTAAAAATACGCCGGTCATCTTCACGGGCTTTCATCATTAAGGCAAAGCCGGCCAACTGCGCGGCCCGGTCGTCAATATCTAAACCATACAGGTTGTTTTCCAATATCAGTTTGGGAATGTCCCGACTGCGATAGCCACGTTCTTCATAAATGGCTTTAAGCAAGTTATAGGCCTCGACCAAGATATGACCAGAACCACAGGCCGGATCAATCACTTTGATGGTTTCTGGTTCAATACTGGTTGGGGTTATCGCGGCTAAAGCGACGGTTACGGAGACTTCTTGCTCGGCGGGTGTTATGTAATACTCCATCTGGGCTTTTAAGCCGGAATCTGGATAGGTCATCATCCACTGCCTTCCAACCGAGTTCTGTACCAGATATTTGACTATCCAGTTGGGAGTAAACAATTGAGTAGCTGCGGGAATATCCTCGCTTTTGACGACCTTGCCAATCACCTGATCTTTCTTTTCGGAGATATAAAACTGATACAGCCAACCGATAATCTCGACTTGCTCCCAGTCTTCTTCGGGAATGCCATCCACCAAACCGCGTAGGATGGAATCGGTGCGAGTTAAGTTATCGGGCAGCAATAATTCGGTTTCATCATCCAAGGCTTCAAACAAAAACGGCATAGCCTGATGCAATTGATGGCATTGTCCCAGTAACAATTCACGATACAGGGCTTCATCTTTGTTACCCGCCAACTTGAGTTCAACGATATGATTACGCTCCAGACCCAACCCTTCTGCCACGTCTTGGGCATGGTCGAGTATTTCAAAACTGTTGGTTTTTTCCGGATGCGATAAGACACGGAAACCGTGTTCCAGATAATCCGGTTTTAACTCCATAAAGCGAATGGCACAAAGCCTATTAAACCAAGTGTAAGCCACCTGCTCTACCAAGGCATCAAAACCCAATTGTTCTGCACGAAGTACCAAACGTTCTCGGGCTAATGACAATCCGGCATCAAACGCATTGCCGTCAATCTGCAGCACCGATCCGGAAACAGTCGGCTCACTGATAGTTAGTGCATTGCCTTTATTGTAAACACCAAACTGGTTAAGCCGCTTACCGACCGCTTCAATAAAGTCACGACGGGCGATAGGCGCGTATTTTTTAATGTTGTTGGTGTTCATGAGGGAATGAGGGCAATAGAATTATGAAGGGTTAGCATGTGGTGCTTATCATGCTGTTTGATATAAACACTCGGCAACAATACCTAATTGGTTAGCGGCTATAACTAAACGATTATCGAGACTTAATAACAAAGCCTTATGGCGGTTGGCAATAGCAAGATGCAAGGCATCACCGGCACGTAAGCCGGTTTGCCAATGCTTGAGTAATTCGGTTGCCGTTTGATAATCACTATCTATGACAGGTAGCCAATCAAAATGGGGTTTTAATAAAAAGTATTTTTCTTGTACCTCTACCCACTGTATTTCAGTTATTTGTTTGGTTCGACATTTAATACCCAAGGCGGAAAAAAACTCTGTTTCCGTCCATAAACTAATGGCTAGCGGATAACGATTTTCTTCGCGCAATGTCTTATTTGCCTGTTCTGAATAGGTTTCGTCAACTAAATAAGCAACCAGAACGCTGGTGTCTACATATTGCATTAGTATCTATCCTCTTCACGCATTGTGCGGCAAAAATCTCCTGCACTTATATTTTGCTTAGGAAACTTGGCACGGAATTCGGCAAGATCAGGGAGAATTTGTGAAGTGTTTTTTGCCCTAACAAATTGCGCAATAATTTCTTTTAACCACTGTTCCGACGTTTTACCTTGCTGTTGCGCCAGTGCTTGCAAGGCTAACTCAGTATCGTTATCTAATTTAATAGTCAGCATAATTTTTCTATCCAGTTATTTATAAAAATCAATCTTTACGGACTTCGCGCTGCCAAGCAACAGGGTCTTTAATATCTGCAAATACATTTGAACGAACTGCGGCATCCAATGCTTCACTTAATGCCTTTCGTCCTGCCATTTCGTTTTCGAGAATATGACATTCATTTTTTGGTAACAGCTCTAAAAAACTAATAACTCGGTCATAAATAGTGTCCGATAGTTCAAGTTGTATGGTTTTCATCAAATCACCTTATTAGATTGTTTTATTACATTTTGATTGATCATACATTTTTAAATAAATTTCCTCGCGCAATAAAGGAGCATCATCCATTATTGGGCGACTAAAATCGGCAAAAAATTTATTCCATTCGGTCTGTGTAGAATCTGTCGAAGCAGGAGGATTGCTTGCTTCTGGGTTTTGGGTTGGCATGGTTATGTTAATCTTCCCACGCATCACGCTCCGCACGAATAATGACATCAGGCGCCAACAAGTTTCTATTTTTCATGGCTATAGAGGCTTCATTCTGAAGCACTGAATTTTGTAATGTAGCTAGAGATTCTGGCGACAACTCATCATCCAACGGCAAAAAAATAATTTCAGTTTTACGATGTTGCATTTCACGCGGAACAGGAACAAATGCAGGCGTATCTTCAAAAATCAGTCGGGCGTAGTTCATTTTTGATTCCTCGTTGTGTTTTCGTTGCTGTAAGAATATCATCTTCGGCAAGCTGTTAGGCAATAAGTACCTTAAATGGCTAACATCAATAATGAAAAATTTTTCACTTAATCCTTACTCTATCACCCGCTTTTATCGCTTTTAATAATTCATCACGAATACGACTGAGGTATTGGTCTGCTTGCGCCTCTGTTTCTATAAAAGAAGAGACACTCATAGCGGCTATGTTGGCAGGGCTAATGGTCACTGTTCTTTTCAGTGGCGTTACAACAACAGTCGGTTTCACTGGTTTGTCTGTGTCATTAACCGCTGAATCAGGTGTTTTTACCGGCTGTTTTTCACGCTGAGACTCAATATAACGATTGATCGGTTCGTATGCGTCTTCCTCATACGTTTCTGCTTCAAGTTGCTCGCTGTTTAACTGAGGGATTGAGTCAGTGTTATCAATTCGTTTTTTACACAGTTGTAAGGGATGCAAGGCATGGTTTCTAACTTCCAGTGTTGCATCCGCTTGCATCAATGCTGATTGAACATTTTCAAGTCGGCGATCAATCTCTTCGTGGACAAGTTTCCGCTTATCCAGCACTAATTGTTCATTGACTTGCTGAACTTTGGCAATTAAAGGATTGATATGCCGTAACTGATCATAAGGCGCCGGCAATTTATAAATACGTTCCAGTTCATCCAAGGCTTTTTTGGCTGGCTCATCTTTTTCCAGTGCCGGCCGGTTGGCTTTAAATTGATCATTGAGTGCTTTGGCAAGTGCTTGCCAGGTTTGGAACTGGGTATTATAAAAATCATCAAGGTCTTCAAAATTTTCGGCAAAGTCTTCCAGTGCTTTGGCATCGTCTACCAAGCGTTCAATAAGACTAAAACTATTGCTTTGTTGCAGTAGTCCCGCAACTAAAGCCAGGCCGGTTTCTATGTCCGGTTTGCCCGGAAACTGGCCTGTTTGGGCTTTATTGCTAAAAGAGGTTAGCTGCGTCTGCCAGTTTGTTAAAGACAGCCTAATAAGTTCTGACAGTTCTTTTTCACCGGAACCGGTAAAGGTTTTGTTAAAGATTTTTCTCAGTAAAGCCGCTGCATTTTTCAGTTGATTTTCATCATGCTGACGTATTTTTTGGATACGAATATCTGCCTGCTTACGGATACTGGTAAACGGTTCGTAGGCTTTTTTAAGCGGTAATTCTGCGGCACCGATGGTAAAACTAATTTTACCGGCCAATGCCAGACGCGCCACCAACAACAATATTTCATCATTGGGCCAGCCATAAGGACGGCGGGTAAATTTGGCAATAATATCGCGTAAATACACCGCCTCGTTGCGTTCAACTTTTAAGGTGATATATAACTCGACTTCACGGGTTGCTTCCGGGTTACAAGCCACATCAGACATATCCAAACTGAGTTGCGCCATGTCGTCGGCCTGTAACACAGACTGCAATTCACGCAATACTTCACCGGGTGTTAAGCGTAACAAGTTTAATTTGGCAAAGGTGTTTTCAATGACGTACTTAAAGGCTTCATCCAACATACCAGATGGCACTGAAGACTTGGCTTGTAACTTGGCACCAATGGCGTAAATATCAACGTCGGCAAACAATAGATCAAGTTCATGACGCAGGCGTTTTTCTCGCTCTATGTTTTCTAACTGTTTCTCACGCAGTAAAGACTCTTGTTCCGGACGTTGCCCTGAGTTTTGTTTAAGAAAACGGTCGGTTTTAATAAAACGGGACAAATCACCATCCAAGCCTTTGTAACCGAATACGCGAGGATGATCCGGTAATTTAACCAACACACAGCCCTCGCCTTCAAGACTAAAGGTCAGACAGGGTTGGTCATGCATAAAACTGTCGTAATGAGAATCCAGTGGCGAAATAACTTTAACCACCAAATCTTCCAGTGTCGTGCCATCTTTGGGATGACCGTTACAAAAACGGCTGATTTTAAAATCCTGCTTGTTAACCGGATAGCGATAGGCGGTTTGCCGCGCCAATAGGCCGTCAAATATGAGGTTGGAGAGTTTGTGGGTCAGTTCTGAGGGTTCAACTTCTGTACGTTGAATTTCATTTTCAATCGCTTTTTCTTCGTTCGTTAAAAAGATAAATTCATCGCCATTACGAGCAATCAAGAACTCTCGTTCCAGACGATTAAGGCTGACTTCGATTTCGCTACGTAAGGTGATTTTGTCAGTATCGATTTGTTCAATACATAGTGTGACTAGATTATCTAGAGTGCTTTTCAGGATATCAACATAACGAATCAAAAATAAAGTCTTAAGTATTTTGCTGTCGAAATCCGTTAGGGTCTTGAGTTCGCAGGCTTGTTCAATGGTGCGCCTAACCGCAGGTTCCAATACACTCTCAATAGGTGCATAAAAACTATAAAATGGAACCAATACGCCAATATCCTGATCTTTAATCTGCTTGGCGGCTGATTGAAACGCATCCAGCAAGGAGCGTTCGCCCATAGCTAGCGCTATACCAGCCGCACCTGTAATGCGTATAGATTCAAAAACCTTTTGTACCAAACGGTAGTGATACGGCACAAAGGGATAGTTATCAATAAAAGATGAGGGATCGCTGTAGCCATTAAGTGAAGCAGTGGTGGTTTTATCAAAACTTAATTGATTGCGCAGAATATCGCCTTTTTCGGCAAACACAGTGGCTAAGTTTAAAGCTGCCGCTTCGGTTTTTTCCAGCAAACGCTTTTGGATGACTTCCGAGGTGTTGGAACTGGATAATTGCAAACGCGTATAAAACCGCCCCTGAATCTTGGAAAAATCTTCGCCGTCACGTTTATCAAACTGGCCTATCGCCACGTCAATATCGGATTGAGAGGTAACAATGACCCAAGCACGACCACCACAAATGGCGCCTAAATCTTCAGTGATGGTTTGCAACTTCAACATCATTTGGGTGTTTTTACCGATGAACTGCCCGACTTCATCAACCATAAAGAGGATATTTCTATCGCCATTACAATCTAAATAATCGTTGACCCATTTACAAAAGTTGGCGATGTCCAGTGGTAAATTACTTTCCAGTTGTTCTACCCATTGCCGTGTTGAGGCGCTGGATTGATTTGTGGCAACAGCCAGACTTTCTGCCAGTTCATCCCGATAAAAGTCGTAGGCATCACGTTGTTCCAACCAATTAGAACCGGTTAATTCAGCAAACTTATTTTTAAACGTCTCGTATTGGTTGCGTTTATCCAGTTCCCGTTCCAAATGGGCAATATGCGGAAAGTCTGCGCAGTAGCCAACCCGTTCATTGAACACTTTAAGAAATACTTTAAGAATGGCATTCTCGCCATCATCGGTGTTGGCTCTGGAATCAATATTAAACAAGATGACATCAGCGGGCTTAGAGATAGCACTATGTATATCGCCAAACAGCATGGCATCATTAATTTTGTCTTTAAAAAAGTCGATTGCATAACGTGATTGCCCAAACTGTTCGGCTGTACGGTTTTCCAGTAAATAAGCCAGTATCTTAATAAAATGCGATTTACCCGAACCAAAAAAACCGGAAACCCAAACCCCAATTTTATTTGCCACCGCTGGGTTACGATTTTTAACAGCGGGAATATAGGTTTCAAAAAAGCGTCGAAAATGTCGATCTAACTCTTGGGTAATGACGTATTCATCCAATTCGACATAAACGCTGTCGTTATCGACCTGTTCGGCTTTAACAACACCATTAATGTCACGGGTGAGTTGTTTAGAAAAAATATCTTCAATGATCATTGTGCGTTAGCCACCTTAGTTTTTTTGCCGTCTTCAGGTACCAGCTTGAAGGCTCTGTAATAATTTTTTGATTCAATCATGCCGAAAGGATGTAAATCCCGGCCGCTGTATTCACCCGGATAAAACAACACTAAAGGCGTCTTACCCATCACATCTTGCAAGGCGCTTAAGAGTTCGTGTCCCCTAACCAAAGGCCAAGCATTACCCAGTCCGGTTAACAGCACAAAATCCAGTGCTTCCGGCTTAATTTTATCGGCGATAAATTCTGCGATCTTTTTTTGACTCAATGGCCCTGATAAGGTCTTGCGAACCGCTTCTACACCGGTTTGTTGTTCACGGCTAAATGTACGTTCCAGTAAGCCTCGTGAGGCCAGCATGTCAATCAGTATTTCGTAAATATTGACGGTGACAAAATGATGGCCGTGTTTGTCCAGTTTATCAATCAGATGTGTTAGGTAATCTCTAACCACCAATTCCTGCTTGGCGGGATAATCAAAAATCCAAAAACCAATTTCATTACCCAAGCCGTCATTATTAAGAAAACGGGGGTTTTCTATGCGTTCCAGAATCAAATCGAGTCTACTTTGTAGTGCTTTCATAGCGTGCATTCCATAATGGCTTCAAGATCAACCCTGTTAAAACGTTGTAACCACACTTGGGTTTCGGGCATTACATACACCGGTTGTAAACGACGAGATTTATTGTTATCCAGATAATCGGCTTCAACCAAAGCACGAATAATATTGTTGCCGCTTTTTTGTAAGGTGGAGACTGACAACTCATGCAAACCAGAAAAGATTCGTGACCGATCCAGCAAAAAAACATCCCAAGCATCATTAGCCAATTGAGGTTTATAAACGCGTTTGGTTTCTGCAACGACGTATTGCATAAAATCAGGTAATACCGGCGTATGCATAATCAAAGACAGCATCAACAACTGCTTGTAACCAGAATCTGAGGCATGAAGTACTGCTTCAATAAAAGCGGGACCTAAAGGCTCCAAACGTCGTCTAATAGAGCGGGCATAACGAATGGCAGTATGCGGTGATTTTTTTTTAAGGATGTTTTCGTCAGTGAACAAGCGATTCCACTGGGCCTCAGGCAGTGCCTGCAAGAGAGTTTCAGCAATCGTTCGACTTTCTGCCAACAATAAACTCCCACCGGTTAAATCGCGGATATAGTGTTTGGCTTTAGTCAGTTCTATAACACTATTCAAGGTTAATTTATCCTATTGGAGTTCGTGGTTATACTAAATTAGACGCCTAAAATTTTATGACTTCACATCATATCAAATAACAGCATCGAGAGTATATTTGTAGGCTTTGCAATGCCTTTTTTTATTAATAAACTTCAATTATAATGAATTATTTTTTTGATTATCATCAATAATCACCGGCGGATTAGTCGCATAGGGATTATTGGGTGAGTTATTGCTGAACTGCGAGCCGTAATTGCCATAAGGGTTGTTGATGGAATCAGAGCTAAATTGACTACCGTATCGGCCATAAGGATTGTTGGTAGAGTCAGGTGCATATTGACTACCACCTAATTGCCCTAAATATTTACCAGTTTCTTTATCGTAAATCTCAACTGCACTGGCGGTTGCGGTGATTATGAGTAGTATTAAAGCGATAATTTTTTTCATTTTATATTCCTAAAAAAAGACTGCATGATTTGCGTAAAGTCACGAGTTTCTAATACGTTTCTATTGTTTGGTATCTTTAAATCCAATGTTTTGAAAATGTGTCATTCATATCAAATGACTTCAGTAGAGTTCTGTAATGGCCTGCTAACGGTTGAATCCCCGCTAAATCGCGTAAGGTAAGCGCTGATAGCAACAAAAAGTGTTGTGATTGGGCGTCTAGACCCACTATCACTGCTTGTAAACACTCAAGTAAATGCTGGCTGTCTTGAACCGATAAAATAATGGCTATATTGTCTGAGGCTATCGGTGTTGAGTGTCCTGTTTCTAATTCGTTATCTAAAAAGAGAAAGCCAGGGTCTAACTCTAACCATTTAATTAAGACCTTCATTTTGGATAATTGTGGGATGGTGATCCCTTTTAACCACTTTCTACCGGTTTCGTAGGAAATAGTATTGGTGCCATAAGCTCTTAAGTTAAATTGATTAACAAAAAATACGATCGATACCTTTTTTTTGTATTTCGCGAGCAAGGCTTTAGCCAAGTGCTGTGAAAAATTGTTTTTATAAGACTCTACGTTATTCATAACAGACCTGAAGGAGTTTAACGGTAATCAAATGAGTACATGCCCAGACTATTCAACGAATATGGCATTACTATCACACGGCTATAGACCATTAATCTTCACCACCTTGATCTAATAACAGCGGCGCTTCACCCTCTGTTGTCATATAGGTTTGCGGCGTGCCTAAGCCATTATCTGGAATAACGGTCGTCATACCACCTGACTGCAAATAAACAGTCGACTCATTAGTGGTAGCATTAATCGCCGTGTAGCCAGCTGGTGTTTCATTGACATAGGTCACGTCGCCATTCGGTGCGATAATCGTTGCGTTAGCAGTTCCACAAACTAATAACATCAGTATTACTATCTGTTTCATTTCATTCCCCTTGGGTTATCTTTGCGTGGCAAAGGATGTGATAAATGCCTTGAGAGTTTTTGTTTACGAGGGTGTGATTGCTTTATCATTTTTGTTTTACACCACTAAGGCTTGAGCTTGTCGCCCCTCTAAGACACCATCAAAAGGCACCTCAAAATCCGCTACGAAGGTTTGCATGAAGTAAGCTACTTCCGGTAATGAAGAGGCATTAAGC
>CAIVQX010000153.1 GCA_903908165.1 uncultured Methylococcaceae bacterium | reverse complement strand
CAAAATAAGAGCTTCAATGCGGGTGGGTACTCGGTCTCCCACTTCACAATCGGCTTTCGCCCATTCCACTCGGAGAATTAGAGAGGGTCTCACACATTGAAGCAGCTTTAAGTATAACGACATAAACCACATCAGTAAGGCTAAATATTACAAATATGGACAACACAATGGCATTTTATTAAAAACACTTAGATAATTGGGGTAAAGTTAAACAGCTTAAAAATAATTAGCTTATTGACTAATATTTGGGCTAAGATTGCCAATGAACCACATCAAACCGGAGTAGTAATAATGGCAACCGAAGCATTCACTATCAGAGCCGAATCAGAAATCGTTCATAAACTGGATAGCCTGGCCGGATCACTGGACAGATCACGTAATTATCTGGTTAATCAAGCCATAAAAGCCTATCTGCAAGCCAACGCTCCCGCTTGTGACAAAATTAACCAAGGCATAGCCGCAGCAGATCGTGGCGAAGTTATTGCTCATGACGATGTCATGCGTGAAATGGAAGACCTGATCGCAAGCAAAGCTCAAGGTCATGCATGAAAATAGTCTGGTCCGAACCAGCTCGTCAAGATTTACGTGATATTTTTACTTACATAGCCGAAGACAATCCCAATGCCGCACGAACGCTGCTTAACGAAATAAAAGAGCGTGCCGTTTTACTCCAGGACAATCCTTTATTAGGTCGCTTGGAACGCATTGAAGACACCCGCGAATTAGTACTGACTGGTACAAGCTTCATCTTACCCTATCGCGTAAAAGACCTACAAATACAAATCTTAGCGGTACTGCATGGCGCAAAACAATGGCCGAATGAATTTCAAAATTAACATTTTTACTAACAAATAATTTGCTTTTATACCAAGCGCAATTACCACCCTAAAAACCTAACGACAAAAGCAAAAATCATGAGCAAAAAGTCCTTAAGCGAGTCCGATATTTGTGCCAAGTACATCACGCCTGCCGTTATTCAGGCCGGATGGGACGAGGCTTTGCAAATACGTCGCGAAGTATTTTTTTACCAAAGGCCGCATCATTGTTCGTGGCAAACTGGTTACCCGATCAGTTATATAGAGGCCTTACCGGATTTTACAATCAAATCATTTTGCAGAAGATTTTTCGGCACTAATTAAATTACAAACTTTGTAAACGTTTTACCCTTATCTGGCAGCAGCCAGACGCATTACACAATCAACGGATAATAATGAGTCATTTTTTTCAACAAATCGAAGCCGCATTGCTTCCTTCTGCAATTCCCTACACTCCTGAAGGTACAGACCCCAAAGCCGTTGTGCATCAATGTGCAAATAATATAGCGTTGGTCAGTGTCGAAAAAGACAAGGTAAAAAATTAATCACACGTATCTTTAAAAAGAGCATGCTTCCGCATTATTTTTTAAATATTCTTAACTGGTAAGTATGGCATTTTAATGACTAAATTATCCCAAGGTTTATATGATCGCCTCATTCTTGACGATGAATTAGCAGAAATTAATCAGTTAATTCAAGAAGGCAGGGCAACTGTCCAGACGCCTTCTTTTGTTGAAAATAGAGAGTATTTGTTAACGGAACTAATGAATAGATTACCAGAACTTTTAGATGAAATTTCATCATCAAAAGATAGTAGTTCTGAGAAAAACCAAGCTGAAATCAAGTTAATTTCCACTTTGTTAAAAAATGTCAGACTTGAAAAGAAAGCTGAACTCGAAGCTGATCTTATAGCTCAACCTCCACAAGTTTTACGTTCTATTCACGAACCTAATATGCCGGGCATATACCCTGTTACTGGATTACGTACGCCTTGGTTATTCAGCTCTGCCCGCAGTGAACCGTCTTTATTACATGAGCTAATAGCAGAATTACAAGCCGTTGACACGGTTGATATTTTAGTTAGTTTTATTACATGGAGCGGTGTCAGAAAAATAATTGATGTGTTGAAACAAGCGACTGCGATTGATGCAACTGGAAAATCTAGGACTCAATTTCGCATTTTAACAACCACTTACATTGGTGCAACAGAGTCAAGAGCCGTCAATGCCTTGGCTGAATTGCCTAATGTTGAATTAAGAATTTCCTTGGATGGAAGGCGCACAAGACTACATGCTAAAGCTTGGATTTTTAATAGAAACAGTGGTTTTGGTACAGCATTTATAGGGAGTGCCAATTTATCTGAGTCCGCATTAATTAGCGGTATCGAATGGACGGTTAAATTAACACAAATATCGAATGAACCCATTTTCAAAAATGCTCAAGCACATTTTGAAACGCTTTGGAATGATGGTGAGTTTCTCCACTATGATCCCCGTAATCAAGATCATCGCAATGCTTTAGAGAAGGCCTTACATAAAGAAGCAAGTCATGGAAAAACTAATCCAAACAACTCTGAACTGATTGCTATTCAATCATGGTTTGATTTAAGTCCTAAGCCCTATCAACAAGAAATGCTTGACCGCTTAGCTGCCGAAAGACTTCATCTACGTTATCGCAACTTAGTAGTTGCAGCGACAGGTACAGGAAAAACCGTTGTTGCAGCCTTTGATTATGCCCGTTTGGCAAAAGAAAAAGGCGGTCAGCCACGCTTATTATTTGTTGTTCATCGGGTGTAGATTTTAATACAGGCTATTAGCACTTTTCGACAAGTATTGCGTGATTCAAATTTTGGTGACTTATTAGATGGTAATAATGAAGCGAGTCAACATGAACATTTATTTAGCACCATTAATACCGCACATAACCGTAACTTGGTAGGGCAACATGGTGCGGACTTTTGGAATATGGTCATTATTGATGAAGCTCATCATTTACCTGCCAGTTCATTTGATAAGTTTGTTACATCAATTAGACCCGCTATCCTTTTGGGTTTAACCTCTACACCGGAGCGGGCAGATGGCAAAAGTTTAAATCAATATTTTGATGCAAGACCTGATGGCTCACCTGCGGTAACATTAAGATTATGGGATGCGCTGGATCAAGAGTTACTTGCCCCTTTTGAATATTATGCAACCCATGACAATATTGATTTAACCAGCGTTCAATGGAAACAAAAAAACATTGATGTTCAACTTGATAATATAATTTCGGCCAGCGATATACGTGCCCGCTCAGCACTTCAAGCTGTTGAAACTTATGTCAGTGATTTAGAAAAGCTCAAAGCTATCGGTTTTTGCATCAGTGTACGTCATGCTGAATTTATGGCTGACTATTTTAATTCGCATGGTTTACCTTCAAAATCACTTACCGGACAACATACCCAAGCAGAGCGGGATCATGCCATTAATGAATTGAAGCATGGCAGATTAAAAGTAATTTTTACTTGTGATTTATTTAATGAGGGTGTTGATATACCCGATGTAAATACCTTGTTATTGCTTCGCCCTACCCAAAGTCCCGTCGTGTTCCAGCAACAAATTGGCCGAGGTTTACGTTTATCTTTAGGTAAACAAAGTTGCTTGGTTTTGGATTTTATTGGCACATATTCTCAAGACTTCAGGTTTGATATATTGTTAAGATCGTTAACCGGACAAAACAGATTAGCAATAAAAGACTCTGTTGAAAAAGGCTTTGGATTATTGCCTACAGGTTGCCATATTCAATTCGATAGAGTGGCTAGAGAACGCGTATTGGCGAGCCTTAAATTTGCTTTAAATTTAAATGTAACACGTCTCACAACCGAATTAGTTGCGTGGGCAAATGCCAAAGACAAGACGCAAATTAAACTAAAAGAATTTTTGCTTGAAAATGAAATAGACATTTCGGATATTTATTCCGGTAATCATTATTGGACTGAGCTCAAACGGCGAGCTCAACTTCCCACGCATCCAAAAGGGCCAAGAGAGGACGAGCTTTTTCGCAGAGTAGGCAGTATTTTATATGTTGATGATGTGGAAATACTAATGGCTTGGCATCAAGCATTACTTCACAATAAAATTGATGAAACAAGGATTCAAGTCCTTGCTCATACATTTTTAGTCAACCAATCAGAACTAATCACTCCAGCTCAATTTATTTTGTTAAAAAATCATCATCCTGCTATCAAAGAAGAATTAATTGAGGTCATTGAGTGGCAGTTAGAACAAACAATACAACCTTATGTTCATCTCGATGGTGTGCCGTCTTCGTGGACTCTTTCTCTCCATAATCGTTATTCAAGATCAGATATTATTACAGCAATTGGTTATGCCAATGCAATTAAACGACCTGCAT
>CAIVQX010000152.1 GCA_903908165.1 uncultured Methylococcaceae bacterium | reverse complement strand
TCGCATCAATGCTACAGCTGTTGTCGGTTTTTTTTCACCAGAATGAAATGGCTCACAGCATTCTTGATAGTTAAAACCTGAACCACACAGGCAGATTAATTGAGTATTCTAATACCAGCTCTAGTTAAGAATTAAATCAATAATTATTGGACAATTCTAACATTTTCAAATAAGAAGCCAGCAGTTTTTTAAAAAGATATTTATGGCACCTTAAAAAGGCGATCAATTAAACACCTTTTAGTGCAATTTTAGTGAGCTTTGAATTGACAAAGAGTCCTAATGCAACCTATTGAAAATTTCTAAAATTTCAATAACCTGCTCTAGATTACTAAAACAAAAATTACACAATCAAATCAGGAATAATGACCTATAAGGTATCAGTACCTTGACCACTTTCCTCATTATTTTAAGACACATAAAAATATATTGGAGTCCGTTATTCTAATTTCTATAGTCATTCCAGCACATAATCGACCCGCATTTTTACTAGAAGCTATAAATAGCATCGCTGTGCAAACATACTCTAATTTTGAAGTAATAGTAATTGATGACGGCTCAGTTCCTTGCATTTTGCTATCAGAACTGGAAAGAGTACTAGGCCAACGTGTAACTCTTTACAGAAATGATTTTGCTCTAGGTGTTCCAAAAGCCAAGAATGCAGGCGTTAAAGCGGCAAAAGGTGAAATCACTCTTATACTAGATGATGACGATTTATTAATGCCTAATACTTTAGAGAGAATTTTTTGGGCATTCTCGAATTACCCAAATATTGATTGTTTATTTTTAAGGGTTCAACCCTTTGGACCCTATGCTGATAGCGTTGCTGAAAGCAGTAATTTTTCCTTATGTGATGTCATCAATAAATCAAATCCCGAAGAACAAGATAAGCTCTATTTTTTCTCAGGCAACCTTTTTGATGCGCTCATAACTACTGTACCCATCGATTTCCAAAGACCCGCAGCTAGGCGTGGATTCTGGAATATAACGGGAGGCTTCGACGAAAACTGTCTCTATAGCGAATCAGCATGGGCCATACATGCTTCATGCATTGGAACTCTGGCTCTTACCAAGGAACCGGCAACGCAATGGCGAATTCATGATAACAATTTTGGTTGGCCACCAAATCTTAACCTAGATCAAATTAGACAAAGACAAATGAATAACGAAATAACTGCAACCCAGCAACTACTCCGCACATTTAAATCTCAAAAAGAAGCATGGAAAGTTCGAATAAAGAAAATGGAACTTAATTTTTCTGATCAATTATTCTCTAAAGCTTACTATTTGCGAGATAAAAACCGGTATGAAGGCATAAGGGCTTTACTAAGTTCTTTTATCTTGCAGCCTAAAGCAAAGCACCTAAAACTAACTATCAGCTATCTCTTCCCTTTACAGTAGATCAAATCCCATTTCTATAAAGAAAAAACTAATAAAACAAAGATAGAATAACCATCAATAGGCTCACACCCATTCCGTTAAATTCAGTACTAAACTATCAAAACGATTAGTTTAACCCAACCCCCTTAAACAACCTCTTCTGACTTCTGCTTTTCCAATAAATAGTCCAGCCACAAATTAGATAATTTTTCTTGCACCGTATTCTGTCGCAAACGTGCATTCAAATGAGGGAAATCGACCTTATCCAAATCCTGATCTTGGTTATAACAGGAGTAAACAAAGTATTCTTTACCCGTATCAGCATCTACATGCTTACATAAACATTGGGCACAAATGCCTTTCATCATACACTGCATGGGTGAGTTAATAGAGCCGATAGCGTGATGTGCTTTATTTAAGTAAGGCTTCAATACATCAAAACGGGCCGACTTAACAGCGGCCATCATACGGTCAGAACCAATAACCACTAAATGATCAACGTCTGCCAGAGAAATAGGCTGATCTCCCAAGTCACCCTTGGCATAAGCCACCATACATTCCAATATATTACCGACAAAAGTTTTATCTTGTGGACGAGAAGGCACTATCGCTTGCACGCCATCACCTTTATCAACCGCCCAGATAATTAAATCAGCCGCTGCTTCTACGTCTTCAACTTTAAAGCGGTCTTGAGCAAATTTATAACCTGCAAAATAAATAACACGATTTCCAGCGGATCTAAGTGCTTTACCAATTGAAAACAGTACCGCATTTCCCAAGCCACCACCTATTAATAGCACGGTTTGATTACTTGGAATATCAGTTGGCGTGCCGGTTACTCCCATAATAACTAGAGGATCCCCCACTTTCCACGTTGCACAAAGGCGTGAAGAAGAGCCCATTTCCAGAGCAATCAAAGAAATAGTACCTTTTTCTTTATCAACCTCGGCACCCGTTAGCGCCAAACCTTCAGCCGC
>CAIVQX010000151.1 GCA_903908165.1 uncultured Methylococcaceae bacterium | reverse complement strand
CCTGATGGCTCATTCCTATGACAAGACCCAAACTCCGCTATACGAATCGGTAAGTCACGATAACTTTTAATGCCTTGATTATAAATTTGTACATGGCATGGGCAGTTCATCGGCTTAATTGCATAATCACGATGTTCCGAATGCGTTGTAAAAATCATCGCACCAAACTTATCCCAATGACCTGATTTCTCCCAAAGAGAGCGATCTACGAGTTGCGGAGTTTTAACTTCACCATAACCATTCACTCGTAATTTTTCACGTATGAACTGCTCAATTTGTTGATAAATAACCCAGCCCTTTTCATGCCAGAACACCATACCAGGGGCTTCTTCTTGGGTATGAAATAAATCAAATGTTTTTGCAAGCTTACGATGATCTCGTTTTTCAGCTTCTTCCAATCGATGCAAATAGGCCTGTAATTCTTTTTTATCGCCCCATGCCGTACCATATATGCGTTGCAGCATTTCATTTTCTGAATTACCACGCCAATATGCACCGGCAATTTTCATTAATTTAAAACTACTTAATTTACCAGTACTAGGGACGTGAGGGCCACGACAAAGATCAGTGAATCCACCTTGCTGGTATAAAGATAACTCTTGTTCAGCAGATATAGACTCGATAAGCTCTGCTTTATAATTTTCACCAATACTTTTGAAGTAATTTACCGCTGCATCTCGGCTTAATACTGAACGATTAATCTCAATATCTTCTGCAACCAACTGTTGCATTTTTATTTCTATGGCCTTCAGATCATCTGGTGTAAACGGTCTTTCATAGGAAAAATCATAATAAAACCCGTTTTCTATAACAGGCCCTATGGTAACTTGTGCTTCTGGAAATAATTGCTTAACCGCCTGAGCTAATAAATGTGCTGTTGAATGACGAATTACATCAACACCCTCTTCATCTTTTGCCGTTATAATTTGCAGCGAAGCGTCTTTATCTATCAGAGTACTAGCATCAACAAGCACATTATTAACCCGGCCTGCTAATGTGGCCTTGGCAAGCCCTGAACCTATTGATTGCGCAACATCCATCACCGTTACAGCGTGATCATAAACGCGATTAGATCCATCAGGAAGAGTAATTACGGGCATTTTAATAATTTTTAATTTCTACAATAAAAAAAGCACCGCTTTTGCAGTGCTTTAAATGTCTGGTAGGCGCGATTGGACTCGAACCAACGACCCCCACCATGTCAAGGTGGTGCTCTAACCAACTGAGCTACGCGCCTGAAGCTTATTTAACTTCAATAGCAGATTATTATACCAACTGGCGATAGTTAAGCAACTCTTAAATAACTTATACCATATAAGGAAGTATTACATAATCTTCTGCTTAAACGTTTTTGATCATTTTAAATTTAGGCCTAGGTAATTTTAAGATTTAACAGCCACTATCTTTTACCCATCGGACGTCGCTTTGGCTCTGATTTCACTTTAAATACTGAAGGCTCATTTCTTTGTAGTCCGGCGAAGTCGAATAATAAATCCAACTCTTTGTCTGTCAACTCATAAAAAGCGCCTGTTTTTAAACGTTCTGGGAGAACTACAGGCCCATAGCGAACTCGCATTAAACGGCTAACTACAACTTCTTGCGCTTCCCATAAACGCCTCACCAATCTGTTACGTCCCTCGCTAACAATTACGTGATACCATTTATTGGCACCTTCACCACCAAAAAAATGAATCGCATCAAATTTAGCAATACCATCCTCAAGCTCCACACCTTGCTTTAATTTTTCCAAGGTTTCATCCGATATATTACCTAAAATACGCACTGCGTATTCCCGTTCAACTTGAGTTGATGGATGCATTAACTTATTAGCTAACTCACCATTATTAGTCACTAATAAAAGCCCAGAGGTATTGATATCCAATCTACCAACTGAAATCCAACGAGCCGTTTCAAGCACAGGTAATTGAGAAAAAACAACCGGACGACCTTCCGGATCTCGGCGAGTAACGACTTCACCTGTTGGTTTATGATAAAGTAATACACGGGTTGGTTGTATAGCAAACTTTTCCCAATGCACGACCCTGTCATTAAGTTGAAGATAATCACCTTCTTTTAATCTATCGCCGAGCTTAACTATATCACCGTTAATTTTTAAACGCCCTTCATCTATCCAACGTTCTACTTCTCTTCTTGAACCTACTCCACCTCTTGCCAATACTTTTTGAATGCGCTCACCAGCTCCCATATTAATAGAGTTGGATTTCGCTTTAATTGCGCTATCATCTTTAGTAGGCGTTAAATTGGCACTGGATTGCCTTGAAGCAACAGTTTTTGGGGTGTTTCTTTTCTGTTGGTTACGCTGTTGTTTAGGCGATTTGTTCGCTCTTGTTGATGAATCTTTAGAAGGTGTCTTGCTTTTCACTCATTACCTGCATAGGTTGTTTTATACTCTCTACTGCCCCTTCAAGATGTTTTATTTCTTCTAAAGTAGGCAGTTCATTTAATGCTGTCATATTAAAATAATCTAAAAACTGCTTGGTCGTACCATATAATCCTGGCCTTCCTGGAGTTTCCTTGTGACCTACCAGTCTTATCCACTCGCGCTCTAGTAATGTTTGAATAATACTTGAGCTAACACTAACACCTCTAATATCTTCAATATCAGCACGGGTTACCGGCTGCCGATAGGCAATTATAGCCAGTGTTTCTAATAACGCCCGTGAGTACTTAGGCGGCTTTTCTTCAAATAAACGCGAAACCCAGTGTGATAAATCCTGTTTTATTTGAAACCGGTACCCACTCGCGACTTGCTTTAATTCAATTGGTCGATATTTATATTCTTCTGCTATTGCCTCAATTGACAATTGCACTTCCTGGAGGCTTGGCTGCTCCAGCTCAGGAAATGTCAGCAATATTTGCTTTGCCGTCATAGGTTGCTTTGCAACAAATAAAATTGCCTCAACTATACGCTGTATTTTCACATTAATATCAATTTGCTCACTAGTTGTAGAGGATGGGCTCAAAGTTACCGACTGTAATTGTTTAACGCTATTTCTATACTTACCAAAAGGACGTAACCTAATTGGTTTAATTATCTGCCTATCATCATAATCCAAATAATCCGTCTCGATTTTTTCATGATGCCGGACATTATCATGGTTTTCAACAATTCGGTTTGCCTTTACATTAATTACTTTCTTTGAGGGTTGCGAAACTGTGGCTTCTAATTCGTATTTCGGCAAAGGGCTCTGACTGAATAATTTCGATGAGTCCTTCTTTGCCAAGCTCGAGGATGGCCAGAAATGAGACGACAACTCCTTGCCGACCTTCTTTTCGGATAAATAACTGCGAGAAAAAGAGACTATTTTCTCCTTTAAGGTTTGCCAAAATGGCTGCCATTCGTTCACGGACAGATAAAGCTTCTTTGGTAATTTGATGATGACTAAGTTGATCAACTCGTTTAAGCACATCCTGAAAAGCCAGTAACATGTCTTTTAGCCGAACATCCGGCAACTGTTGTTCAACACTTAAGGGTGATATATCAACTTCTATTTCAAATATATCACGTTCAATTCTAGGTAATAAATCTAACTCTTCAGCAGCAACTTTTATACACTCGTATTCCTGCAACCTACGAATTAAGGTCGCCCTAGGGTCTTCTTCGTCTTCTTCTTGGGCAGACTGTCTAGGCAACAACATTCTGGATTTTATTTCTGCCAAAAGTGCCGCCATAACCAAATATTCAGCCGCCAACTCGAGATTCAACTCACCCATTATTTGTATATAAGTGATGTATTGTTGCGTAATCTGAGCAATAGGGATATTTACTATCTCCAGGTTCTGTCTTCTTATTAAATAAAGCAATAAATCGAGGGGACCTTCAAATAAATCCAGAAAAACTTCCAATGCATCAGGTGGAATATAAAGATCATCCGGCAACTGATTGAAAGGAGCACCATTAACCATTGCAAAAACGGACTCTGTCAAAATTACAGAATCCATATTATCAGTCATATTGCAACCCTCTTTTCATAAGAGATCAACACTAAACTCATCAATGATGAGAATGATACTTTCAAGCAATTAAAGACCGGCAATTGTAAAAAAAACTTTTTGAGCAATAAATAATGGATATTCCAGCATAACATTCAAAATCTTTGTATAAAGCAACAATAATAAAATTATAAAACCATAGCGTTCCAAGCGATTATATTGCCATGCCCAATAATTGGGTAAAATACCCGTCAAAATACGACTACCATCAAGGGGTGGAATCGGTAATAAGTTAATCAAGGCCAAAACCAAGTTAATAGAAATACCGGCAACGCCTGAATAAATTAAAGGATGAGCAACTGCTTCATTACCAGCACCAATAAAAACACCTAATCGGGCAATTAATGCCCAAAATACCGCCATTACCAAATTAGACACTGGCCCTGCCAATGCAACAAATGCCATATCTTGCAATGGTTTTTTAAAATTCTGTGGGTCAACGGGTACCGGCTTTGCCCAACCGAAAATAAACCCGGTCCCCGTCACAAGCAATAGCCCTGGCAATATAATAGTACCAAATAGATCAATATGTTTAATAGGATTTAGCGTCAATCGACCTAGATTGAAGGCAGTATTATCACCATATTTTTTTGCCACCCAGCCATGTGCAACTTCGTGTACCGTTATTGCAAAAATAACTGGCAATATCCAGACAACTATACGTTGAATTAATGTTAACTCATCCATTTTGTTTCATACCTTTTTAATCTAGCATCGGGGCAAGACCTTTGCCCTGTCTGATAATCTCTATGCCAAGACTGGAAATCTCAATCATAGTCGTTTCTTCAGATTCAATAATACCTGCATCAATTACCAAATCCAACTCATGCTCAAGTTTAGTTCTGATCTCAAATGGATCATTCATCGCCTTACTCTCACCAGGCAGAATGAGTGTTGAACTAAATAAAGCCTCTCCTAACTCCTCAAGCAATATTTGCGCAACTGGATGACCGGGTATTCGTATCCCTATCGTTTTTTTCTTGGGATGCAATAATCTTCGTGGCACTTCACGCGTAGCATCTAATATGAAAGTAAATGGCCCAGGTGTTAAAGCTTTAATTAGGCGATAGGCATCATTACCAATCTTGGTAAACATTGCTACTTGCGTCAAATCTTTACAGGCTAGGGTAAAATTGTGCTTATCATCCAGATGCCTAATTCGACGTATTTTATCTAATGCCTGCTTGTCTCCAAGATGGCAGGCCAAGGCATAAGATGAATCCGTTGGATAAACAATAACTCCTCCCTTACGAATAATTTCCACAGCACGGTGAATCAATCGTAGTTGCGGATTTTCAGGATGTATTTCAAAATACTGAGACATAACTACTAGATTAAAATCGATATTTTACAAAGCGATATTATACCTCACATCCTGAAAAGCTTGCAGCATGAATAGTCATACCTTTTTTATAGATTTACTCAGGATGACAAGGATTTATAGTAAAAATTAAGTACAATAAACATCAGACATTTAAATAAAACTGGTCGCTCTCTTGATTATAAGAATTGCTCTAATATTAACCTTTGCTGCATTAACCCTATTTATATCAGCGGATATATTGTTACTCCTAACTATTCCTAAACTATCTGAAATGATAACCCAGTTAGGTTTAGTAACGCTATTAAGTGCATTTTCTTTATTAGTCATTATAGGGCTATTAACTATTAGTAAATTAATCGGCTCATCCTGTATTATTTATTTTTCAGCCGGTCAACGTTTACAAAGACGATTATTATTTATTCTTACCAAGCAGCAACAACTAAAACAATTATTTTACTTTAAAAAAGAACAAATTCATTACGTTACAGAACACACAAGAAAGCGTTTATTAGTCGCTGACAATCGTCAACAGATAAAAACACTATCAACAGCTATAAGTAATGACCTAAAGTCGCTTAAGCACCAATTACCAAAAAACCATTTTTTACAATTACAAAAAGAAAACATTCAATGTCGTGAACAACAAGATATTGAAGCCTTGATACAATTACAGCAGAAAATAGCAACTATTCATTACACATGACTACCATAAAAAACTGGGCTTTGGCATTACTCAAGAGTTTCCATGCGCTTAAAGATGAAAACCTGCTGTGGGAACAGAATAATCAAGAACAGAGAACCCGTCTGAAACATACGCAAATCTTAGCCGCGAAAACACTGCAAGCACAATTAAAAAAGAAAAGCGTGATATTGGAGCATGAGCTTACCTTATTAAGAACAAGCAACGATGCAAAAGTGGCGATGCTAAAAACCAAATGCAAACAGGATATTAAAGACTATAAAGAGTACTTAAACTCGCTGGAAATTCTTAAAAATTCTATACAAAATAGCTTTGATCATCTTCCAGAAGCTGTTGCCTTCACAATTCACCATCATGCCAAACTGTTGTTAAACCAAATGTGGGAAACAGATAATTTTGAACATAAGATACATCATGAACTTCAGTTAATTAAGTTTATGACCACTATCCATGAAGATACTCACCGTCATTTAGAAGAGGGAATCTCTAGTGAGAGCATACCCGAAAAAACACTCCGTTTAATTCAGAATAAGCCCACTTTTTAATTCAAACCTAGCGATAAAACCAACAATGCTTCTTGATCTAATGAATTGATAACATATTTTCCAAGGCATACTTAGCCAATCTTGCCTCTTCAACGGGCACAGATATACGATTTATCACATGTCCTGCTGCTAAATTTTCCATTACCCATGCTAGATGCTGCGGATCTGTCCTAAACATAGTTGAGCACATGCAAAGAGTTGGTGACATAAAATGAACATTTTTGCCCTGCGCTTTACATTCATCGTGCAAGCGATTAACCAAATTTAACTCAGTTGCAACCAGCCAACGGGTATTGGATTCTGCCTCCCGAACCGTTTTAAGTATATACTCAGTCGAACCCACAAAATCGGCTTTTTGACAAACCTCAAAACAAGCTTCCGGATGTGAAATGACTTTTGTTTCCGGATAACGCTCAAGAAAACTATCAATTTGTTCAGGCTTAAACACCTGATGCACAGAACAATAGCCATTCCATAAAATAATTTTAGCATTGCGAATTTGCTCTTCGGTTAAGCCTCCCATAGGCTTATTAAAATCCCAAGTGACCATTTCCTCTAAGGGAATGCCCATAAGATAGCCAGTATTACGGCCCAAATGTTGGTCAGGAAAAAACAATACTTTTGAGCGCTTATTAAAACTCCATTCCAATATTTTTTGCGCATTGGATGACGTACAAACTATCCCATCGTGCTTACCACAAAAAGCTTTAAGGTCAGCAGCTGAATTAATATAGGTAACAGGAGTTACTTCATTCTCTACATCTATGACTTGTGCCAATTCTTGCCAGCATTTTTGAACTTTTAACAGATTAGCCATATCGGCCATTGAACAACCTGCCGCCAAATCCGGCAAAATAGCTATTTGTTCGGGACGAGACAAAATGTCAGCTACTTCTGCCATAAAATGTACCCCACAAAAGACAATATATTCTGCTTCCGATTGAGCCGCATCTCTGGATAATTTCAAAGAATCACCCGAAAAATCAGCATGTTTAAAAACCTCATCGCGCTGATAATGATGACCAAGCACTACACAACGCTTACCCAATTTGGCTTTAGCAGCAATAATGCGGACATCGCATTCTTCATCATCTAGTAATGCGTAATCTTGAATAGGAAAACGTGTTGTTGTCATTTATTTACCATTAAAAACGTTAAATATTAAAATCTAAGGCGTATTGTTTTTTATCAAAACTAAAAGTAACTGACTAAAGACGGACATTGAAACTATTATATACATTCAAATTCAATATAACGGTTATCAAACTAAACGGGCAATAACAGAGGGCAATTTTTTAGGTGCTTTGATACGCAATTGCTTATTAACATTCATTCGTCCAAACACAACAACAATATCAGAAGTAGAAACATCAAATTCTTTGGCTAAAAAACGCACCATGTGATCTGTAGCCTTACCTGCTTTTGGAGTCCCAGTAACACTGATTTTAAGTTGATTGCCTTTAACCTTACCAATAACATCTTGTTTGGCGGCAGGTGTACCTAATACATTCAGTATCAATATATCTTCATCCCAGGCAAAAAAAGAACTCATTTTTTTTGGGATTGTAGATGGTTGCTTAGGTATTTTTTCAGTACTGGCCTTTTTTGCCACGATAATTATAACTAGGTTACTGGCCGTTATATTTAAATCATCTTTCGATTAATAAACTGGCATATGTATTCATATCCCAGCTTACTAAAGTTTAAACAAACTTGCTTACTTACTTAAGCTTCTCTTTTCCTGCCGGCTTTATTAAGCGAATCCCCAATTCCTTTAATTGCTCATCTGTGACTACTGCAGGAGCACTAACTAATGGGCATGCCGCAGACTGCGTTTTTGGAAATGCGATTACATCACGAATAGAACTTGAACCTGTCATCAACATCACTAAACGATCCAAACCAAATGCCAAACCACCATGTGGCGGCGCGCCAAATTTTAGAGCATCCAACAAAAAGCCAAATTTTTCTCTGGCTTCTTCTTCGCCTATGCCTAATATTTCAAACACCGTTTGTTGCATGGCGGTTCGATTAATACGAATTGAACCACCACCCACTTCAGTGCCGTTTAACACCAAATCATAGGCACGAGACAATGCAATAGCCGGATTCGCAACCAAGTCTTCAACTGAACAACTAGGCGCAGTAAAAGGATGATGAATCGCATTAAAACGCCCGCTTTTTTCATCCCAGTCAAACATGGGGAAATCTACAATCCAAACTGGCTTCCATTCACCTTGCAATAAATTCAGATCCTGACCTAATTTGACTCGTAAAGCTCCCATCGCTTCATTAACGATACTAGCTTTGTCAGCCCCGAAGAAAATTAAATCGCCTGTTTGTGAGCCTGTTTTAGCCAAGACACTGTCCCAAACTTCTTTAGGTGCAAATTTAACAATAGGTGACTGCAAACCGTCCAAACCTGCGCTGAGATCATTCACCTTTATGTATGCCAAACCTTTGGCTCCATAAATACTGACAAACTTGGTTAACTCATCAATGTCTTTACGACTTAAATCTCCAGCATTCGGAACTCGCATTGCAACCACGCGCCCTTTAGGGTCATTCGCGGGCGCTGAAAAAACTTTAAAATCGACCGATTTCATTTCATCAGCAATGTCAACCAATTCCAATGGAATACGCAAGTCAGGACGATCAACACCAAACCTTGAAACAGCTTCGTGATAACTCATCCGTGGAAATTCAGCATCTAATTCGACATTAATGACTTTCGCAAATAATTGACGAATCATCTCTTCCATAACAGTCATGATGTCATTTTCATCCATGAAAGATGTTTCTATATCAAGCTGGGTAAATTCTGGCTGCCTGTCTGCACGTAAATCTTCATCTCGAAAACAACGCACGACTTGATAATACCTATCCATACCTGCAATCATCAACATTTGTTTATATAATTGTGGTGATTGTGGAAGGGCAAAGAATGAATTTTCATGCGTACGACTTGGCACGATATAGTCTCGAGCGCCTTCTGGCGTCGCTTTAGTTAGATAAGGCGTTTCAATTTCAAAGAATTCATTATCATCAAGAAAATTCCTCAAAACCCTAGTCACGTCACGACGCACCTTCATTTTTTCTTGCATCGCAGTCCGTCGCAAATCAATGTAACGATAGCGCAGACGTAATTCTTCATTAACTTCAATATCACTTTCTATAGGGAAAGGAGGTGTTTCAGACTCATTCAAAACCACAATTTCTTTAGCCAGTATTTCAATAGCACCAGAATACATATTAGCATTAGCTGTACCTTCTGGGCGATTACGGACAATACCAGTAATTTGTAATACGTATTCACTACGAACCTGTTCAGCTATAGAAAAAGTATCTTCCACATCAGGATCGACAACAACCTGTACTAAACCTGCACGATCCCTAAGGTCTATAAAAATAACTCCACCGTGATCTCGGCGTCTATGAACCCAACCGCAAATTGAAACGGTTTGACCTAGCTGTTGTGTATTTAATTCTCCGCACTTGTGGGTACGCATAAATTTTCCCTGTGGATTTGAAAGTTGTATATTGAGTGAAATAAAAATAGTTAGCACCAAGTTAATGTGGCTCAGTGCTTTTTATACTAATCGCCTTTACAGCCACCTGCTGGGCAACTACTGGCTTTAGGTGTGCTCGGTGTTGAAGAAGCCTCGCCAACGACATTCTTTTTGGTGCCACTTTTAAAATCAGTTTCGTACCAACCGCTGCCTTTTAATCTAAACCCAGCAGCAGAAATTTTTTTCATAAGCTCCGGTTTTGTACAAGCAGGACATATAACAATTGGATCGGCGCCTAATTTCTGTAAAGCCTCATGCTCATGACCACAAGATTGACATTGATATTCGTATATTGGCATTAACCACTCCGGTGGTAATAAAAAAATAATAACTACTATAAGGACTGAATTTAGTTTTTCCAAGTACTTACTATAGAATAACCGTCTATTTTACAGACACACTGCCACTAATGAAAACTTTAACCATTACCCGCCCCGATGACTGGCATATTCATGTTCGCAATGGCGCTGTTTTAAAAACAGTATTGCCGCATACCGCAAGGCAATTTGCTCGGGCCATTATAATGCCAAATCTTAAGCCACCAGTGACAACAGTAGAGCAAGCATTAACCTATCGAAAAGAGATCTTACAAGCTGTTCCTGCTGGCATTGATTTTATTCCATTGATGACCTTGTATCTAACAGCAACCACCAAGATTTCAGAAATAAAAAAAGCCGCTGAATCTGATCAGATCTATGCATTTAAATTATATCCAGCCGGCGCAACGACAAATTCAGATTCTGGTATCGCTAATATATCTGCTATTTACCCATTGCTGGCAGAACTTGAGAAGTTTGATATTCCATTACTGATTCATGGTGAAACAACCGATATAGACTGTGATATTTTTGACCGCGAACGTGTTTTTATTGACACTATTTTAACTGATATTGCCAGAAATTTCCCCAATTTACGTATTGTGCTTGAACATGTTACCACCAATGAAGCCGTGCAATTTGTTTACGCATCTGGAGATAATATTGCAGCAACCATAACCCCTCAACATCTATTGTATAATCGTAATGCGTTATTATCAGGCGGTATTCGTCCGCATTACTACTGTTTACCAATCATCAAACGGGAAAAACATCGACTTGCATTAGTCCAAGCAGCTACCAGTGGTAATCCAAAGTTCTTTTTAGGTACCGATAGCGCTCCGCACATTACTTCATTAAAAGAAACCAGTTGCGGTTGCGCGGGCTGTTACAGCGCTTATACAGCATTAGAGCTTTATGCTGAAGTATTTGAGCAAGCAGGTTCATTAAATAAACTGGAAGGCTTTGCTAGTTTTTACGGGGCCGATTTCTACCGATTACCCAGAAACTCTGGCACAGTGACATTAGAAAAAATCACTTGGCGGATCCCCTTAACTTTCGGAAAAAACGATAATACTATTACTCCAATCAAAGCTGGAGAAGAATTAAGCTGGAAAATGCAGTAGAGCCTAATTTTTTCCTATCTAGGGCCAACTTGGCGTAAGATAATCAACTTTTAATACCTTCGAAAAATCAAACTCAATGGACACACCTGTGATTCCTTTAGCACAACGCTTTAGAGGCTACCTTCCCGTAATTGTGGACATTGAAACGGCCGGATTTAATTCGAAAAAAAATGCATTACTGGAAATTGCTGCTGTAATTATTGAGCTAACTAACAACAATGAGTTAGCAATTACCGAGCGCTATTCAACACATGTTATTCCGTTTAAAAACGCTGAACTTGACCCTGCTGCTCTCAAATTTAATGGCATAGATCCTTATCATCCGTTTCGTATGGCAATTGACGAAAAAGATGCATTAAATATGTTATTTAAACCTATCAAACAAGCAGTAAAACGTAACGATTGTAAACGGGCGATCTTGGTAGGCCATAATCCTGCATTTGACATCGCATTCCTAAATGCAGCCATTCAACGCACACAAATTAAACGCAGTCCATTTCATCCTTTCAGTACCTTCGATACAGCAACTCTAGGTGGATTGGCTTATAAACAAACCGTATTGGCTAAAATTGCTCAAGCTGCAGGTTTGGACTGGGATAATGAGAAAGCGCATTCGGCTCTATATGACGCCGAAAAAACAGCGGAATTATTTTGCTTAATCGTTAATCGCTGGAATCGACTTGAATCAATTGATGTTCAATCTTAAATTTAAAGATACGGCTGGTTTAGATCTAAAAACAAAATCAACTTATCGTAAATCTGCAATAATCAATGCCAGCCGTACAGTTTGATCTATTACTCAACGCCGCCAACTGCTTCTAACATGACAACCAACTCACCTTTTTTATACAAATCAATAACGATGTCACAACCTCCAACTAATTCACCATTAATATAAAGTTGTGGATAGGTAGGCCAATTTGAATACTCCTTAAGGGCTTCACGCAATTCTGGATCTTCAAATATATTCACATAGGTAAATTTGGCCTGGCAAGCATTTAATATCTGTACTGTTTGCCCCGAAAAACCACATTGTGGAAAATCTGGTGATCCTTTCATATATAAAACGACCGGATTACTGAACAGTTGATCTTTAATTCTTTCTACAACACTCATAGTAGTCACTCAATTTAATAAAAATATCTTTGATTCTATCAACTTTATGTGATTTAAAAAAGGAAATCTTTAAATCCAGCACTTGCCTGTGAGCAATTTGATACCTATAATTGAAAATTTTTTACTGAGTAGCAGATCGCCACCAGTACTTTAATTTACAGGCAGCTAGAATGACCAGCCATATCATGCCAACATACAATCGATTACCCATCACTTTTGATCGAGGAGAAGGCGCATGGTTGTTTGACGAAAAAAACAATCGTTACTTAGATGCACTTTCCGGTATAGCTGTATGTAACCTAGGGCATGCTCATCCTGCTATCCAGCATGCTATCTGTGAGCAAAGTAAAAAACTCATACACACTTCTAATCTCTACGGCATCCCTGGCCAAGAGCTTTTAGCTGACAAACTAACTGAGAAAAGCGGCATGGATAATGTCTTTTTTTGCAATTCAGGTGCGGAAGCTAATGAGGCTGCTATCAAGCTTGCTCGTAAGTACGGTCACGAAAAAGGTATAGAAAATCCGGCAATTATTGTCATGGAAAAAAGTTTCCATGGACGCACTTTAGCAACTTTATCTGCTACTGGGAATAGTAAAGTACAATATGGTTTTACCCCGCTTGTTGAAGGCTTTGTGAGGGTTCCTTACAACAACATAAAAGCGGTTGAAATTGCGTTGGCACAAAATAAAAATATAGTCGCAATTTTAGTTGAACCCATTCAAGGTGAAGGCGGTATCAATATACCTGCACCTCTTTATATCAACGACTTGCGTAAGCTTTGTGACCAATTTGATCTGCTATTAATGCTCGATGAAATCCAGACAGGCATTGGGAGGACCGGCAAATTCCTTGCTTTTCAACATAACGATATTATCCCTGATGTATGCACCTTAGCTAAAGCATTAGGCAATGGTGTCCCCATTGGCGCATGCCTTGCTCGAGGCAAAGCTGCAGAATTACTCTCCTCAGGTTCACACGGATCCACTTTTGGCGGCAACCCTTTAGCTTGTAGTGCAGCCTTAGCTGTATTAGCAACACTTGACGAGCAAAACCTGATTAAATCAGCCACACAAAAAGGTGAGCTTATCCGCTTAGGCCTTGGCGAACACCTCAAAAACAACAATCATGTTGTTGATATACGTAATAAAGGCTTAATGATAGGTATCGAACTTGACAGTCCCTGTGCTGAATTAATTAAATTAGCATTACAACAGCACTTACTAATTAATGTAACCAATGAAACGACTATTCGATTATTACCGCCATTAATTATAGATGACCAGCAGATCGAGCTGCTGGTAGAAACATTGTCCGGCATTATTAATAATTACACAGAACAAACTGCTTAAATAACATCAAAAATGAATCTAAGACATTTCACAAGCCTCCTTGATTTATCCAGCGACGAATTTCGCCATATAATCTACAGAGCCATAACGCTCAAAAACAATCGGGCTAGAGATTACCAGCCTTTAAAAGGTCAGGTTTTAGCCATGATTTTTGAAAAGTCATCGACACGTACGCGTATTTCCTTCGAAACTGGTATGGTTCATTTTGGCGGTAACGCGCTATTTTTATCGCCCAGAGATACTCAGCTAGGTAGAGGTGAACCCCTACATGACAGTGCTAAAGTAATATCCAGTATGGTTGACTGCATCATGTTAAGAACAGACAAACATGAAACTGTTACTACATTTGCAAATTACTCCAGCGTACCTGTCATTAATGGCTTAACCGATCAACAACACCCATGTCAGTTACTTGCTGACATGCAAACTTATTTTGAATATCGAGGTGATATCAAAGGAAAAATCGTAACCTGGATAGGTGATGGTAACAACATGTGCCATTCATACATCCATGCTGCGATGCTACTTGACTTTACTTTACACATTGCTTGCCCTAAAGGGTATCAACCACTCCCCGAGTTTGTTAAGGCGGCTGGCAAACACGTCAAATTTTTTAATAGTGCATTAGAAGCCGCCAACAACAGTGATCTCTGTGTTACCGATGTCTGGGCGAGTATGGGTCAAGAAGAAGAGCAAAAGCTGCGAGAAATTGCTTTTATGGACTACCAAATTAACGAAAATATTATGCATGCAGCAAAAAATGACGCACTATTTATGCACTGCCTACCAGCCCATAGAGGTGAAGAAGTGACTGCTAAAGTGATAGACGGGCCGCAGAGCGTCGTTTTCGCTGAAGCAGAGAATCGCCTCCATGCACAAAAAGCACTTTTAGAATTTTTACTTTGTGAAAAAACACCTTAAATAAATTCAACTGACCACTACTTATAGAAGATAATTGTGAAAAAATTACTCAGTGTTTTTCTTATTTTACTACTTAATATAGATTTTTCTGAAGCAGAGACTATTTATGTTGCAGATGATGTTAATTTAACTTTAAGAGGCTCCCCCAGCATTCACGGTAAAGCTTTAAAACTATTACCGATTGGAACGCCCCTCATGGTGATTGAAAATGAGAGTAAGTTTGATTTTATCAAAGTACGTCTTTTAGATGGCACTGAAGGTCATATTAAATTACGCTTTACTACAAAACAAGCGCCTGTTATTGACCCAAAGGACACTGCAAGTAAAACCATAGAGCAATTACAATCTAATAATACCAGACTAACTACAGAAATTAATACGCTAAAAGATAAGCTCACCCCAGGATCATCTCTAGAAAAATCGTTAGCAACCGAACGTGATCAACTGTCGAGAGAGCTTGAAGATCTTAAGAAAACCGCTGCTAATTCATTCCAACTAAGAAATGAACGTGACGAATTGCAAGAACGTGTAGTTAATGTTGAACGTGAATTACAACAATTTAAATTAGAAAATCAAGCTCTTAAAGATACAGCGAGCCAAGACTGGTTCTTATACGGTGGCATTTTATCGCTAATTGGTGTTCTTTTAGGATTTATCCTCCCTAAACTTGGCTGGAGACGGAAAAATAGCTGGAATTCTTTTTGAAGACATAGGCCTACTATAAGACATAAATTTAAAAGTTAGATTCAATAAGCATTACAATCCATTCTTTACTTATATCCCAGGAATTAATGACATGGCTCATTCAGATGACCACAACACACGACACTTTTCTTCTTTAGTTGTTGACGGTATGGAACGTGCACCCAGCCGAGCCATGTTGCATGCTGTTGGTTTTAAAAACGAAGATTTTAAAAAACCACAAATAGGAATTGCTTCTACTTGGAGTATGGTCACCCCCTGCAATATGCATATCAATAAACTAGCTGATTCAGCGGCTACAGGAGTTGATAACGCAAATGGTAAAGCTGTAATTTTTAATACCATTACCATATCTGATGGAATTTCAATGGGCACTGAGGGGATGAAATATTCCTTAGTATCTCGTGAAGTGATTGCCGATTCAATTGAGACAGTCGTTGGCTGCCAAGGCTTCGATGGCATTGTTGCCATCGGCGGCTGTGATAAAAACATGCCTGGCTGCATGATTGCTTTATCACGATTAAATCGCCCCAGCGTTTTTGTTTATGGAGGCACTATTATGCCAGGCTGTCATAAAGATAAAAAACTTGACGTTGTGTCTGTTTTTGAAGCTGTGGGTGCCAGAGCCAACAACCAAATTGATGATGCCGAACTTGCCGAGATTGAAGCTAAAGCTATTCCAGGAGCAGGCTCCTGCGGTGGCATGTACACCGCTAATACTATGGCATCTGCAATTGAAGCACTGGGTATGAGTTTACCCAACAGCTCTGCCCAAGCCGCCATTTCAAACGATAAAAGATTAGATTGCGAACGCGCTGGCGCAGCCGTATTAGAATTGCTTAAACAAGATATAAAACCCAGTGATATCATGACCAAAGCGGCTTTTGAAAATGCCATTACCATAGTGATTGCGCTTGGAGGCTCAACCAATGCTGTGTTGCATATTTTGGCTATGGCAAATGCTGCTAAAGTTGACATCAAATTGGATGATTTCACTCGCATAGGCAAACATGTTCCTCTTGTTGCCGACCTTAAACCGAGCGGTCGCTACCAAATGGCTGAGCTAATTGAGATTGGCGGCATCCAACCACTGATGAAAATATTACTAGATAAAGGGTTATTACATGGTAATTGCTTAACAGTAACTGGAAAAACCTTGGCTGAAAACTTAGCCGACGTAAAACCCTATCCGGAAGGACAAGACATGATCCATTCCTTGGATAACCCTATTAAAAAAGACAGTCATTTAGTAGTCTTATACGGCAATTTAGCACCTGCTGGTGCAGTTGCAAAAATCACCGGTAAAGAAGGTTTACGATTTGTCGGCACAGCCAAAGTATTCGATGCTGAAGAGCAAGCATTACAAAGCATTTTAAATGGAGATATTGTTAAGGGTGATGTGATTGTTATCCGCTATGAAGGCCCCAAAGGCGGACCAGGCATGCGTGAAATGCTCTCCCCGACTTCTGCCATTATGGGTAAAGGCTTGGGTAAAGAAGTCGCACTAATTACAGATGGTCGCTTTTCCGGCGGTACACATGGTTTTGTTGTTGGCCACATTACCCCAGAAGCTTTTGTTGGTGGTCCATTAGCAATCATTGAGAATGGTGATACTATTATCATCGACGCTGAAAATAATGAATTGAGCCTGGTTATCGATGAACATGAAATTGCTCACCGCCTTGATGCATGGACACAGCCCGCACCACGCTACACCCGTGGCGTGTTAGCAAAATATGCAAAATTAGTAAGTTCAGCTTCGTTAGGTGCCGTAACGGACAATCTTGACTAATAGTAAGAATCCAATACTTTATTGACTCCTTTGATGAGCAAAAGTCGCTGAAGATTAATTATACTAACAACCTAGATCATGACTGCCTAATCAGGCAGTCCGTTCACAAGTAAAAATTCAAGCGATTAATTATGAAATCACAAAAATCATTTGTTAGCTGGTTTAGAGATTCCTCACCCTATATACATGCTCACCGCAACAAAACTTTTGTCATTTCATTTGGTGGTGAAGCTTTACTAGCTGATGATTTTGAGCACCATGTTCATGACTTCGCACTTCTTAGTAGTTTGGGAATACGTCTGGTTTTAGTTCACGGCATACGCCCACAAATTGACCAACGGTTGACCAAGCTAAACATCCCGCCACTATTCCATAATAACTTAAGAATTACCGATGATCTAGCGCTCCAATGTGTAAAAGAAGCAGCAGGACTAGTTCGAGTAGAAATTGAAGCCCTTTTATCGATGGGCCTAGCAAACTCACCTATGGCAGGCTGTAGTCTCAAAGTAGCATCGGGTAATTTTGTTACCGCGAAACCAATCGGTGTCATAAACGGAGTCGATTACTGCCATACCGGTGAAGTTCGCCGTATTGATAGCACTGCAATTCATCAGCAACTTGATCAAAATAATGTGGTGTTAATCTCACCCATTGGTTACTCACCGAGCGGAGAAATTTTCAACCTGTCTGCAGAACAAGTTGCTACTGCAATATCAATTGCTTTAAAAGCAGAAAAATTAATTCTACTCACCGAAAAAAGTTGCTGCTACCCTGAAAATAATGAACAAATAAGGCAAATGACGACCAATGAAGCTGATATTTTTCTGCAACAATACCAAGGGCTTAACGACGTAATTAGCCTACCCCTTAAAGCCAGCATTCAAGCCTGTCGTTCTGGCATTGAACGCGTTCATTTAATTAATCGTAGTATAGATGGCGCTTTGTTATTAGAGCTATTCAGCCGAGATGGTATTGGCACTTTGATAAGCTCCACGCCTTTTGAAGAGTTACGCCCTGCCACACTCAATGATATAGGTGGCATTCTTGAATTGATTAAACCACTCGAGCAACAAGGCATACTAGCAAGACGTTCTCGAGAGAAAATTGAAATGGAAATCTCTGATTATATAATCATTGAAAGAGATGGATTAATTATTGGCTGCACTGCTTTACATCTTAATTTAGACCATCACTACGGTGCTATTGCCTGTCTTGCTATCCATCCTGATTATCAAAGATCTTCCCGAGGTAATCGACTGCTGGAATATATTAATCAAAAAGCCAAAGAATTAGCACTAAAAAAACTCTACGTTTTATCAACCCAAACCATGCATTGGTTTATTGAACGCGGTTTTTTATCGTCTGCAATTAATCAACTACCTGACCAACTCAAATCTCTCTATAACCCTGAGAGAAACTCCAAAGTACTGGTTAAGGAAATTAAATAAACTAACCATGACTCCGATTTCAGTATTACAAATTACTGACCTGCACATCCAACCGGGACTACATGATACATTTCTGGGTATTAATACAGAATATTATTTTAATGCCATCCTTGATTTTGCATTTACCAATGCTCATCCCATTGATTTAATTATAGTTACTGGTGACTTGGCTCAAGATCCTTGCCCAGCAAGTTATCTCAGGATTTTAAAAAGCCTTGAATCTTATAACACTCCCTCAATCTGCATTCCCGGCAATCATGATGATTATGCGTTAATGCAACAAATTTTTTGTACCGACAAAGTGAATTGTCAAAGACACATTTCTATTGATAACTGGCAGTTAATTTGTCTTAATAGTCAGATACCAGATTCTCCGAACGGCTATTTACCAGAACAAGAATTACTATTCCTTGAGGATTGTTTGTCCAATACTCCAGATCAGCATACGCTAATCGCAGTTCATCATCACTGCCTAATGACAGATAGTGCTTGGCTTGACACCATGATTATAAAAAACAGAATAGATTTTTTAAGCATTTTAAGAAAATACCCTCAAGTAAAAGCTATTACTACCGGTCACATACATCAACCAAAGGAAACGATTACTGACGGTATTCTTGTCCTTGGATCACCTTCAACATGCTTTCAATTTAAACCTCATAGTAAAGAATTCAGTCTAGACACAACACAACCAGGCTATAGAATGATAAATCTTTATACTGACGGCCATATAGAATCGAGTATCACTCTTTACCCTGAACCATTACACGGACTCCAAATACATACCAGAAGCTACTAATAAGTAATCTTGTGTATGCAACTAAAATAATGCTTTACTTAACTTTTGCCTCTTGCTTTTGATTATAAGCGGCCAATTGTTCAGGTGTCGCTTCTTGTTGAAACTTATCTTTCCAATCGTTATAGGGTATCCCATAAATTATTTCTCTGGCCTGCTCATAATCGATTGCATGGTTTTGCTCTTGTGCCGCAGCCATATACCATTTTGCAAGACAATTTCTACAAAAATCAGCGGTTATCATTAGATCGATATTTTGGACCTCAGAATGTTGCTGTAAGTGACTGATAAGACGTCTGAATGTAGCCGCTTCTAATTCGGTTTGTGATACTTTATTCATCAATAACTCTCAAAATTTAATAATATTAACAGAAAAAAAACCACAATCATGTACATTGACAGTAAAAAAAACTACAATATTTACTTTATTTGGGTTGCTATAAAATCCAATTTTATATAAATTTCAATTACAAATAGCTTTACGTGACTTTACAAAGCTTCCAATTAAATGACTATTTCAGCCGAATATAGAAATTGGAAAACAACTTACCTTAAGTAAAAACAACAATCAAATCCTCTAAAATTGATCCTTTTCGATGCACCTATAATCAAAAGCTAGAGCTTTAAACCTTACATCCGATCAAACTCATTCTGGAACCCATGAAACAACTGATTGAATTTATTCCTATAATTTTATTTTTCATTGCCTATAAACTTTATGACATTTATATAGCGACTGCGGTTGTTATTGTAGCCACTATTATCCAAGTTGGTTATGCATGGTTCAAGTATCACAAAGTAGAAACTATGCAATGGATCACTCTAGCCTTAGTTATTGTTTTTGGGGGAGCAACTATCTATCTTCATGATGAGCAATACCTGAAATGGAAGTTCTCCATCATAGAATGGTTATTTGGTATTGCTTTCTTAAGCAGTCACTTTATAGGAAAAAAGACCTTTATCGAAAGAATGATGTCAAGCAACTTAACGCTACCACCGTTAATATGGAAACGCCTTAATTTTAGTTGGGCCAGCTTCTTCATAATTGTCGGCTTTATCAATGTTTATGTTATGTACAATTACAATACTGATGATTGGGTGACCTTTAAAACATTCGTAGCGCCCGGCTTAATGGTTGTTTTCATGATAATACAAATGTTTTTTTTATATAAATACATCCCCGATGCTGAGGAATAAAGAGTGTTATACGCAATAATCAGTGAAGACGCCGAAAATAGTTTAGACAAAAGGCTTGCTGCTCGCCCATCCCATATTAAACGACTACAAAATCTTCAAGATGAAGGACGATTAATTTTAGCAGGCCCACATCCTGCAATTGATATTGAAAATCCGGATAATGCTGGTTTTACTGGTAGCCTAGTGGTGGCTGAATTTAATAATCTGGAAGCAGCCCAATTATGGGCAAAAAGTGACCCCTATAACGATGCCGGAGTTTATGCTAAAGTTATCGTCAAACCATTTAAAAAGGTATTTCCAGAATGACAACCGAAACAATTAAGCAACTACTGAACGAATCTCTTAAGCCAGATCTATTAGAAATTATTGATAATAGTGCTGCACATGCTGGACATGCTGGGGCAAAGAGTGGTGGCGGTCACTATCATGTCACTATTATTGCAGAAGCCTTTGAAGGCAAAACATTAGTACAGCGACACCAGCTTATCTATAAAGCACTCGGCGACATGATGAAACAACAAATTCATGCCTTGGGCATCAACGCTCTATCACCCTCTGAAGAAACTAAAGGAAACTTATAAATGAAAAAAAGCATTATCCCTCTACTTATCGTCGGCACTGCATTTATTTCTGGTTGTGACCAAAAAGGTGCCGCCACCTCTTCAGCTCCTAAAGTCGCTAAAGCTGATGCTATTGCTGAGGTTAACGGCCAATATATAGCGAAATCGACATTAGCTGAATTGGAAAAAGAAATTGCTGAGCGTAGTCATGGTCAAACTTTTCCTAAAGAAAAATTGATTGAAGAACTAATCCAACGTGAATTATTAGTTCAGGATGCGATGCAAAAACAACTAGATAAATCTGCTGAAATTATTGCTCAACTGGATAGCGCTAAAAAAACCCTGCTAACACAAGCTGATGTCCAAAATTTCATCAAAGCGAATCCAGTTACTGATGCAGAAATTAAAGCTGAATATGACAGTAAAGTTGCCGGCGAAAATGGCACTGAATACAAGGCACGCCATATTTTAGTAAAAACTGAAGATGAAGCAAAAAAAATAATTGCTGAATTAGATAAAGGTGCTGATTTTGCAAAATTAGCCAACAAGAACTCTTTAGATGCTAAAGAATCTCAAAATGGTGGTGATTTAGGTTGGTTTGTTGCCGGCCAAATGGTCGCGCCTTTCTCAGAAGCCGTTGTTAAGTTACAAAAAGGTAAATATACCGAAGCTCCTGTAAAAACTCAGTTTGGTTACCATATAATTTTAAGAGAAGATTCTCGTGCACAAACCCCACCTTCATTGGATTCTGTGAAAGAACAATTGATACCTTATTTGCAACGAAAAAAGATTCAAACTATGGTTGAAACTTTGCGTAAACAAGCCAAAGTTGAAATTTTAGTTCCCTTAACTGAAGAACCAGCCAAAGCACCTGCAGCTAATGCCGACAAAACACCAACAGGAGACACGGTTACTGAAGAAGTTGCAGTAGAAGAAATTAAGGATGCCTCAGGTAAAACGGTAGCTGCTGAAGAAGTGGTAGTTGAAACTGTTAAAGACGCATCCGGTAAAACAGTTGCCCAAGAAGTTGTTATTGAAGAGGCTGTAAAGGAAAAAACAGCTGAACCAGCTAAAGCTGAAACAAAAAAATAAATTTTTGATTCAATATAAGGGCGGATTTTCCGCCCTTTTTTATACTACTTTTTCAAAATATGGCACGATAAGTTGCACAGTTCTATTTCCTCTAAACTCATTAATATCAAGACGATAGACTGCTTTAATTTGCCTTAATCCTAACCAAGACTCCGGTTTATCGACAAAAAAAGAAATGGCATCAATAATCAAATCGCCACCGAGTTTTCTTAATACCAATTTGAGATGTCTTTGCCCAACGATCCTCGATTGAATCACATCAAATACACCCTCAAATAAAGGCTCCGGAAAATCTTGCCCCCAAGTTGCAGCATTTTGTAATAAATCAGCTATTTCAAGCGTCATTTCTTGCTCGGACAACTCCCCATCAGACAGAAGCTTTTGTTCCAAATCCATATTAGCAAGACGTTTACCTACCATCTCATCAAAAGCTAAGGCAAAAGGTGGATAATCATGCATTTTTAAGATCAAACCAGCGGCCATTGCATGACCGCCAAATTTACTCAGTAGATTGGGATGTGCTGCTGCAATATCGCTCAACACGTCTCTGATATGAACGCCCGGAATAGATCGTGCGGAACCCTTAATTAAGTCTTTACCCGCAGATGCAAAAGCGATAACCGGACGATGTACTTGATCCTTAATTCGTGAAGCTAAAATACCTATAACACCTTGATGCCATTTAACATCAAACAAACAAACACCTGCGGGCAAACGATGTTCATCTAACATTTTCATTTCATTTAAATAATTTAACGCTTCGTGCTTCATAACCGACTCAATATCACGACGATCATTATTTAATTCGTCAAGCTTTAGCGCTATATCTTTAGCAGTAACTGTATCATCTGTTAATAAGCATTGAATTCCCAATGACATATCATCCATACGACCAGCCGCATTTAAACGAGGACCAATTGAAAAACCCAAATCGGATGCCGTAATCGTTTTAGCATTTTTTCCCGAGACTTCAACGAGTGCACTCAATCCAGGATGACACTGTCCTGTCCGAATTCTCAATAAGCCTTGATGCACCAAAATCCGATTAATTTGATCGAATGTAACCACATCAGCGACTGTTCCTAAAGCCACATAATCCAATAATTGCGCCAGATTTGGTTCCATAACCTGATGAGTCTCAAACCAATTCATGTCTCTTAATCGACTTCTTAGGGCCATCAAAACATAAAATATGACACCAACACCTGCCAATGATTTATTAGGAAATTTATCATCAAGGAGGTTCGGGTTAACAATGGCAGTTGCAAGAGGTAGGTCAGCTCCTGGAAGATGATGATCAGTAATCAAAACTTTTATACCTGCATCAATGGCTACCTTTACTCCTTCGATACTGGAGATACCATTATCGACAGTAATAATTACATCAGGATTTTGTAATTTAACCAGTTCGACAATTTCTGGAGTTAATCCATAACCGTACTCAAATCGATTAGGGACAACAAACGTTACTTGCCCCGCTCCTAATAAATGCAAGCCTTTTATTGCAACTGCACAACTGGTTGCACCATCTGCATCAAAATCAGCAACGATACAAATTTTTTGTTGGTCATTGATGGCAACAATCAAATGAGCCACCATCTCTTCCATACCTAACAATAACCAAGGCGAAGGAAGTTTAGATAACGTTCTATCGAGTTCTAATTCAGAAGTGATTCCTCGTGCTAGAAATATTCTTTCTAATAAAGGATGCAGATTACCCTCTAAGGTATATTTTTTCTTAATAGAACGAAGGACTATCGTTTTTTTTACGCCATGAGAATACATTAAGTTTCCAATAAAAAACGAGAGGCTTTACTTTGAAAGAGTAAACAACAGTGTGTCGCCAATAAAACTGATATTAACTCAGGATTATCGGCAACGACTCTTACCAATATAATTTTGCAAGAGTCTTAAATAAAGGCTAAAAACTAATTAACGGAATTTTGGTACTTAACCGTAAAATCATTCAAATTAGAAATTATAAAAGGCAAATATTCGATTTTTTCCGGAGCAAATGCATTGACCCCAACTCGTGAGAGATAAAAGACCTGATCAGGCATAAAATGCCCTATAGCCCTAATTTCTCCTTGATAACCAAAACGACTTCTAAGATACCAAGCATGAGAAAACAAACGACCATCCGCAAAATCCGGAAAATCTAATTCAACTAAATCGATATCTCTTAGATTTAAAGCCATCTCATCAACTGAGTCACAGGGTGCAATTCTTAAACCAAGTTTACCATCATGAACACGTAACTTCTGGTTATCTGTATTCCATCGAGCCAATGAAACAGTAATATCACCTACTAACGGTTCTGCATCATCCGCTACATATCGCCAGTTATTATCAATAATCTGATTATCTTTAACTATCTGCATAAACTTGCTCTTTAAATGGAGTTACACCAACACGATTAACCATAGCCAAAAATGGTTCGTCATTTAAACGATTTTTGATGTAAACATCAAGAATAGTAGTGATTGCATTGATTATCTGATCTTTGGCAACCGCCGGCCCCAATCTTTCACCAATTGCTGCGTCATTTTCAGATGAGCCGCCCAAAGTTATTTGATACCACTCACTTCCTTTTTTATCAACACCTAATATTCCAATATGACCAACACTTTGATGTGCACATCCATTCATACAACCGGACATATTAATTTTTATGTCGCCAATATCATGAATATAATCAATATCGTCAAGAGCCTCATTGATTTCTCTAGCAACACCAATAGAACCAGCATTAGCAAGTGAGCAAAAATCGAGACCCGGACAACAAATCATATCAGTTACAGTACCAATATTGGGGGTAGCCAAGTTCAATCTATCGAGTTTTTGCCACAACATGAAAAGATCGGCTTGTTTAACATCAGCCAGAATTAAGTTCTGCCTGTGTGTACTCCGGATTTCTCCAAAACTGTATTGATCAGCTAAATCTGCTACTGCATCAAGTTGACAATCGGTCATATCGCCAGGCGGAACTTCTGGTGCTTTCAAGGACAAAAATACCGCACGATAACCGGCAACTTTATGAACAGTAGTATTAAATTTCACCCATGTTGTAAAAGCTTTGTTCGCTTGTTGCTGTTCAGTAAAACTGATATCTTTATCCGCTGCATTATCATAAGCAGGGGGAGCGAACTGAGCTTTAATGGCGTTAATTCGAGCATCACTTAATTCATTACTATCACGAATAAGCAACCATTCTTTTTCAACCAGCGTTGAAAACTTATCTAATCCGGATTCTTTAACTAAAATTTTAATACGGGCCTTATATTTGTTGTCTCGACGACCGAACAAATTATAAATACGTAATATGGCTTCCAAATAGGACAACAAATGCTTCTTTTCTAGATAAGGCTTTATTACTTGACCGATAACCGGTGTACGACCTAATCCACCACCGACTAATACTCTAAAACCTATTACTCCTTTGTCATTTTTGACTAAATGTAAACCAATATCGTGAAATTGTGTCGCCGCTCTGTCATGCAGAGCACCACTCACCGCCATTTTAAATTTACGTGGCAAATAATCAAATTCTGGATGTAAAGTTGTCCACTGTCGAATAATTTCACAATAAGGCCGAGGGTCTTCAATCTCATCAATACATACCCCAGCCAAGTGATCTGAAGTCGTATTTCTCATACAATTGCCACTCGTTTGAATGGCATGCATTTGTACATCAGCTAATTCTTCAAGTATATCAGGTACTTCTTCTAATTTTGGCCAGTTAAACTGTACATTTTGTCGCGTTGTAAAATGACAATAATTTTTGTCATAGGTACGGGCAATATGAGCCAACTTTCTGAACTGAGTAGAATTAAACAACCCATAAGGTCCTGCTACCCTTAACATAGGGGCATGTATTTGAACATAAAGGCCGTTCCGCAAACGTAATGCACGGAACTGATCTTCAGTAATTTCGCCACTTAGGAATTGTTCTGTTTGTCTTCTAAATTGAGCTACCCGTTCGTTAACCAGGGTCTGGTCTATTTCGTTATACTGATACATAGATGGAAGTTAAATATGTCTTTTTAGCAAAAAATCATGTCAGGTAATCATATACTGTGAGTCATAAAATGACAAAATTTATTAGTTGGTGATACTATTAACAGTTAAAATTTGTCAAACGTATTATTTATAAAACCAAGTAAGGGGAGATTTTTGTGCGATTTTTGTTAATTTTGTTAGCGGTATTGCTGGTGCCTCAAATGGCAATGGCAGGTGGTTTTGAAAGCCTTGGTATGACAGGAACTGAACGTGGTATTTATACTGTTCTTATTTTTATCATCGCATATGGCTTTGTGATGACTGAAGAGTTTACGCATATGCGTAAATCTAAACCTGTCATCCTTGCCGCTGGTATAATTTGGGCTCACGCAGCTATTTTGGCCTCACAAAAGGGTGTTTCAGTTGAAGCCATGCATGAAGCTTTTGAATATAATTTGAAAGAGTATGCCGAGTTAATGCTATTTTTGTTGGTTGCAATGACTTATATCAACTCGATGTCAGAACGTAATGTATTTGAAGCATTGCGCTCATGGATGGTCAGAAAGCAATTCGGCTATCGCAAGTTATTTTTGATCACTGGTATTATCACTTTTTTCCTATCAGCCGTCGCTGATAACTTAACAGCAGCTTTATTGGTAGGTGCTGTGGTAATGGCTGTTGGTGCAGATAATGAAAAATTCATTAGTATCGGCTTTGTAAATTTAGTAATTGCAGCTAATGCTGGCGGTGCATTTTGTCCTTTTGGTGATATTACTACTTTAATGGTATGGCAGGCGGGCTACGCTGAGTTCTTTGATTTCTTCAAATTATTTATTCCTTCAGCGGTAAATTATGGTGTGCCAGCTGCCATCATGTATTTTGCTGTGCCTGATGAACAACCAAAAGTCACTTCAGAAGAAGCCGTTGAATTAAAGCCAGGTGCTATTCAGATTTGTGCTTTATTTCTATTGACTATCGTCACTGCTGTAAGCTTCAAACAAGGCCTTCATTTGCCTCCATTTATGGGTATGATGGTAGGTCTTTCAGTATTAATGTTTTATGGTTATTATTTAAAAAAGAATCACTGTGCTGAGGGTGAATCAGGATTTGATATTTTTAACAAGGTAAAACTTGCAGAATGGGATACTTTGTTATTTTTCTTCGGTGTGGTTTTTGCCGTAGGTGGTCTAGGATACATTGGTTATCTTGAGTTATTATCTGGAGCCATGTACGACGGCTTAGGACCAACAACAGCCAACATATTAGTCGGTGTCATCTCTGCCATTGTTGATAATATTCCTGTCATGTTTGCAGTATTAAATATGAATTTGGACATGGATTTGTATCAATGGTTATTAGTAACATTGACAGCTGGTGTTGGTGGATCGTTATTATCTGTCGGTTCAGCAGCAGGTGTCGCTTTAATGGGCCAATCTAACCATAAATATACTTTCTTCAGTCATTTAAAATGGACCCCCGCAATTGCCGGTGGTTATGCAGCAAGTATTTTTGTTCATTATTTAATTAATGGCTAACAATCAACGATCGCTATGATTATTTTGTAGCGTTCAACATTTGCAGAGGTTGTGATCTTACTCAAAGGGAGCAACCTCTCCATTTAATCAGTCACACCCCATCATAAGAAAATAATCCAAATTCATACCGTTTTAACCCCTTCAAAATCAGTACAGGTCTATTTTAAAATAGTTATAGAATAAGATTGGCATAACTATTTGAATAATGATAATTTAAATCATTCTGATATTTTTAGAACTACCATTGCAAACTAAGATTACACAACAGGTATTCTGTGACAAATAATACAAATATCCGCAAGATACTCTTTAATAAACACATGATTATTTGTATCTTAACTGGATTTAGTTCCGGCTTACCGCTGTATATTCTAATTTCTCTGCTTCCGGCTTGGTTACGCTCTTATAATGTTGACCTGAAAGTCATAGGCTTGTTTTCCCTTATCCAATTACCCTTTACCTGGAAATTTCTTTGGTCACCTCTGTTTGATCGTTACACCCCACCACTTGGTCGCCGTCGTGGCTGGCTTTTCATTTGGCAATCAGCATTACTGCTTACAATTCCTGGATTCGGTGTATTACATCCAACTCTTGATTTATGGACTATTGCTTATTTAGCCAGTCTCGTTGCATTCTTTAGTGCTTCACAAGATATTGTTATGGATGCTTATCGACGTGAACTATTACTCGATAATGAGCTTGGTTTAGGCAATGCAATACATGTAAATGCTTACAAAATAGCAGGTCTAATACCAGGCTCACTGTCTCTTATTCTCGCTGACCATATGCCCTGGAACTATGTGTTCATAATTACAGCTTTGTTTATGTTACCCGGCCTTTTCATGACACTATTTGTGAACGAACCGATGCTTAAAAATGGTACGCCTAAAACTCTCAGAGCTGCTGTAATTGAGCCTTTTCAAGAATTTATTAATCGTAATGGCTTTAAGTCAGCTGCTTTGGTGCTAGCGTTTATTTTTTTCTATAAATTAGGTGATAGCATGGCTACTGCTCTCGCCACGCCCTTTTATCTTGACATGGGATTTAGTAAAACTGAGATTGGACTTATTGCTAAAAATGCGGGCTTATGGCCAAGTGTAGCTGGGGGATTGCTTGGTGGTATAGGGATGATTAAACTCGGTATTAATAGAGCCTTGTGGCTTTTTGGTATGGTTCAAATGATCGCGATTTTAGGCTTTGCCTGGCTAGCCACAGTCGGTCACAATTTACCTTGGTTAGCCATAGTAATTGGTATTGAAGCTTTAGGTGTAGGCTTGGGTACTGCTGCTTTTGTTGCCTTTATCGCCCACACCACCCACCCAAACTACACTGCCACCCAATTCGCTTTATTCACAAGTCTGGCTGCTGTACCTAGAACATTTGCAAATGCAGCTACTGGTTATTTAGTAGATTCACTAGGATGGATGACTTTTTTTCTATTTTGTTTTCTAATAGCCATACCAGGCATGTTACTTCTACTTAAAGTTGCTCCTTGGAATAATCAAGAAACATCTATGCGCTCTTGAGAAGTATTTTAATATTCATTAAATTCTTTTTCATAACGCATTAGAGCGTATTAATATCCAAAGCATAATCAACTGTAAATGGTGCATGATCAGAAAAACGCTCATCCTTATAAATGGATGTCGCTATTACTTTATCTCTTAACTCTGCACTTATTATTTGATAATCAATCCGCCAACCTACATTCTTTGCCCACGCTTGACCTCTGTTTGACCACCAAGTGTATTGATCCGATTCTTGATTAATAAGCCTGAAAGCATCTACCCAACGATCATTTGAAAATAATGTATCAAGCCAAGACCTCTCTTCAGGTAAAAAACCGGAGTTTTTCTTGTTTCCACGCCAGTTTTTTAAATCAATCTCTTTATGAGCAATATTCCAATCGCCACAGATTATATAGTGGCGTTTAGTTAGTGCGCAGTCTTGTAAATAAGGCATAAAACGGCTCATAAAACTAAACTTAAATGCTTGTCTCTCTTCACCCGAAGAACCAGAAGGTAGATAAAGAGAAATTACACTTAAGTTGCCAAATTGCGCCTCAATAAAACGTCCTTCTGCATCAATATCTGACCACCCTATTCCATTGATCACCTTATCCGGTTTTCTTCTCGCGTAAATAGCAACCCCACTGTAACCTTTTTTATCAGCATCATGATAAAAACAACTATAATCTTTGGGACAAAATAGATCCCTATTTAACTGACTTATCTGGGCTTTTGTTTCTTGAAGACAAATAATATCGGCATTTTGTAAATGCATCCAATTAAAAAACCCCTTACGTTCCGCTGCTCGGATTCCGTTTACATTTAAAGAAATAACACGCATATATTTATCAAAGGGGTTGCCAATTACTAATGAAAAAAGTATTATACTAAGTTGTATAATGTATATATAGTCATCTTTGTGGGTAATGAGTAAGTAATATGAAACCAGAAATTCATCCTGAATATAAACAAATTACTGTAAGCTGTGGCTGCGGTAATACATTTTTAACCGGCTCTGTATTGTGCAAGGATTTACAGGTTGAAGTTTGCTCTTCATGTCATCCTTTTTATACAGGAAAACAACGGGTTGTTGATACAGCAGGTCGAGTCGATAAATTCCGTAAAAAATACGGAAAATAAAATCACTCTTGCCTTATGTTGCGCTAACAATACCTTATTTTTACAATTGCGATCACCTACCAACAAGGCTTGCATACGTAATAAATACTCTTTGATGCGAGCAATCGCTGGAATAATGCCTTGCATCAACTGATTTCTTAAGAAGTCGTTGATGTACAGGTGTATCAACAATAGCCTTCATATATTTTCAACTTTAACATCATTTTGTGCAAAACCTTCTTGGCAACTTAATCGCCAAAAATTATTCTTCAAAATTACAAAATACTAATCAAAAAAAAAGATAAAATAATTCGTCTCATTTCTTCATAAGTAACAATAGCTTTAAGCTATATCTAACTATATATTTTTAATTGTTGTCTGGCCGTTAATCTTATTCATACATACAAACTACAATTCAATCTAAAACGTTAAATTAAACAACATTTTCATTACTAATTGTCACAGAATAAATAAATCTATTAAAGACAAGCTATAATTTACTGCAAGTCAGATGATTATGAGCGTTAGATATTGCCTGTTCCTCTGAATACAAATTCATTTAATCTATATAAGATTTTTAAATAACGGCAATAATAAATTCTTAATTACTTATCTGTCGATCGACTATCAATTAATATCCAGATGTATTAATGGGGGCATCTTAAGTGATTGCCATGAAATGGTTTAATAAAAAATACAGAAATAGTCTTGGTATTGACATCAGCTCTGTGGCGATAAAATTAATTGAACTGAGTAATTCTGGTGCTCATTACAAAGTCGAAAGCTATGCTATTACACCTTTTTTTCAAGCAACCACTAGTGATTCCATTCTTACAAATACCAATGCGATCTCAGATGCTGTAAAAACAGCTATCAGCAACTCAAAAACCAAATTAAAAAAAGCAACTATCGCCGTTCCTGGATCTACCGTCATAACAAAGACTATATCTATACCATCTTCATTAACTGATACCGAGATGGAAGAGCAAATAATGATTGAGGCAGATCAATACATACCCTATTCACTTGATGAAGTTAATTTTGACTTTGAAGTTCAGGGTGTTAGCAAAAATAACCCTGAAATTCTAGATGTTCTATTAGTGATTTCTAGGCGAGAAATTGTTAATTATCGAGTTAATGCATTAATGAGAGCGGGTTTAAAAACTAGTATTGTGGATGTCGATACCTTCGCAATGGAGAATGCTTTTTCATTATTACCCGAATGTTCACAAACCTCACACAACTCGAAAACTGTCGCTATTGCAGACATAGGCGCAACATTATCAACCCTCACGATATTACATAACGGACGAGTTATTTATACTCGAGACCAAGAATTTGGAGGACAACAATTAACCGAAGCAATTCAACATCATTACGGACTTTCTTATGAAAAAGCTGGACTAACAAAAATACAAGGTGGGTTACCAGATAACTATCAGATAAATGTTATTGATCCATTCAAAGATGCAATGGCTCAACAAATTCAAAGATCATTACAGTTTTTCGTTTCATCCAAAATGAATAGAAATATCGATTATATGGTTCTAGCTGGTGGTTGCGCATCAATAAAGGGTGTTGACGGTTTCATTGAAAATTATTTAGGAATGCCTGTCCATATAGCCAATCCCTTTATCAACATGAACTTCTCTCATAAAGTAGCTCCTGATAAATTATATGCTATTGCACCGAGAATGATGATTGCTTGCGGATTAGCGATGAGGGGATTTGATGATGACAAAGATTAATTTGTTACCGTGGAGACAAGAACTTCTTAAAGAAAAACAAAAACAATTGATTTATAGAATAATATTATCAACGTTAATGAGTTGTGTAACTATTTTAATAGTCCATGTTCATATTGATACTTTAAATAACTATCAAGAAAAAAGAAACCAGTTGCTCCTAAAAGAAATTGCAATACTAGACTTACAAATAATAAATATCAAAACTATCGAAGAAAAAAAGAGAAAGTTATTAACTAAAATAGATCTAATCCAAAAGTTACAGCAAAGTCGTCCACAAATTGTACATTTATTTGATGAAATTCCTAAAATCATACCTGATGGGCTATATCTCACGAAAATCTTGCAAACAGGAACAGATTTAATCTTTGAAGGTAAGTCAACATCAAATGCTAGGGTTTCTGAATTAATGAGAGCAATAGAAACTTCACCGTGGCTACAACAACCTGGCATTACTGTTATAAAACTACCCGATACAAAATCACCTAATATTAATACTCCTGAACAGTTAAGTGATTTCACATTACGCGCTTCCCAAGAGCAACAAGCTCCCAAAGCCGGTACTGAAAAAAATAATGAATTTGTCAGAAATTAATTGGGATATCCATGCGGCTGGATACTGGCCGGCACCCATTAAAAATCTCATCATTACAATGGTATACCTAATTGTATTAACCATTGGAGTTTATTTTGATACCTTAAATCAATTGAACGTACTAAATAGCGCTAAAAACAAGGAACCGACCTTAAAAAGTGAATTTCAAAAGAAGCAAAAAAAGGCTTCAAATCTTCAAGATTATCAAAATCAATTATCACAGATAGAAATTTCACTCGATGAATTAATGCGACAAATGCCAACTGAAGAAGAGTTAGCAAGTTTACTCGTTGATATTTCTCAAACCGGTTTAGCCAGTGGCTTGCAATTTAAACTTTTTAAACCAGAAAAGCGAATTTTAAAAGACTTCTATTCTGAGTTACCGATTAATATTCAGGTTATAGGTAAATATGAAGAACTTGGTCTGTTTGTTAGTGGGCTGGCCTTATTACCTAGAATTGTCACGCTACATAATATTAGTATTAACCCTGATGGCTCTTCTGGCAACCTTATTATGAACGCAATAATAAAGACATATAACGAGGGGGATACTGCTACTCCCACAATTACAGTAAATAAAAAGAGAGTAATAAAGAAATAATGGCTCGTAATCAACTATCTTTAAAAAGTGAATGCCAAAGATATTTTTTTATCGTGTATATAATTTTCTTGATGGCTTTAAGTGGGTGTGAAAATAATAATTTTTCTGACCTAAACCAATATATAGCTAGAGTTAAGTCGGAACCCAAGGAATCTATACAACCATTACCCAAAGTAATAAAAGTTGAATCTTTTGAATTCAAGCTGAATAAACAACGCGACCCTTTTGAAGCAATTGATCAATATGAATTTCCAAATACTTCAATTGATCAGTCGGATATAAACGGGGTAAAACCAGATATCAAACGTCCCAAAGAGGAATTAGAAGCTTTCCCATTGGAATCCTTAAAAATGGTTGGAACCGTCATAACTAAGTCTATCTTATGGGGGCTGATTAAAGCCGATAATGGAACTATTTATCGTGTTCAAAACGGCAATTATATGGGTAAAAATTACGGCAAAATTATAAATATAAGTACTAATAAAATTGAACTCCTAGAATTAGTATCCTATAAACCAGGATTCTGGAGAGAACAACATGCCGTATTAATGCTAATTGAATGATTTTAAAATTAAAATGAGAGAGACTATTTTAATTAAAATAAAGCATTATTTATCTATTTTTAGGATCATTAGCTTGCTTTTTTTGTTTGTTCATAATCCTTATACCTTTGCTGGAGATTCAGCAATCGTTGGAGTAGATATTGCCTCTGTGTCAGGAGATATATTACAAATTCATATCAAATTTAATAATTCTGCTGTAGCGCCAAAATTATTTCATACAGACAATCCTGCTCGTATTGCTTTAGACTTTTCAGGGATTAAAAATGGACTAAGCCAAAAGACCATACCAGTAAATCAAGGTGGCGCAACCAGTATCTATATCGCTGAAGCACCTAACAGGATTAGGATTATAGTTAATCTCATTCAATCCCTACCATTTGATACTAAAGTTATTGGTAATGAAGTAGTGCTATCATTAAATAAATATTTGCCGTCAATACAACAAAATTATTTTCCGCCTATAAATATAAAAAACCCTCCTAACAAAGAAACCAACACTACATCAAAAATAGCCTCACTAATCCCTCAGCAAGTGGTCAGTGGTTTTGATTTCAAACGCGGTGAAAAAGGAGAAGGTCGCATACTGGTATATTTAGCTAACCCCAATACGATTGTAAATTCCAAACAAGAAGGGGGTAAAGTTGTTATTAATTTGTTAAATACAACTTTACCCAATAATCTTACCAAGAGACTCGATGTATCTGATTTTGCAACGCCAATAAAGTATATTGATACCGTTTCAAAGAATCATGAAACGACTATTTCAGTCATTACACAAAACGATCTTTATGATTACTCCTTATTTCAATCAGAAAGATTATTAACCATTGAGTTTCGACCAGTCACCAGTCAAGAAAAAGAAGTACTAGGGAGAGCAAGGGTAAAATACACAGGAGACCGCTTATCCTTGAATTTTCAAGAAATTGAAATACGTAGTGTAATTGCCATTCTTGCCGAATTCACCGGACAAAATGTTGTAGCTGGTGATGATGTAACCGGAACAATAACTTTAAAGCTGGATGATGTACCTTGGGATGAAGCACTCGATTTTATTATGATGACTAAAGGATTAGAAAAGTTTGAATCAGGCACGGTCACATTAATTGCTCCGGTTGGAAAGATTAAGGATTATAAAGAACAGCAGCAAGACACTGCAATTGTGATAGAAGAATTGGATCCATTGGTTACCGAATATATCAAGATTAATTATGCCCGCGCTGAAAACTTTAGAAACTTGTTAAATGGCATTGATACCGGTGAATATGGTAGTTGCGGAGCAAATGACAAACCGAGCACGAGTAACTCTACTCAGCAATATTCGTCCAATTCACTAGGCACATCAAATCTATTAGCCACGAAAAACGGATTAGGTAGTAATCAAGAGTTAAATCAAAGTAATAAACCAGGAGGTCAGAATGACAAGTTTAAAATTCTTTCCTCTCGAGGTTCTGCAGTTGTTGACGCAAGAACCAATACACTGATTGTCAGGGAAACAACAAAACGCTTGGAAGAGGCAAAAAAATTAATTCGACTCCTTGATGTACCTGTTCGCCAAGTTATGATTGAGTCAAGAATAGTCATTGCGAGCAATACTTTTGCAAAAGAATTAGGCGTAAGATTTGGCGTAGCAGGAAGCACTCCATTTGGTATTAACGTTACACCAAAAGTCCCAGTTCCAGGTAATACTCCAACAGATAACACTATCAATGGAACGGCTATTATTGATAATGCTCTTGTAGATCTTGCTGCCTCCAACCCCTATGGTGCATTAGGCATGACTCTGGCTAAAGGCGCTGATTATGTGCTTAACTTGGAGCTATCTGCCTTACAAGATCAAGGTAAAGGCGAATTAGTTTCTAATCCAAGAGTCATGACCACCGATCGTTGTGTTGCCAAGATTAAACAAGGCACTCAAGTCCCTTATACTTCTGGATCAGCTGTTGGCACACCAGCTAATATTCAATTTGTAAATGCTTTTCTGGAACTTGATGTTCTACCACAAATAACGCCCAGTGGAAGCATTTCTATGACTTTGAATATTACCAAAGATGAGCCACAGCCAGCAAGAACTGGCGAACAACCACCTATAAGAACGCGTCATCTTGAAACCAATGTACAAGTTATGGATGGTGAAACAGTTGTTTTAGGTGGTGTTTTCGAGGGAATAATAGCCAATACCATCAGTTCGGTTCCCTTTCTTGCTGATATACCTGGCATAGGCTTTTTATTTAAAAAGACAATTAATCAGGATGATAAAACAGAACTCTTGATTTTTATTACTCCAAAAATCATCAAAGATAATGCCGCAAGTAATTAAAGATATTTTTGGTGAGAAAATTCGGAATAATCCTCCCATCTTTATAAGATTTAATCTTATAATGATAGATAGAAATTAAAAGTTCAGACTTATTAAAAGAGTAGCTTTACCTTTAATCTAAGCCCTTACCTAATAAATTAGGCTATTTCGTCTTCCTAGGTTGAATAACAGGTTGATATATCAAGTTAATTACGAAATACAATCTAAAACGATGCCCTTATGAGAAGCTATCAAATTTTAATAAACCCCTATTGGGCGTTTTAAAACCATCATGGTATGTTGATGACACGATCAGAAAATATATATTTAATCGGCCTAATGGGTGCAGGAAAAACCACGATAGGTCGGCAATTAGCAAAATCACTAACGGTACCTTTTTATGATAGTGATAAAGCCATTGAAGAAAGTACCGGTGTAGATATTCCAACTATTTTTGAATTTGAGGGTGAGGAAGGTTTCAGGGATCGGGAACAAAAAATGATTCAGCAGTTAACAAAATTAAATGGAATCGTCCTCGCCACTGGTGGTGGTGCAATATTACGTGAAGATAACCGACGATTATTAAAAGACAATGGTTTTATAGTCTATCTGCAATGTTCGGTAGAAAGGATTTTAGAAAGAACCAGAAGAGACATTCAACGCCCATTATTAAAAACGGAAGACCCTAAAAAACGGATAGAAAGTTTATTTATGGAACGAGAACATCTTTATTTATCATGTGCCGATTTTATTATTGATACAGGTATCATGCAAAGCAAAACCGTTGTCAGCCATATTTTGGAAGAATATAAATCCGCCAATCGTTAAAAATAAATGAAGAAAATACAGGTAGAGTTAGGTAATCGAAGTTACCCAATATATATAGGCTCCGATTTATTAAAAAAGTCTGAACTTTTTAAGTTCCATATTAAATCCAAACAAGTCGTTATCATAAGTAATGTAACAATTGCACCTTTGTATTTGGATAAAATTTTAAATAATTTACTTGAATATGAAGTACAAACTGTAATATTGCCGGATGGAGAACAATTTAAAACTTTAGAATATGTGACACAGATATTTGATAAATTACTCGCTAATAAATTCAGCCGTAATTCTACCCTTATAGCTTTGGGTGGCGGAGTAATTGGTGATATGGGTGGTTTTGCTGCAGCTTGCTATCAAAGAGGAATTTCTTTTTTACAAATACCTACCACTTTATTAGCCCAAGTAGACTCTTCTGTTGGTGGTAAAACAGGCGTCAATCATCCATTAGGAAAAAATATGATTGGCGCTTTTTATCAGCCCGAATGTGTTATCGCAGATGCGGATTTTTTAGATAGCTTAGACAATCGACAGTTATCAGCAGGTTTAGCTGAAGTAATAAAATATGGTTTAATTCGGGATATTGTTTTCTTTGAGTGGCTAGAAATTAATGTTGATAAATTACTAAATCGAGACAAGCACGCTTTGGCGTACGCCATTGAACGTTCCTGTATAAATAAAGCTGAAATTGTCTCTGAAGATGAAACTGAGACAGGAGTCAGAGCCACCTTAAATTTAGGTCATACTTTCGGTCATGCAATTGAAACAGGTGTCGGCTACGGTACTTATTTGCATGGCGAAGCAGTTGCAATAGGAACTTGTCAAGCTGCTGACCTTTCCCGAAGAATAGGTTGGTTAACAGATTCTGATGTAAATCGAATAGTAGCATTATTTAAAAAATGCAATCTTCCTACAATACCGCCAACAAAGCTTAATAGTAGTCAATTTCTTGACTTGATGGCAGTAGATAAAAAAAATGTAGACGGTAAAATCCGGCTTATTTTGCTAACCAAACTGGGCACAGCAACATTGCCTATAGAAATAGAAAACAAGCTAATAGTCCAGACGCTTGAAAGCTACGGCAAAAACCAATCATTATCTCCATCGTAAAAGATGCCATTTAACTATCAGAATAACAGAGCTAATAATTCTTTAATAAGCCAAGAGCGAATCAAAAAACTTGAGCTATTAATTCACCTAATTAGTCATTCAAGACAAGCTCTTATTGTCTGTGGGCCTAATGGTATCGGAAAATCAACTTTGCTAAATGCCCTCCAAGATTATAAAAATAGTTCACTTCATTATTGTTTGATTATGGGTCACTCTGGATTAAACTTCGAGCAGATTCAAAAAACCTCAGTTGAGCTTATTGATCAAACAAAATCCAAGAAAATAGTTTTACTGATTGATAATGCTGGTTGCTTAGAACCCAACCTAATAAAAGAAACTATTTGCTATACATTAAATAATCCAAATCTACAGGTTATATTTGCTTTAACAAATGATGAGTTGGCATCAAACAACCAATCAATTAACTTTATTGATGACTGTCACTTAATTGAAATACCTGCTTTATCAAAAACACAATGCGGTGAGTTTTTAGAATATTTAACTTTAAAAACCCCATCGAAAATTAGTTTCAATGACATTAATGAGACTTTCTTAAAAGAAATTTACCTTGAAACAGAAGGCATTCCAGGTAACATTATTGCTAAAGTATCTAATTATGATATTAATAACAAATATAATAGCTCGCTATTAACTCTAGTTGCCGCCGTTGTTGGATTGATTACTTTGGCACTCGTTACTCAGTGGTTGAGCGCTTTACAATTCAAAACGTAATTCATGAGCTTCAACTACAAAAATAACCTACTATTAATTAAAATAGTATTGTAGCGCCTGAGTTTCGGAATTCTCGTAACCATCAATAACTAATTATAATGACAGTATTAAAAAACGACATCTTCATAAAAGCGCTTTTAAAGCAACCCATTAAACGCACACCAGTTTGGATGATGCGTCAAGCCGGACGTTACCTACCTGAATATAGAAAAATAAGAGAACAGGCTGGAAGTTTTTTAAATCTGTGCACTAATCCCGAATTAGCCTGCGAAGTTACTATGCAACCCCTAAGGCGGTTCAATTTTGATGCTGCCATTTTGTTTTCAGATATATTAACCATTCCGGATGCCATGGGGTTGGGATTATATTTCACGGAAGGTGAAGGGCCTAAATTCAAGCATCCAATCAAGACAGCAGCCGATATTAAAAAACTTCCTATTCCTGACCCTACTAGCGAACTAAGATATGTTATTGATGCGGTTCGTTTGATCAGAAACACCTTACAAGGCAGCGTACCGTTAATTGGTTTCTCAGGTAGCCCTTGGACACTTGCAACATATATGGTTGAAGGTGGTAGTAGTAAAAGCTTTCAAAAGATTAAAGGTCTAATGTATGAACAGCCAAAACAATTGCATGTCATGCTTGATAAACTTGCCCAATCAGTTGCCGCTTACCTTAACGCACAAATTGAGGCAGGAGCCCAAGCAATCATGTTATTCGATACATGGGGTGGCATGTTAACTTCTGAAGACTATATTGAATTCTCTTTGTATTATGCAAAACAAGTCAGGAACTTATTAAAAACTGATATAGATGGACAACAAATTCCAACAATTCTGTTTACCAAAGGGGGTGGACTTTGGCTAGAAAGCATGATTGATGCTGGGTATGATGCATTGGGGCTCGACTGGCAAACTGATATTGAAAAAGCACGCGCACGAGTGGGTAATATAGTCGCTTTACAAGGAAACATGGATCCGGTCGCACTTTACGCACAGCCAGAAATCATAATTGAGAAAGTTAAAACCATTTTACAAAAATACGGAACAGGTTCTGGGCATGTTTTCAATTTAGGACATGGTATTTTACCAGACATCAACCCTGATCATGTAAAAGCCATGGTGAATGCCGTCCATGAATTTAGCCCTATGTATCATAATTAAAATTTATAAAGAGCACTCATATGAAATTACTCTATCGTATTCTTACAATTGGCCTACTTACTTGCAACCCTATCGCCAACGCTGAAAGCATTGAAACAGAAAATACTATTGATATTGTTGTTTATAGAAGTCCAAGTTGTAACTGTTGTGGCAAATGGCTGGAACATCTGAAGAAAAATAATTTTAATGTCAAAGATATTATTACGGATGATGTTCAATCTGTAAAAAATAAATATGGCGTTTTAGCGGAAATGACTTCTTGTCATACCGCTATTATAGACGGCTATGTCGTTGAAGGTCATGTTCCAGCTGATGACATTAAAAATTTACTAAAAACCAAGCCAAAAATAGTTGGAATTTCTGTTCCTGGCATGCCTAAAGGAACACCTGGTATGGAAATGGGTGGTAAAAAAGATGCTTATGACGTTATGAGTTTCGATAAGGAAAATAACTATAAAGTCTTCAATAGTTACCACTAATAATTTCAAATCACTGGTAAAATCATAATCACCTTGGATATCGTCAAGGTGATTTAATTTATAAAAAGCTGCTGCTGTCTGTAACTAGATAAAAAGTTGTAATTTGAAAAATAACTTTTTTTATTCCAATCTTTAATTAAAGCGATATAAAAATATTTCAAATTAACCCTTTTATTTGACGATCTCTTCAGAAAAAACACCAAAGTTCATAATTCGCTGATAACGATTTTGTAAAATTTTATCAATATCTTGATGCTTTAAATCGGCTAAATGCCGCATTAATGCCTCTTTCAAGTTTAAACTAATAATTTTGAAATTTCGGTGACCGCCGCCCAATGGCTCTCTAACAACCTCGTCAAGAAATCCCTGTTCCCGGATACGATCAGAAGTGATACCCATAGCCTCAGCAGCTAATTGTGACTTATCAGCACTCTTCCAAAGAATAGATGCACAACCTTCAGGAGAAATAACTGAATAAGTACTGTATTCAAGCATGATTAACCGATCACCTACACCAATAGCTAAAGCACCACCAGAACCACCTTCACCGATAATTGTACAAATAATCGGGGTTCTAAGTTTTGCCATTTCAAAAAGATTTTTTGCGATAGCCTCACTTTGACCTCGTTCTTCTGCACCAATCCCTGGATAAGCGCCCGGTGTATCAATCAAACAAATTACAGGAATTTTAAACCGCTCTGCCATTTTCATTACACGCAAAGCCTTACGATAGCCTTCAGGTCGAGGCATACCAAAATTACGATAAATTTTTTCTTTGGTGTCACGACCTTTCTGATGACCAATTATCATCACTGGCTGACCTTCAAGGCGAGCTAATCCACAGACAATAGCGGGATCATCTGCATAAGCTCTATCGCCATGTAACTCATGAAAATCTGTGAATATTTGTTCAACAAAATCCAAAGTATAAGGGCGTCCTGGATGCCTGGATAATTGAGAGATTTGCCAATCAGAAAGGTTATTAAAAATAGATTCAGTGAGTGCTTGGCTCCTATCTTCAAGCTGTTTAAGAGCATCTGAAATATTTATATTGTTATCAAACTCCACATTACGGAGTTCTTTTATTTTCGCTTCTAATTCGGCGATTGGTTGTTCAAAATCGAGAAATTTTAGATCCATGGATACCAAGAGATTTAAACGTTGTGATTAAAGTGTAGATTTTATAGAAATTCAGTAAACTTTTCTAAATAATTTCAATATGTAATTAAACTCCTTCTCCGTCATTAGTTTTTTTATAGTAAAATCGACGAAAACCAATACTGGTCAGTAAGAAAAACCACATATTAAACACAAATTGTGCTTTATTATTCATATTGACTCATAAAAGAGTTAATCCCATTTTTATGTATTTTAAAAATCCCTATAGTTTCTTGCACTTATGTTTACAATTACCAAAGAAGTATATTTTTGTTATGGACATCGATTAATGAACCATGCGGGTAAATGTCGAAATTTACACGGTCACAGTGTCAAGGCGTCAATTTCAATACAACAGAAAGAATTAAACAATCAAGATATGGTCTGTGATTTCTCAGATGTTAGAGATTGCGTCGAGAGTTACATAAATAACTGCCTTGATCATAATTTCTTACTGCATAAAGATGACCCGATCATACCAATGTTAATTGCAAATAATGAACGCTTCCTTGCTCTTGATGAGCATCCAACTGCCGAAATATTAAGTAAAATGATCTATCAATATGTTAAAGAAGCTGGCTTCAATGTCGCACAAGTGGTTTTATGGGAAACTGCAAGTGCATATGCTTGCTATCAAGAACACTGACATTAATGATGAGCCTTGTTAATCCAGTAAATACATCTTATTGTTTAGAAAAAATATGTGAATCTAATTATCAAAAATTACTAAAACTAGTCCCCGACTTATTTATCCTAAAAGATATATCCATTGGAATCGCCCGCCATACTCCTACACTTCATCTTATTGTGATTGCAGTTGCGCCGTATACAATGACAATTAAACTTACTCATCGCTTTAAAAAAGAAAAAGACCTATTAGATGAACCGGCTGTTCTAATATCCATCTATCTGGATTTAAAGTTGGCTGAAGTATTGAATCATTATGGACGCCGCTGTGTTGCACAGGCATTCAATACGCCTAGTCTTAGCCACGAAATTATGGATTACAAATGGCGATTAAATTATTTTTTACAAAAATGGTTGGATCATTGCCTAAGTCGAGAATATCAATTTAATAGTTAATAAATTAAATCATGGGCAATATAATTTAATTACCCATATTTATCTTATAGAATAATTAGTAATTAATTTACCTATTATTCAAGGACACAGCATGTAAATTCTCAGATTTTTTTATTTTCTCTGCATATGAAGCCGCATCTTTTTTATTTTTAAACCCTGTAACCTGAAGTTGATACCAAGTTTTATTCCTTAATGGTACCGATATTACTTTAACAGTGATGCCTTTCTTCGCAAAATAGGCCGCCTTCTTTTTAGCTTCTTTTTGTTCATTGAATGCAGTTAAATTAACAACCCAACCCATAGCATCATTAGTCTTTTCAATTACTTCTTTTGTAGATGCAACTTTCCCAGTAACCCCTGATAGATTGTTACTCTTCTCAGAGATTGTATGTACCTCTTTTTTACTAGTTGATTTAGTCGGTAAAGTGCTTTTTTTGGCAACCACTGATCCATTATTTACAGAAAGTTTTGCTATAGATTGAGATGCTCCTAATGAGTTTTCTTCTATCGCAGCCTTATTTATTTCTGATATTTTTTGTTCAGTAGCATTTGATAATCCGCCATTTTCAATGGTATATTCTTTAACTGGCTGTTGATTAGACTCAACAACATTAGCAAGACCTTGATCTAATAATTCAGCAGACAATTCCTTATCATTAATTGCTTGATCAGGATTTTTCTCTGACAACCCACTCACATCATCCTCAAGTATCGAAACAAGTTCAGTTAATTTTACTACTTTAGTTTGTAAATTTAAAATGACAAACCCAGTACCCATCAGTAAAAGTATACTCAAAATCCCTAAACATAATGAGGCATAAACAATTATTCTGGATTTTTTTTCTTTATTCTCATAACTATTGAGTTGCTTTCTAAAGCCATCATTATCAAATCTAAGAGCTACTAAAGATGCTAGTAATTCTCCCTGATTGTTATGTTTTTGCTGGTAACATTCATCAGAATTGCTTGTATTGTTTTTTATATTTACGACACTTTCTTCTTTATAAGAAACTTCATTAACTGGGATATCAACAACTCCTGACTGTTCCATATCACCAGTATCATGAAGAGCCAATAAACAATCCTCTATTTTGCCCCATAGTGCAATTAAGTCCTCTCTATTATCATAATCTTGATAACCAATGACTACAGATAAAGACTCTCCAGCTTTCAATATATTATTAACTCCATTTTCGGTTATATTTGTTTGCCAGTTTTGCCACAACAAAGTATTTTTGTGTTCCTCTCGCTGAATAGTTTTTGATAACTGGCGAAATAACCAATATAAACTTTTTTCGAATATATTATTCAATGTCGTCAATGAACTTGAAACATCTGTATTTTTTGAAATAATACTATTTAAAGAATTTAAAACATCAGCAAGACTTACTAAGCCCTTGTCTAACCAATATCCATAGAGAAAATAACAAACCAAACGCATATCAAAGATACCGTCTAGAAGCATAGCTTCACTTAGACTTGCTGCCTCAACATAATTACCGGACTCTACCATAGAGATTATTTGATCCTCACGTGGACCTGTAAAATCAAACCCGGCGCTTTTCGAAATTTCTATACCACTCAATAATGTATCAATTAACGTTTTTGATATTTCTACTTTACGACCTTCATTTAATGGAATATCAATTTTAAATTCTTCGTCTTTAAATGAATCCGTCACAAAATATTCTTCTTTTTCATCATGATCAATGGGAATAATGCTTTGACTATCCAACGATATCGATTCTTCAGGTTGTGTGAGTGAATCATGTTCAATTGGCTCAATCAAAAATAGATTGAAATCCAATAACTCATTTGTGTTATTACGGTCATTAATTACAAAATCTTCAGGAAAATTATCATGTTCAAATTCATCTTTGTAATCCGAAGTTGAATTAACTAATAAAGTATTAATTACCTCTTCATCATCCACAAAATTGGATAAATCAACCAGAGCTAAATCTTGGTCGTTATGAACATTATCCAAATCGGCTAAGATAAAATCCTCTTCTTCTGTGTTGAAATCAGAGGAAAAATCATTTCGGCCGCGTTTTTTTTTATTTGTCATATTTAAATATAGAGACGAGTTTGAAGTAAGAAAACAATTTGTTAAATTAAAGCTAATAATAGAATGTTGGTTTATTTTAATACCAATAAAAACAAATGTTCATAAAGTTTTATTCATTTTAATGCTACACTAAAAAAAAACTATTTTTTAATGAAATAATGCAATTAGCTATTACGATACTTGGCAACAATCAGATTAATTTTATCGGTGAAATATTGCCTGTTATACGTGATTGTAACTGTAATATTTTAGAAATAAGATCATCCAATTTCGGTCATTGTTCAGCCGGATACATGCTTATTCAAGGAAATTGGAATCAAATCGCCAAGCTTGAAAATACCCTCGATAATCTTCAAAAACGCTTAGAGATACAAATTATTACATTGAGGCCAGATCAAAAAGAAAAAGACAAGAATAAGGATTGCATCCCCTACTCCTTGGAAACAATATCACTTGATAAAGACAGCGTGATAGAGTCAATTACTTCTTTTCTGTTTGATCGTGACATTGATATTGATGAAATAACGGGGAGCTCTTATCAAGCTCCATATATTCAATCTTCAGTATTCTCAACCAAGTTTGTTATTCTAGTACCCCCCCTTCTTCCCCTGCTTGGGCTGCGGGAAGATTTTTTAGACTTTTGTGATCAATTAAACATTGATGCGATTCTTGAACCCATAAAACGGTAATATTTATATGATAGAAATAAATGTTGGTACGCTAATACCCGATTTTGAAGCATCGTCGACCAGTAATAAAACTTTTAAATTAAGTAACTATAAAGGCCAATTCGTCGTTCTTTATTTCTACCCTAAAGATAATACGCCTGGTTGCACTTTGGAAGGCCAAGACTTTCGAGACAATATTGAAGGTTTCAATGCGTTAAACACTGTAGTAGTTGGAATTTCCCGTGACAGCCTTCGTAGCCATGATAATTTCAAATGTAAGCAGGAATTTCCCTTTGAGTTACTTTCTGACGAAGATGAAATACTTTGCCAATTATTTGACGTTATTAAAATGAAAAATATGTATGGCAAACAAGTTCGTGGTATAGAACGCAGTACGTTTTTGATTGATCCTCAAGGAATACTAATCTGTGAATGGCGGAAAGTAAAAGTCAAAAACCATATTGATGAAATTCTTGAGACTATAACCACAGCAAAAAAATAATTAAACTAAGTAAGGCTTACTTTGTCAAATCACATTAAAACTATCTCCTCTAGGAAGAGCATGAATCTGCTCATATCAAAGATAATGACTTTTTATCAACACCAATAATTGCTTTGTTTAATAACCCAAGATTTTTTTCTTCTGTGATTTGCATTCCCATCACATAAAAAATAGGGATCCATAACGGATTCATAATAATCCCGCCAAAAACGCATTTCCATATTCGCCTTAAATTCATCAACGGATTAAACGATTCAACAAGTGGAACAACCGGATAATCAATAAACACGGAGACAATGGGATCAATAAGAGCTTTCTGCTGTCTGTCGAGATGTTGCACTGAATCAAACAGCTTTTTTTGCATTTTATAATAGTTAAGCCTAGCAAAGCATGCTGAAATAGTAAATGTAAGCGCTACCATCGGCAATAAGACCACAGGTGGTGCTATAGGAGCAAAGATTGAAGACAACATTGCTAACCCAAAACCCAACATAAGGGCATCTTCACCTTTCTCTACATCACGATCAATACCTTTAACAATATCAGCAACAGCATGACTATGGGGATGACTTAAGTAACTAATTTTTTCTGTCATAGCAAATAAACTCTCGTTTCAAACTAAACCTAGATATATCTTTATAGTAAAGAATGTCAAATCTGATCACTAGTCTAATTACAAGTCTTTGTCTTAATAATTTACCAAAAATTTTTATACAATTAAGCGTTTATTTTTATCGCTCCGATTCTTTTTTTGCAACCTTATCTCTCAAATAAACAGGCATAGCCTGTTCAACACCAACCGCGTTTCCCTGTTCAAAACCTAGTACTCCCAAACGGGCAATGGCACTCGCTCTCGGTAAGTGATCACTCTCATAGTAACTAACCTTTCCTCCCAAACAACTCATTAACTCTTGATCATAAACATTCCATCCTGATCCAACACCCACGCCATTTATAAATGGAAACACTACTTCACAAGCAGGGCCTACAGATTCTTTACCTATCAGATTGGCAACATTACGTAAATCACGCTGGTAAACACCCCAAAAAATCTCCCCCATTCTGGCATCCATTGCTGTGAAAGCTACGTTCAATTCCGATTGATCATAATTATTTTCTTGCTCAACATATCGTTCATTAACTATATTTTTATCAAAAAAACTTTGTGCAATTGCCGCCAGAGTTGATATAGGAACTACGGGCAAATCAGCGCCCATTGCTATGCCCTGAATAACTCCAGTAGCAATACGAACCCCCGTAAAGGAACCTGGACCACAACTAAATGCCAAAGCATCAAGTTGCTGTGGCTTTAAGTTGGCCTCTCTCATTAACGCATCAATCATTGGCAAAATTAATCGAGTATGCTCTTTAGGCGTTAATTCAAAACGCTCGCTGATACCACCATCGATATATAACGCTGCAGAACAGGCATCCGTTGAGGTTTCTACCGCTAATAATTTCATGATAGATCTTCTTGTTTAAAAAAATTCTCTACGTCAACAATATCCCTTGTTCGATTCATGGGAGGCACACTATCCAAAAATAATTGTCCATAAGATTTTTTTAACAAACGCGGATCGCATACCATTAGAACTCCTCTATCAGTTACATCACGAATTAAGCGACCAATTCCCTGTCTTAAAGCAATTACTGCTGTTGGCAGTTGATACTCAAAAAAAGGATTTTTTCCTTGCTGCGTCATTGCTTCTAAACGAGCCTTTAGAACAGGATCACCAGGAGAGGCAAAGGGTAGTTTATCAATGATAACGCAGGATAATGCTTCACCTCTAACATCAACACCTTCCCAAAAACTCGATGTCCCTAACAAAATTGCATTACCCGCCTCTTTAAACTGTTCCAATAATAATGACTTTGGCCGACTGCCTTGAATCAGCAATGGATATTTAATTTTTTTCTCCAGTAATTCTGCTGCCTCATTAAGCGCACGATGACTGGTAAACAAAAAGAATGCTCGACCCTTACTAGCCGTTAGCACGGGCAAAGCAAAGTCGACAATCATCGGAATAAAATTCGGATCAGTTGGCTGTGGCAAGCCTTTAGGATGATAAAATAAAGATTGATTAGGATAATCAAAAGGACTGCCCCAAGCTTTACTCGATATGTCAACAAGACCAAGATTGTTAGCGAAATAATTAAATTTATTCGCAATACTCAATGTTGCAGATGTAAAAATCCATGCAGCCTGATGTTGCTGCATAAAGCCATTAAATTCAGATGCAATATCAAGTGGCGTAAGACTTAAGGTAAATGTTTTCCTATGTGTTTCATACCAACGTATCCATTTACCACTTCGATCATCCATTATTAAATTTAATTTCTGGGTCATTTCTTCGGCACGTTTGCAACAGGATTCAAGCGCCTTCGTTTTAACAGATGCTAGTTTTAATTGATCAACCAACCGCTGCATTTGCTCTTTAACCGCACTTAATCCACCGAATATTTTTGGATTATTTTCGATGTCCTGCCACTCACCCCGCCTTAACTCCATTCCAAAGGCTAACCTTAGATCTTTAACTTCATGTTCCATATCTTCACATGCCGTTCGCAACGCAGGTATGTCAGTTGCATCCTTGTAATATTCCATTAGGGCATCTTGTGCCAAATCGTTAAGTTGCTTGGCCCCCAGAGTAATCCCCAAAAAATTGGATGCCGTATCCGCTAATTGATGAGCTTCGTCTATGACAACTACCTCTGCATTTGGCAATAACTCACCAAATCCACTATCTCGAAGAGACCAATCCGCACATAATAAATGATGATTTACCACTAAAATATCTGCTTCCTGTGCTTTTTTTCTAGCTTTAACCAAAAAGCACTCACTGTAATCTGGACATTCCTGTCCCAAACAGTTATCCAACGTTGAAGTGGCATGATACCAAACTGGATCACCTTCAATTACACCGGACATTTCTGAGATATCACCTGACTTGGTTCCCTTTGCCCACAATTTTATTTTAGCCAGTGCAACAGCTTCTTCTTTACTAAAACCCAATGTTGAAGTCAGCGCATTTTGCAATCGGTAGGAACACAAATAATTACTTCTCCCTTTTAACAATGCAGCAAAAAAGGGGATTTTCATAGCGTTACGAATTAAAGGGATATCTTTGTTAAATAATTGATCCTGAAGATTTTTGGTTCCTGTGGAAATAATTGATTTTTTGCCAGATAAAATGGCAGGGACCAAATAAGCAAATGTTTTGCCCGTCCCTGTCCCTGCTTCAGCTATCAAGTTCTGTTTTTTTTCAATTGCATCTGCAATTGCAGCGGCCATTTCAACCTGTGCTGAACGGGCCTGATAACCTGAGATAACTTTTGATAGCTCACCGTCAATGCTAAAAAATTGTTTTGCGTCAGTCACTGAGTTTTATGCCGGTCAGATGAAGCCAAAAAAGCCGTAAATGGCAATTTATGAAAGAGTTGAGAGCTTAACGTATCAGCTAAATATAACCAAAAATAATTCAAACAATCAGTTAGGCAAACAACTTTGGTTCAGTTTCAGCACAGAAAGATTCAGTTTTTGCCTTTACTGCCTAAAATCTAATTAATAAATAATCTTTTGATCTTTTAAGCAGCTATATATAGCATCTATAGACTCATTGTCCGCATCAAAAGTGAGGTCAGCCAAATCAGCACTATAATTTACGCACAGACATATTAAACCAGCATCTTTAATGGCTCCAATAAGCACTGAATTTTGAGTTTCCAAAACGGTTGTCGCATGACCATTATCAAATAACTTTCTTTCTAGTTTATAGGCCATATTTTTACTAGTCGACCCTTTTAACGCGATAGCAATGGCTTTCTGGCTATATCGAGCAGCCCGCTCCACTTTACTAACGAATGGTAAATCTTCAGCGTCACTCTCTCCGCTAATCACACCTGCGCCGACAGTTCGATTACTTAAACGATCAATAATGATAAAAGCGCCAGTGCCTTTATTGGTCTTATATGCATCAAACACAACTGGTGCATTAACAGTTACTGTACAAGAGCCAATTTCATTAAGCTGTAACTCAAAGGCATCATGGTGTTCCAATGTATTAACATCAATTCTATGATGTATCAGGGCAATGGACCCAGAAACGCTTCGGGTTGCCAACTTAAAAGTATATTGACGACCTGGCGTTAAAGCTTTTTCATCCATCCAAACGACGGTTGCAATAAATTTATCAGCCACTATCGCCGATTGTTTTTCTGAACCAATAAGCAAGTCACCACGACTAACGTCAATCTCACTTTCCAATGTTAAAGTGACAGCCATGGGTGGGTAAGCTTCTTCAAGCTCACCATCATAAGTGACTATCGCCTTTATTTTGCTGCTTTTACCGGAAGGCATGGCTATGATGTGATCACCTTTTTTAAAAACTCCCGAAGCAACTGTTCCACAAAAGCCACGAAAATCGAGGTTTGGTCGATTAACATATTGAACAGGAAAACGAGCATCATGAAAATTATGATCATTAGCAATTTCGACGCTATTAAGTGCCTCCATTAATGGCTTACCGGTAAACCATGGCATATTTTCACTACAATTTACAACATTATCACCATCCAAAGCAGAAAGCGGGATAAAGTAAATGTCATCTAAATCCAGCGTCTTGGTGAACTCAAGATAATCGCGTTGAATTTTCTTGAAAATTTCTTCGCTGTAACCCACCAAATCCATTTTATTAATGGCAACAAAAATATGTTTAATGCCTAACAAAGAAGCAATAAAACTATGTCGTTTAGTTTGTGTTTGAATCCCATAACGCGCATCTACCAAAATAATAGCCAAATCACAAGTTGAGGCTCCTGTGGCCATGTTGCGAGTATATTGCTCGTGTCCTGGGGTATCAGCAATAATAAACTTACGTGTCGATGTTGAAAAATACCGATAGGCAACGTCAATAGTAATACCTTGTTCACGCTCGGCTTGCAAACCGTCAACCAACAAAGCCAAATCTATTTTACCTGCACCGGTTGTGCCTGACTTGACACTATCTGCCTGCACCGCAGCCAATTGATCCTCATAAATCATTTTCGAATCATGAAGCAAACGTCCTATCAATGTGCTTTTTCCATCATCGACATTGCCACACGTTAAAAACCGCAACAACTCTTTGTTCTCATGCTGTGCTAAATAAGCATCAATATCGGTACTGATTAAATCGGATTGGTGGGACATGGTTTTCTCTGAAGTTCTGTTATGTGTATAGTGATTAAGCTTTTGTTGGCAATAGCATTCACTCAAAAGTAGCCTTCGCGCTTTTTCTGCTCCATCGAACCTGATTGATCATGATCAATCAGTCGTCCCTGGCGTTCAGAGGTAGTTGTTAGCAGCATTTCTTGGATAATTTCTGGCAAAGTGGTGGCAGTTGACTCAACCGCACCAGTTAAGGGATAACAACCTAAGGTACGAAAACGTACTTTTTTCATTTCAATCTTTTCACCTGGTCCGATAGGCATTCGCTCATCATCAACCATAATTAACATACCGTCACGATTAACGACTGGACGATCTTTAGCAAAATATAACGGAACGATCGGGATATTTTCCAAATGAATGTATTGCCATATATCCAGTTCCGTCCAGTTCGACAAGGGAAATACACGAATACTTTCACCTTTGTCTATCTTCCCATTGTAAATATTCCATAATTCAGGACGCTGATTTTTTGGATCCCAACGATGATTTTTATCACGAAAAGAATAAACACGTTCTTTAGCTCTGGACTTCTCCTCATCACGGCGGGCACCACCAAACGCAGCATCAAACTGGTATTTATCGAGCGCCTGCTTGAGACCATCCGTTTTCATAACATCCGTATGTTTTTTACTCCCGTGTGTAAAAGGGCCAATACCTTGATCAACGCCGTCTTGATTGATATGCACCAAGAGTTCGAGACCCAGTTTCTTAACCATTTGATCACGAAATTCAATCATCTCTTTGAATTTCCAAGTAGTGTCGACATGTAACAATGGAAACGGTGGTTTTCCGGGGAAAAATGCTTTCATAGTTAGATGTAACATCACCGCAGAATCTTTTCCAACGGAATACAACATCACTGGACGTTCAAATTCAGCAGCTACTTCGCGGATAATATGAATACTCTCAGCTTCAAGTTCTTTAAGATGTGTTAATTTATAATCAGTCATTAAAAGTCCATCGGGGAGGGGGATTTGTCTCGTATACTTTATGAGGTATTACTAATAAAACTGTTCATTTTAATTTGAACTTGAAGTTAATACCAGCAATCCCTAATAAAATATCTGTCAGTCGACGTCAATACAAAGTATTAAGTGACCCTTAAAATTATATTAATCAGTTTTACCCAATTTTTCCCAGCGCAAACGATTGGCATTAGTGACCACGGTCAAAGAAGACATAGCCATTGCTGCACCGGCAATCATGGGGTTTAACAAAATGCCAAACAACGGATATAAGAGGCCAGCGGCAACAGGGATACTGATGGTATTATAGAAGAATGCACCGACCAAATTTTGTTTGATATTAATAACAGTTGCTTTAGATAACTCAATCACTTCGGGGACTTTTAATAAGGAGCCTTGTAAGATGACCACATCGGCACTTTCAATTGCCACATCGGTTCCTGTTCCTATTGCCAATCCAACATTTGCTTGAGCCAGTGCTGGCGCATCATTAATCCCGTCTCCGACCATACCAACTATCTCACCCTGAGCTTGTAATTCTTTAACTATAGCTGCTTTATCTTGAGGTAACACTTGCGCCCTTACCTCGACAATGCCGGCTTCTTTTGCAATAGCATGTGCCGTAATCTCATTATCTCCAGTTACCATTATAATACGTATTCCTTGCTTTATCAGGCGCTGAACTGCGTGTGCCGAATCCCTTTTAATAGGATCAGACACTGCAATAATACCGATAACTTTATCTTCTACAGCTAATAACATGGGAGTTTTCCCCTGTGCTGACAACTTTTCAAGTTTATTGTTATAGCGTAAAAATTTTATACCTCTGAGATCCATTAAGGCTTTATTACCGAAAGTCACTTTTTGTTGATTAATAAGAGCAGTAACACCAAACCCTGCTACTGCCTCAAATTGTAAAACCTTATCAAGTGTAATCTGCTTCTTTTCAGCTGCTAATAAAACAGCCGCCGCCAGAGGATGCTCTGACCCTGATTCAATACTCGCCGCTAATTGCAAAATATGATCTTCACTAACATTATCAATTGCTTCTATCGTCGAAACCGTAGGTTTACCCTCAGTAACCGTACCCGTTTTATCAAGAATTAAGCAGGTTAATTTACCTGCTGTTTGTAAAGCATCCCCCTTACGAATCAAAATCCCTGATTGTGCTGCTCTACCCACCGCAACCATCACTGAAATGGGTGTAGCTAGGCCCAAGGCACACGGACAAGCTATAACCAGAACGGTCATTGATGTTGCAAATGCATAACCTAGAGAGGGTTCAGGGCCAAAAACATACCACACAAAAAAAGTTAAGAAGGCTATCACAACAACGGACGGCACAAAAACACCGGAAATTTTATCTGCAAGTCTTGCAATTTCAGGCTTACTGCTTTGCGCCTGCCTGACACTTTTTATGATTTGAGCCAGTGCAGTTTCATGTCCAATACGGGTTGCTTGAAATAAAAAACTACCGGTTTGGTTCATAGTACCAGCAACCACCTCGGAACCAACTTTCTTTTCTGCAGGCATTGGCTCTCCAGTCAACATGGATTCATCGAGCGTCGAGTGTCCTTCAAGCAAAACCCCATCAACTGGGATCTTTTCACCCGGCCTGACTCTCAGAGTTTCACCTAAACCAACTTCTTCTATGGGAACATCGATTTCTTCTCCGTTTCTAACTACACGGGCAGTTCTCGGTTGTAAACCTATTAACTTCCGAATGGCACTGGATGTTTTCCCTCTAGCCATCGTTTCAAGGCCAGTTCCCAAATTTATAAATGCTAAAATAACAACAGCGGCTTCAAAATAGGCGTGTTTAGCCAAGGCAGGTAAGGTCTCTGAATAATCGATGACAATACAAGAATATAACCAGGCAGAACCGGTACCCAAAGCAATCAAAGTATCCATGTTGGCCTGACCCAAGCTTAGCGATTTAATTGCACCGCTATAAAAATGCCACCCTGAATAAACCAATATACCCAACGTAACAAGCGCAATCTCTGGCCATAACCACTGTCCTGTTGCTGAACCTATTGCGGGCAACCAATCTAAATGCTCAGCTATCATCAAAAAAGCGCCAAACGCACCTGCAACAAAGGCTTTCTTCATCAGCTTGCGATATCGCTGCATCTCTTGTGCTTCTTGTTCTGCCGGATCTTCAAAGCCTTCCATAACAGCCGCATCATAGCCGGCCTCTTTAACTGCCTGTATTAATAGCTCTGGAGTGGTTTGACTTTTTACTACTGCTGAGTGATCGGCAAAATTAACACTGACTGAAACCACCCCATCCAGAGCAGATAATGCACCCTCAATAGCGCTCACACATCCGGCACATCGCATTCCTAAAATCGATAGTCGAATCTCAACTATTTCTTCATTACTCATAACCATTCACCCAGCAGTATTTTTATAATTTAGTCGTTATTAACACTATATCCCGCCTCAGTAATAGCGGCTTTTAAAATTGCTAAGGTGGTTTTCTCATTATCAAAAACAATTGTTACTTGATTGTCTTTGAATGAGGCGTTAACCGACTCCACTCCTTCAATTTTATTTAGCTTTGTCGACACATTAGACTCACAACCACCACATTTCATTGACATAACTGATAGAATCACAGATTGAATCATTTTTTCTCCCTTACCTAATCGCAAATTATATTTATATCATATTCGACTCATAGTCGATAATCATGATACAACTTGTCTGATAAAGATATACTGCTATATTACATAACGGCAAGCTTTTCTGCGTACACATTAATCAGCAGATTAGTGCCTTTGTAAAATAGTTATTTTAATTACCAGTAAACAATAACTTATGCAATTAAATACCATTACTAACCAAACTATTGCCCTAGCCGGTATTGCTCAGGCAGCCGCTTTAGTACAACAACTTGCAATCAAAGGAACTGCCGATCCAATAGCACTTGAAACCAGTATTGCTAGTGTCTTAAAAATTGATTCGGATAGTGTGATCGATATTTATGGCAGCCTAGAAGGTTTAAAATTGGGATTAACCCAACTTAATCAGCAAATGACAGGTTATAAAATAGAAAATCCCGAGCAAGCGCGCTATTCAGCCTCGCTTGTTTTTTTGGAGCATCAATTATCTAATCGAAAAGATTTACTTAATTCAATCCAAATAGGGATCATCAAAGCACAAGCACAAAGTGAACATTTCGGATTGTTACATGAAAATATATTTGCAAATCTTGGAGAAATTTATCAAAACACCATAAGTACTCTGCAACCGCGAATAATGATAAATGGTGAACAGGCTTATCTATCAAGGACCGAGACGGCCAATAAAATCCGTGCTTGTTTGTTGGCTGGTATACGTTCAGCTATATTATGGCGGCAATGTGGTGGCACGCGTTGGAAATTTATTTTTTACCGCAAAAAGATCCAAGCTGAACTACAAATTTTGCTTAAACAAGTCAACGTACTATCATGAAATACGGGATAATTATCAAAAATCACTGCCCCCCCTTAGGTTTTAAACTAGTCAACTTAATGCTTTTTAAAAAAACAGCCCTGCTCTCATCATAACTATTTGCTTTTCTGAATATTTGAAAGTATCTAGGCGTTCATTAATCTGAGCATTACAATGACAGCAACTTTACAAACTGTTTGACTTTAAACATGACTTTCAAAAGAACTATCTTATTATTAATAATCATCTTTACACTGACAAGCTTTGCTATTTTTATAGCACCAAGAATGCAGGAGCAAGCTGAGATTACTCCACCCCAAACCGTTTACAACGACTCAAAAGATAACAATAATATTATCATCCCCTGCCCTAATGAGCACCCAGAATGGCGTGCAGCTCAAATTATTGATGACGTAAATATCGATGCCGCACCCTCCTGTGAACCCGATAACCCCTATGACATTGCAACATCCGTTAAGGGAACCAATAACGTGTCAATGGCAACTTTGATGCAAACTAATCTGGCTCAAGATGCACTAACCATGACCGATGACCTTGATCATGATGGTGACCCAGACGTTGTTCACATCAAACTTGAAGTAATAGAACTTAACGGTTCTACTCCAGATGGTGATTTTTTAATCAATACCTTCGATATAGCCCCAGGAATTCAACCAGGACTTTGGGTTTATGCACCCAAATCACGAGGTATGGCACTTAAAAACTTCAACTCAGTTGTCGCCAACCCAATGTTACGGGCCCCTTCCCCAGTTATTCGTGTTGAACAAGATGACAAAGTTTATATCACGTTGGAAAACACCCATTATCTACCTCATACCATTCACCTCCACGGAGTAGATCATCCTTGGCTAAACTCTAAAGGTGAAGATAATGACGGCATGGAGGAACATGCGGTTTTCCCAGGTAAAAGTCATACCTATGAGATTAAGCCAAGACATGCAGGCACTATGCTTTATCATTGCCATGTGCAAACAGCACAACACTTTATGATGGGCTTAGCCGGTATGTTTATTGTCGAAGAAAATCGACCTAATAATTGGTTGCAGACTTTCAATATTGGTGCAGGACAGGTTCGACATCCGTCGGCTACCGTAAAAAAGACTTTTAGCCAAGAATATGATTTACACTACCAGTCCGTAGATAAAAAACTGGCAAAAATCATTCAAGATGCCAATGACCCAAGGTTGGTTGCAGAACATATGAGTCGTGATTACAACATGACTGAATCTTTTGAAAACTACTTTCTACTTAACGGACACTCTTTCCCTTACACCTTGCGCGACGCAATGATTATTGCTTCTGAGAATGAAGACATTAAATTACATATCGCCAACTTACAACGTTCAGCTGTTGCAATCCATATCCATGGCCATAAAGCCACCATTACTGCTTTAGATGGTGTTGACCACCCACCCGCCATACAAATAACGCGTGATGTTTTTGATATTTCGCCAGCGCAACGCATTGACTTGCACCTGCTAACCCAAAATAATGGCTTAAATAGTTATGGACCTGGCTTATGGATGTTTCATGATCATACCCCCACAGGTACGACAACAGATGGTCTAGAGCCTGGGGGAAATATGGCAATTCTTGCTTACAAAGAGTTACTTGACGAACAAGGCATGCCCAAAATGCATGATGAATTTTTTGATCAACTATTTAACAAAAACTACTATGCAAAAAATATGGCCATATGGGGTGAAGGAGAATTTGCCCCGTTATTGGCTGATGCTGGACTACTTGCACCTAACTATCTACAGATCATCCTGTTTGGTCTAACAATAGGTTTAATCATCGGAGTGCTTCTTTTAATTATCCTCGCTTATAAACGGAACCAAAAGCAATGAAAGCTTTACTACTAGTCCTTTGCCTGCTTGGGGTTAATCACTTCGCATCTGCAATGAATCACAGTGGGATGATCATGGATGAAAAAGGCATGATCATGAATGCCAACAGCGACAAACTTCCCAATGACTGCAAAAAAATATCTGAAAATATCGATATAACTATCCATGCCGGACATAAACACGCCTTAAAATTTAATGGAAAAATGTTTGCCTTTGATAATCAAGAGTGGGATGTTAAACCCTGCGCCAAAATTAACATCACTTTCATAAACGATGACCAAATACGTCATCAACTCATGATTCATGGTTTACCCGGATACTTGTATCCAGAGGGCATGTTTCATCTTGAGCTCAATGGAGAGGGACAATTACAGGCATCCTTAATTATGCCTAGCCAAAAGAAAACCTATCTTGTCCATTGTGAATTACCACAACATATGGAAAAGGGAATGAAAGCACAGCTAAAAGTCGATGGCGGGGATGGCGACTTACCTAGTATTCCGGGTCTTACTGCACCAGTCAGAGCAGATTTTTACTTCGTTGATTGGACACAGTTAAGTCTATCCGTATTAGTATTCAGTGCGTTATTGGGCTGTACCATCTCTTTTTTTATCATCCTTAATAGAACTCGTATTAAAGACCTTTTCACAAAGTACTTAATAAGATCGACTCAAAAAGGCGGATAGGACAAGTCAAAATATCAGCGTTGCAAACCAAGACAGCAATGATAAATAACTTCCTACTAAAATTATTTCCACAACAAACTTGGCTATAAAAATTATTATGAAAAAATCATTAGTCTTCAGCTCATTAATATTTGCCATCTTGGCCCAACCCACTCAAGCTGAAGATATTGGCTGCATAACAACGACTTGGAAACTAATAGGTTCAAACCACAAGATTTGTGTACAAGCTTTTGATGACCCTAAAGTACAGGGGGTTTCTTGTCATATCAGCCAAGCCAAAACGGGAGGTATTGCTGGCGCTTTTGGTGTTGCAGAGGACCCTTCCCAATTTTCCATAGCCTGTCGACAAGTTGGCCCCATTATTATCAATGAAAAATTACCGCAAGAAGAAACAGCCTTCGCTGAAGGCACATCGTTGTTTTTTAAAGAAACTAAAGTGAGTAGAATGTTCGATGAAAAACGTAACACTCTGATATATGTTGCGATTAGCAGAAAACTGATTGAAGGCGCTCCTGCAAATAGTATTTCAACTGTACCGATCATGCCTTGGAATACAAAATAAACTGTAGGTCGACTCCTAAAATGATTAACATTAATCGTTTACCTCAGTTTAAGTGCTTGAAAAGCAAATTTTAACAACTATGATACTAAACAGTTAACCTCGACAGCACCGACCTAAGATTCTGGGCTATCTTTAGTAGCCCAAACTTTATACAAATATCCAACCCTAGTATACTTTTACAACTGCTCAAGGGGAATGTCCGTTATGAAAATACACCAACTTTCACCGGACGAAGCCCTAAAGAGCCTTAAAAGTTGCCACGACGGATTACCTCAAAGTGAAGCCCTGCGTCGCTTGAAAGAATTTGGTCCTAATCAAATAGACAAAATTCCTCCCGAATCCCTTTTAATCAGTTTCCTAAAAGAGTTTATCCACTTTTTTGCACTCATTCTATGGTTAGCCGCAGGTTTAGCTTTTTTTGCAAACTATCGCCAACCTGGAGAAGGCATGGGCACTCTAGGATATGCCATCTTAGGTGTGATTATCATCAATGGCTTATTTGCATTTTGGCAACAATTTCGTGCTGAACGTGCTGTTGCCGCATTGGAAAAATTACTACCTCATTATGTCAAAGCAATACGTGAAGGCAATATTAGTTTAATTCTGGCTGCTGATCTTGTGCCTGGTGATGTGATCTTATTACAGGAAGGTGACAACATATCAGCTGATTGTCGAATTATCGAGGCTTTTTGTTTACGAGTTAATAATGCAACCGTTACAGGTGAGTCGATGCCTAAGGCTCGGGATGCTGCGCCTTCATCTGAAGAAGATCTTTTGCACGGTCGAAATACATTATTAGCTGGAACTTCAGTTGTTTCTGGAGAGGGTCGAGCGGTTGTTTTTGCGACAGGTATGCATACCGAATTTGGAAAAATTGCCCATTTAACACAAACAGCAAATTCAGGTACTTCGCCACTACAATTGGAAATCACAAGACTTAGTCGTATCGTAGTTGGCATAGCTTTTTCATTAGGTGTCGTTTTCTTTTTTATTGGACAAGCGATAGGACTGTCATTTTGGGAAAACTTTATTTTCGCTATTGGTATCATAGTTGCTCTGGTTCCTGAAGGATTACTACCAACTCTTACATTAGCACTAGCCATGTCGACACAGCGTATGGCAAAGCGCAATGCATTGATTCGGCATTTACCATCAGTTGAAGCACTAGGGTCAGCAACTGTGATTTGTACAGACAAAACTGGCACACTCACGCAGAATAAAATGGAGGTGAATAATCTCTATCTTAATGGTCAATTAATTAAACGCATGGATATAAAGCGACAACCTAAATTTGCCAAAGTCTACCGCCGTTTTTTCGAGGATGCCTTGTTATGTCATAACTTAAAAGAAACAATCATAGCTGGTAAACCTGAGTTTTTAGGAGACCCAATGGAAATTGCATTGGTGCGCTTGGCAAAAACCTGTCTTGGTGAGAGTATATCTTACCCCAAGATTAATGAAGTACCATTCGATACGGATCGTAAGCGTCTGTCTACTGTTCATCAAACACCTGACGGAACGGTACTATATTGCAAAGGTGCACTAGAAATGTTACTTCCGTTATGTACACATGTGCAATTAGGAGAAGAGATAGTTCCCTTAACTTTAGACATTCAGCAGGCATACATTAATGCTCTGGAAACAATGGCTGCGGAAGGTCTACGGATTTTAGCTTTTGCTTGGCGGGAACTCAAAGAAGGCCACGATATTAGTTCTGAAGAACGTAATTTGATTTTGTCTGGACTGGTTGGTTTAGAGGATCCTCCTCGCCCAGAGGTTCCGGATGCTATCCAAAAATGTCATGATGCAGGTATCAAAGTCATTATGGTAACTGGAGATCATCCACACACAGCGCTAGCGATAGGTCGCCAAATAGGTCAAATTCAATCAGATACACCCGTTATTATCACGGGGGAGCAATTACGCAAACTCTCTGAAACACAATTACGATTAGCGCTTGATGCGCCTGATATCATTTTTGCTCGTGTAGGTGCAGACCAGAAAATGCGCATCGTTAGTGCATTAAAGAAGATGAACCATGTCGTAGCAGTTACCGGTGATGGTGTAAATGATGCACCTGCTTTAAAAATGGCTGACATTGGTATTGCCATGGGGATTATCGGCACCGATGTGGCTAAGGAGTCTGCTGATATGATCCTTCTTGATGACAATTTTGCGAGTATTGTAGCTGCCATAGAAGAAGGAAGAGCCGTCTATGACAACATTCGTAAATTTCTCTCTTATATTCTCACCTCTGCTATCCCAGAACTAGTACCATATTTATTTTTCGCACTATTTAATATTCCGCTTCCCTTAACCATCATACAAATTCTGGCTGTTGATTTAGGTACAGACATGTTGCCCGCGCTGGGCTTAGGAGCCAATCCACCGGCTCAAGGCATTATGGCCAGACCGCCCAAGAGGAGAAATGAGCGATTACTCAACTGGCCTTTGCTACTTCGATCTTACCTTTTTTTGGGCTTGCTTGAAGCTTTAGCCGCGATGACTACTTATTTCTTTGTGCTCCATGGTGGAGGCTGGTCTTGGGGAGAGGCGCTCGGAACTGAAAATAAACTTTATCAGCAAGCAACCACAGCCTGCTTGGCAAGTATCATCATAATGCAGATCGTCAATGTATTTCTCTGTAAAACGCCAGAGCGATCTTTATTTGATTCTACTATTTTTTCCAATCAGTTGATTCTATGGGGGGTAGCACTTGAAATTACTTTGATACTAAGCATTATTTACACGCCTTGGGGACAAATAATTTTTGGTACAGCAGCTATAGAAGCAAACGTTTGGTTATTTATGCTACCTTTTGCAGCGGGAATGTTGTTATTAGAGGAAGTACGTAAATGGGTATCAATAAAATGGTTACGATAAACCTTTAAAAAATGACAGTAATTTTACCCAGCCAGGTAGCTAGTTGACCTTTCAAAAACTTGAATATTCGCTAAACATCCAAACTGTAGGTATAAGTTAATTTGTTATGAGGATATTCTTTATCCATAATTAATTGACATTGTTGAGTGGCTTCAAAAATGGCTTCTACAGAGCTGGCCCCAATTGTTTAAACAGAGATTATCAATTTATAAGTGAATATCTGTCATTGTATTAAGCTGCTTTTTTTAATGGTGACAACAAACCATAATAGGCTTCATCGGGAGTCAGTCTAT
>CAIVQX010000150.1 GCA_903908165.1 uncultured Methylococcaceae bacterium | reverse complement strand
TAATAATTTGATAAAAAACCCACCGTCTACCCCCATCAAGAGTAGATATTACTTCTATATTTGAAGAGCTGCATAGGCACTTTCGTAATTAGGTTCGTTAGCCAATTCACTCACAAGTTCAGTATAAATAACATGATCATGCTCATCAAGAATAACAACAGCACGTGCAGTTAAACCTGCAAGAAATGTATTAACCAATTTAACACCATAGTCACTCGCAAAATCAGACCGGAACGTTGATAAAGGAATAACCTGTTTTAATCCTTCTACTTCACAAAATCGACATTGGGCAAAAGGCAAATCAGCTGAAATTACTAATACAACCGTGTTGTACAAATGCCCTGCTTTTTCGTTAAATGCACGCGTCGAGGCTGCACAGGTTGGGGTATCCAGGCTAGGTACAATATTCAGTACTTTCTTTTTTCCTGCAAATGCTGCTAAAGATACATCTTCCAACTTACTATTTACCAACGAAAAATCGAGCGCTTTGCTACCGATTTTTGGTAATTCGCCAGATGTATGAAGTGGTTTTCCTTGAAATGTAATCGTTGCCATAAAGCCCTCAGTTTCGTTTAACTATATCCAAAAAAAGAAAAAACGTCTGTCTCCCATTTTTTATTTCTTACTTTTTGCTCGCTTCTGCAAACGCTCTCTCTTCTTAACCTGCCATTCAGTAATTTTCTTTTTTTGTCCATGAAAAGGATTAACTGGCGACTTAAATTCCATACGTATTGGAGTACCTGATATCTTCAACTTATCACGGAAATAATTCATTAAATAGCGTTTATATGAAAGCGGCAAAGCATCCGTTTGAACACCATGAATAACTATTATTGGTGGATTTCGCCCACCCTGATGCGCATATTTTAATTTAATACGTCGCGTATTTATTATTGGTGGTTGATGCGCCCCCGTGGCTTCTTTAAGGATTCTTGTCAGCACAGGTGTTGACATATCAATCATCGCAGAATCATACAATTTATGAACAACATCAAACAATTTACCAACACCACTGCCATGTAATGCTGAAATAGGATGTTTTTCAGCAAAATCGAGGAAAGGTAACTTCAAATCAAGCTGCCTTTTAATGGTTTCTTTTTGTTCTATGTTCAGGCCATCCCATTTATTGAGCCCAATAATTAAAGCCCTTCCAGCTTCCAATACCAAACCGAGTAGATGTGCATCCTGATCAGCAATCCCTTCTCGCGCATCAATCAAATAAATAATCACATTTGCTTGCTCGATTGCTTGCAACGACTTAATAACACTGAATTTTTCGATAGTTTCAGACACTCTTGACCTTCGGCGCATACCAGCAGTATCAATTAGCGTAAACTTCTTTCCATTACGTTCAAATGGAATATAAATACTATCTCGAGTAGTTCCAGGCTCATCGAATACAATTACCCTTTCTTCTCCTAATAATCGATTGACCAACGTCGATTTACCTACATTTGGCCTGCCGACAACTGCAATAGCAATGCCACCTTTTCCGGCATCCTCAACAACAGTTTGCGACTCGATAGGTAATAACTGTTTAACTCTATCCAATAATTCCGGTATTCCTCGTCCATGTGAAGCAGCAATTTGTACAGGTTCACCAAGAGATAAGGAATAAAAATCTGACGCAGCTAGAGTTGCATCAATACCATCAACCTTATTAGTTACCAATAATATTGGTTTATTTAATTTCCTTAAGCTATCGGCAATGACTTTATCAGATGCACTCAATCCTTCGCGCGCATCAACTAAAAACAACACAAGATCGGCTTCTTCTAGAGCAACTTGCACTTGCTTTCTGGCAAAACTCTCTATGCCTTCAGCATCATCTGCTATACCACCGGTATCAACAACCAAGCAAGGCCTATCTCCATGTTTTACTCGACCGTATTGTCGATCTCTGGTTAAACCAGGAAAGTCTGCGACCAAAGCATCCCGGCTTCGAGTTAAATAATTAAACAAAGTCGACTTACCGACATTAGGACGCCCTACTAGGGCTATAACAGGTAACATAATTAAGGTGCTCGAGTTTTTAATGCGGCAAGTGTGCCGTCTTTTGCATAGACATAAACAGTACTATCAATGACAATTGGCTTGGCGTCTATTGCACTATCAGCAACTTTAATACGACCAAGTTGCCTGCCGTCATCGGCAGATAACCAATGTACATAACCTTCAAAATCACCCACTACGACATAGTTATCATAAACAGCAGGAGCCGTTAATTTTCTTTGATGTAATTCTTTTTGTTTCCATAAAGAGGCACCCGTTCTCTGCTCTAACTGCCAAACATTGTCGGTGGAATCGGATAAATATAAATATCTAAAATCATTGCTCATACCTGTATTGGAAGAAATTGTCTCATTTCGCCACAACACATCACCATCCAATTCCGATATAGCTGCACCACCTCCATGATAACTAGCTATATAAATCACGCCACCCACTTCAATTGGATCAACATCAAGATCTACCAACCTTTCTACTTCAGATCGTCCCTTGGGAATAGCAACACTGGTTTCCCACACATATTTACCATTCGTCAAGCGTAAAGCCATTAACTTTCCGTTATCGTAACCTTCAATAACATTGTCCTCAACGATAATTGGTGCACCAATCCCCCGAACGCTTAGTGCAGGAGCATTATGTTCATAACTCCACAACTTTCCACCATTCTTTTCATTAAGTGCAACAATTTCACCATCAGTGGTACGAACAACAACTATACCTTTAGCGATAACTGGAACAGAAAGCACCTCACTGGATACCAATGATTTCCATAAAAACTCACCATTTTCAGGATTAAGAGCGACCACTTCTGCATCACTAGTACCTAAAATAACAGTACTAACTCCGAAGCCCGGACCTGCAGAAAAATGTACGCCTATTTCTGCCTTCCAAATCAATCGACCCGTACTCAAATCCCTAGCTTCTACCAAACCGTTCCTATCGGCAGCCACTATTTTTCCAAAGCCAATTGCAGGAATGAGCTTTAAGGATTGCTCATCAGAGCCAACTCCAACCGTCTCATCCCAAAGCTTTTCAATCTTAATCTCAGGCGTAAATTCCACTAAAACAGCTGGCGGTTCGGAATTATCCTCACCACCAAGAAAATAACTTTGAATACCCGATACTGCATCATTCATCGAATCCATTGCGGAACAACCCGCCAAATTTAACAAAAAGCAAAAAAGGGTAATCCTACGCATTATTTTGGAATTTCAATGTGTTCATTAGCTACTTTTGCCGGCGCAGTTAAATCATCAATTTTAATTTGAAGTAATGGAGATTTATAGCCGTTTTCTAATGCTTTTTGATACGAACTTCTAGCTTGATCTAAACGATCTAGAGCCACATAAAGATCGCCTACCAATTCATCATAATTTCCTGAGAAACTTGATGATGTAGCTGGATCAATTTCGTTAATTAATTCTAATCCTTTTTCATATTCACCACTGGCAAGCATCAATCGAACCAATCTGATTTTGGCTACATTACTCAATTCTTTGTTCGAGCCCTTAGCTATATCTATTAATACCGCTTTTGCTTTATCCATATCACCTTGCTGAACTTTTAATTTTGCATTTAAAAGTCCGCTATAAGCAGCATATTCTGTCTTAGGATATTGTTCTTTTATTTGCTCAGCTATTTTCTCTGCGCTGTCTTTTTTAGCTGTTGCCATGCTTTGAATTAACTGACTGTACAAAGCTGATGCTTGACCAGCTTGCGTCTTCTTATGATCTTGCCAATAATTCCAACCTAGAATAATTGCTATACCAACCACCAAACCAACAATGGTTGATTGTCCATTTTCTTTCCACCATCTTTTTAACGCTTCAAGTTGTTCTTCTTCTGTATCGTAAATTTCCACGTGCCTTCTCTTATTAAAATTTTTAAAAATAACAGTTAACTTTTTATTAATTTGATGTATTTAAATACATCCCCCCTAAAAAATCTTGTAAAAAAGTTATTGCTTGCTCTTGAGTGACTGTTTTCTGACCTTCATCACTACGCAACGATTTAATAGCAAGCACTTCTCTACTGACTTCATCGTCACCCAAAATAATGGCATATTCAGCACCTACTTTATCTGCTTTTTTAAACTGGCTTTTAAAGCTACCACCGCCACAGTTGACCTGTAATTTTAGTCCTGGCACTTCATTTCTTATAATTTCAGCAAGACGTAAACCTTCCAGTTCAGCGGCTTCTCCAACACGAATCATATAAACATCGATTGATCTTGTGGGTGACGCATGACCGGAAAGCTCCACCAAAGCCAATAAACGTTCCATACCCATGGCGAAACCGACTGCAAAATTGGGTTTTCCACCTAATTGTTCTATCAATCCATCATATCGTCCACCTGCACAGACCGTTCCTTGAGAGCCCAATTCTTCAGTCACCCATTCAAAAACCGTTTTACTGTAATAATCCAATCCACGTACTAATCGACTTGTGATGTCATAACTTATCCCAAGTTTATCTAATATTTGAATTAATCCATTAAAATGAGCCAAACTTTCTTCACCCAAATAACCCATTAACTCAGGTGCATTTTCAACCAGTTGTTGCATAGCAGGATTTTTAGTGTCCAAAATCCGGAGGGGATTAGTTTCCAGTCGACGCAAACTATCTTCGTCTAACTCCTCCAAATGCGCTTTAAAATAATTAACTAAAACTTCTCTATAAACCTGCCTTTCTGAAATGGTCCCCAACGAATTAATTTGTAGACGAACCTTATTACGAATACCTAGTTTCTTCCACAAACGATCCATTATTAATATCAATTCAGCATCAATATCTGGGCCAGACATACCATAAGTCTCAACCCCCAACTGAATAAACTGACGATAACGTCCTTTTTGTGGGCGTTCATGACGATACATAGGTCCGTAATACCATAACCGATGTACCTGATTATGTAACAATCCATGCTCCAAACAAGCTCTAAGACAACCCGCCGTACCTTCTGGACGTAAGGTTAAGGAATCTCCATTCCGGTCGTCAAAGGTATACATTTCTTTTTCAACTATATCAGTGACCTCACCAATAGAACGTTTAAAAAGCTCTGTTTTTTCTACAATAGGCAAGCGAATTTCACTATAGCCATAAACGGTAAGCACTTCTCTCAGCTTTTGTTCGGCATATTGCCAGAGTGGAGTTTGATCTGGAAGCACATCGTGCATTCCTCGTATTGCTTGTATATTATTTGTCATATTTAATAGATTATGCCGAGCAAAATACTATTCACCTAAACTATGTTTTGCTTCTTCTGATAATGGAAATTTTTCCACTAATAATTTTTGATATTCTTTTGCCAAATCTTTGTTACCTAAAGCCCGTTCGGTCAGCATGCCAAACCACAAGGTACCTGATGTTTGAGCTGCACCATTTAAATATCTTTGCAAATAATCTTTTGCCGCTAAATAATCACCGTTCTGATAGCTCAATTTTTGCATTTCCAACAATGCCGGTGCATAAGCATTATTAATTATTAGTGCCTGCTTAAAGTAGGTTCCGGCGCTTTGCTTTTGTCCCATTGCAAGCTGACATCTCCCAGCATTTGTTAACGCCAACCACTGCCTGTCATTTAATTGTGTTGAACTGGCTGCTATTAAGAGCGCCATACCCTGCTTATATTCGCCATGATCACAGAGAAACCGACCAAAATTATTTTGCACACTCCAATCATGCGGAGACAACTCTAAGGCTGCGTCATATTGCTCTTTAGCTTGACTATAATCATTTAACTTTTCATATAAAAAAGCAAATGCATTATGTACTTGGGTATTACCGGGGTCTTTTTCTTGAGCAAGTTGTAAATTCTCTTTTGCTATTTCCAGCTTTCCAAGATCCATGTACCGAACACCCAGTTGTAAATAGATACTTGCTGAATGCTCATTTTTATCCTCTTTAGTTACTGAAGCACATGATATTAATAAAATAGCTAAAAAGAGTATACGAGCAACATAACTAAATAATACTGATAAATCAGGCTGCACGCTCTGAACCCATTACCTTGATTTTAAGATGTCTTCTACTTTTATCCTCAACTTGTCCTACTAATTGACCGCAGGCAGCATCAATATCCTCACCACGAGTTTTTCTGACTGTTGTAACTATTCCCGCATCATTTAAAACTGTTTTAAAGCGAGTGATAACTTCTCTACTTGAACATCTGTAAGCATTATTAGGAAAAGGATTAAAAGGGATTAAGTTAAGTTTTGCCGGAACAGTTTTTAATAATTTAATAAGCCCACGGGCGTCATCCATTGTGTCATTAATTCCATCAAGCATGACATATTCAAAAGTAACAGTCCGGCGTGGTGCTATTTTGGCGTTATCCCTGCACGCTTCCATTAATTCCTTCAATGGATATTTTTTATTAATGGGAACCAATTCGTTCCTTAATTCATCAGTTACAGCATGCAATGATACTGCAAGACTGACATCACAAACTTCTGTTAACCGATACATAGCCGGTACTACACCGGATGTGCTAATAGTCACTCTACGTTTGGAAAGACCAAACGCAAAATCATCCATCATTAAGTTCATAGCGGCGACAACATTATCAAAATTAAGTAAGGGTTCTCCCATACCCATCATGACAACATTGGTAATCTTTTTTGAAACCCCTAACCGCCGTTGAGCAACAATAACCTGACCAATAATCTCTGCCGTCGTTAAGTTTCGATTAAAACCCTGCTGAGCAGTTGAACAGAATGTACAGGCCAATGCACAACCGATTTGTGATGATACACATAAAGTGCCGCGCCCTTCTTCTGGAATAAAAACTGTTTCAATCTGATTACCACAAGCAGTTTCCAGTGCCCATTTACAAGTACCATCGCTAGCAATTTGCTCTACAACAATCTTAGGAGTGGCAAAGTAGCAGTTTTCATTTAAATAAGTTCGCAGTGACTTACTTAAATTAGTCATCAAATCAAAATCTTCTATACCTTCCTGATAAATCCATTTAAGTAGCTGAGTTGCTCGGAAAGGTTTTTCCCCTAAATTAACAAAAAAGGCCGCAAGACCTTTTCTGTCATAATCGAGTAAATTAAATTTTTTAGATTTAACGGGTTCTTGCACAGATTTCACTGTCCGAAAAAAAGAAAGATATTTCTCTTTTAGCAGTTTCTAGGGCATCTGATCCATGTACTGCATTTTCATCAATACTAGCTGCAAAATCAGCGCGAATAGTTCCAGCGGCTGCTTCCTTTGGATTAGTAGCACCCATTATTTCACGATGTTTAAGGACTGCATTTTCACCTTCCAAGACTTGCATAATCACTGGGCCTGAAACCATAAATGCAACCAAATCTTTAAAGAAACCGCGCTCACTATGTTCT
>CAIVQX010000149.1 GCA_903908165.1 uncultured Methylococcaceae bacterium | reverse complement strand
GGCTTTCTGAGGGGGCTTTAGTTTCAGGCACGCTGGCGCAACCTGAAAAGAGCAAAATGAATATCGGTAAAAGAAATCTAAACAAATTATTTTGCACTAAGATGTTCATAAGTTGATTGAAGCGAAACTCATAATAGCCATTTTTGAAGAATTTTTTCTTTATTTAATGCTAGCCATTGAATGGCGATGATCGGTATGGCAGATTCTATTTCATTATTCTCAACCATTCGATAAGCTTCATCAAAATCAACGGTGCGTACCCATATATCCTCATCTTCGTGATCAAGTCCATGAATACCTCCAACTTTACTACTGTCAATTTTTCCACAAAATAAGGTAATGCGTTCGGAAGCACCTCCTGGTGTAGTATAAAATTCATTAATAACAATTAATTCTTGAATGTCGCAACCAGCTTCTTCAATTGATTCTCGGTAAGCAACTTCTTTGGCAGTTTCATTTTCTTCAATGGCACCTGCAACAATTTCTACTAACCAAGCCCTGTCTGGATTTAAGATGGCACCGGCCCTAAATTGTTCGATGAGGACTACTTTGTCTCGCTCGGGATCATATAATAATACGGCTACGCAACTGCCTCTTACAAATAGTTCGCGATTAATTTCAGCGCTCCAACCACCACCATACAAGGTATGTTGCAAACAGTATTTTTCCATACGAAAAAAACCCGAATACAAAATTTCCTTATTAATAATTTTAAATTCTTTGTTCATTATTTTCCTTGTTGTGGAATTTAAATACGGTCCTTAATTGTGAATATCAAGACTTAAAATTTCAAAAATTTTTGATATTTTAAGCGGGTAACCCTATTGTAAAACTGCCTTTTAATCCCCATGTCCAATATGTTTTGAGTTATATTATCATTCTGTACAAGGGATTGATTTACTATTTCAGTGACGCATACAAATTTTATATTAGATTAACTGAGGCTATCTATCATGTTACGAATTTTTCTTTTTTTAGCTACCAACATTGCCATAATGATTGTAGTTAGTATTATTTTTAATATCTTAGGGTTAAGTACTACTTTGGATGCTCAGGGTATAAACCTTAATTTAAATGCTTTGTTAGTTATGTCAGCCATTATTGGTATGACAGGGTCAGTTATTTCTTTAGCCATGTCCAAATGGTCTGCCAAACGTGCAATGGGCGTATATGTTATTGATAAACCAAATAATCAAACTGAACAATGGTTGTTGGATATTGTAGCCAAGCAAGCGCGTTTGGAAGGAATCGATATGCCTGAAGTGGGTATTTTTCAAGCTATGGAAGCTAATGCTTTTGCTACCGGCATGAATAAAAACAGTGCATTGGTCGCTGTCAGTACCGGATTACTACAAAATATGAATACTGATGAAGTGGAAGCCGTAGTAGGTCATGAAATGACGCATGTTGCTAATGGTGATATGGTTACTATGGCTTTAATCCAAGGGGTGGTGAATACTTTTGTGTTCTTTTTCGCAACCATCATTGGGCACTTTGTAGACCGTGTGGTTTTTAAAACAGAGCGTGGTTATGGCCCTGCCTACTATGTTACGCAAATGATTGCCCAAATTGCTTTAGGATTCTTGGCCTCAATGTTGGTTATGTGGTTTTCCCGTTACAGGGAGTTTAAGGCAGATGCGGGTGGTGCAAAACTTGCCGGGAAGAAAAAAATGATAGATGCATTGCAGGCTCTGCAACGTGGTCAGAAGGCAGAAGATTTACCAGGACAATTAGCTGCCTTTGGTATCAATGGGGGTGGTGTTAGTCGACTATTTATGAGTCATCCTCCTTTGGAAGAACGCATAGCTGCTTTACAAAATAGCCGTTAATTATTTGATATTAGTTCTGTGTGGCACTATTAGACTTAATTTTTGACACCGTCAGTCAGTCAATTTACTAGTGGAATTTATGGGCTGCCGGTGTTTAATTTTTTCAATTACTTACAATGGATTAACAGTCAAATATAAGCAAGCGTACTGTTAATTTAACAATTAAACCTCACCAATTATTTTAGGAACATCATGAAAAAATTTCTTTTGTTACTCCTTCTATGCTCGTCCGAAACAGTTTTTTCCAATGATGCCAAAAATGAATGGCACAATACAACAATTTCAGATGAGACGATTGAGAAAATTCAAGCCGCAAAGTATGAGTATAAAAAATGTGTGGACAATGAAATGCAAAAGTCAGCCAATCAAACAGAAGATGCTCGTAAAGCAACCGATGCTATTATGAAACAGTGTGAGTCTAGTTTAGCAAAAATGCGTGAAATCTATACTGATGCAAAAGTACCTGAGGTGATTGCTGATCGACATTTAAAGCAAATGCGTATGCAAACTACTCGTGAAGCATTGCAAGGCATGATGTTTTCTCAGGCATCGCGTAAAGCGGGTAATTAAAAATAATAATTAACAAAGGCTTTCTTTATGAATACCACTTATGCAATTGATGTATCACTGAAACCAACCACTTTTGATTTATGGCATGTTTATCTGGCGAGTACAGTTGTTTTATTATCGCTGATTCTTATTGCTTTGTTACTGGCTATTGTTGTAAGTCTAGTACGTTGTAAAAATAGACCGGTTGCTCACAGCAATCTTCAAGATATAAAGGCTCCTGAGCCAGTTGTAAAAATTGTGGAAAAAGTTGTCGAAGTTGAAAAGCTTGTTTATGCCCCTGCACCGGAACCCGTTGTTTTAAAAGAATTTACACCTGATGCAGCTCTGCAATTATTGGCTTTGCTACAAAAAGATGCACGTTTTGTCGATTTTATCAAAGAGGATATATCTAGTTACAGTGATGCAGATGTTGGTGTCGCAGCTCGAGTAGTTCATGAAGGGTGTAATAAAGCTATTAATGAACACTTTAGTTTAGCGGTTATTCGTAATGAGCAGGAAGGCTCAGAAATTACATTGCCACAAGGCTTTGATGCTTCAGCAGTTAGGTTAACCGGTAACATTGTAGGTTCAGCGCCTTTCAAAGGCACATTGTTACATAAAGGTTGGCAGGTCACAGACATCAGATTAGCTAAACTAACGCAAGGCCATAATGCTAAAATTATTGCTGCTGCTGAGGTTGAATTATGAGTTTGTTTGACAAAAGCCAAAGGATAGGCGACGGTCAAGGGTTTATACAAAATGAATCAACATCAGAAATTAATCCGGCTAACTTGAGTGCAACTAACGAGCAGGATAGCCATAACGGACCTCAGATATTAGGTGATCCTGGAACATTTTTTGAATCAAATCAACAAGAATTGAGTCAAGACCCATCACAAATAGTCTCTAAAAGATTTTCAGTGGGCATAGACTTGGGTACGACACATTGTGTTGTCTCATACGCAGAAATTGCTGATACTGAAGTTCCGCAGCAAGTAATGGCAATTCCCCAGTTGATATTGCCTGGGACAGTTGAAGATAGCTTTCAGTTACCCTCTTTTTTGTATCAGGCACATGAAGCTGAACTGGCTGTTGGGTCAACCTCATTGCCTTGGACCCTAAAACCAGATTATTTGGTAGGTGAAATTGCTCGCAATTTGGGCAGTAAAACCCCAATTCGATTGGTGTCTAGTGCTAAAAGTTGGTTATGTCATGCGGGAGTAGATTGTAAGTCTCCGATATTACCTGTAAATGCCCCTGAAGAAGTTGAGCGTATTTCTCCTTTTCAAGCGACTACAGCTTATCTTCAACATATTCGCGATGCATGGCAAACTTTACATCCCAGTTCACCATTAGATAAACAGGATTTGGTTATTACTGTACCGGCTTCATTTGATCCAGCAGCGCGTGAACTGACAGTAGAAGCGGCTCGTGTGGTTGGATTGGAACAGGCAATTTTATTGGAAGAGCCTCAAGCAGCTTTGTACAGTTGGATTGAAAAAAATCAGAGTAACTGGCGTTCGCAAGTCACTTGCGGTGACATTATTTTAGTAATTGATGTTGGCGGTGGAACAACTGATTTATCCTTGATTGCGGTAACAGAAAAGGAAGGTAATCTTGAGCTCATCAGAGTCGCAGTTGGTGATCATATTTTACTGGGCGGCGATAATATGGACCTTGCATTAGCTTACACTGTTAAAGCTAAGCTAGAGAAAGAAGGCAAACGGATAGAACCTTGGCAGTTACAGGCGTTAACACACAGTTGTCGGGATGCTAAAGAAAAAATATTCAACAATGTTACAGTTGATACTATCCCTGTTGTAGTTGCTAGCCGGGGCTCGTCTTTAATGTCTGGTAATCTTCGTACTGAATTAACGAGAGAGGAAGTTACTAATGTGTTGGTTGAGGGCTTTTTTCCTAAAGTAGCTATCACTGATAGACCAGCAAATCAGACTCGTGTAGGTTTGCGTGCTAGTGGTTTACCCTATGCGCAGGATGCTGCAATTTCAAGGCATTTAGCAGCTTTTTTGGCTAAACAGCAAAATGCCACTGACGAACTGAAAGATGTTAATCTTCCTGAACATGCCACCTTTTTACACCCAAGTGCTGTGCTCTTTAACGGTGGTGTGTTAAAAGCCAAGCAATTGGCTGATCGCCTAATGGAAGTGTTAAATTCATGGTTAATTGCTGAACAAGCACCTGAAGCACGTTTGTTAGCGGGTGCTGATCTCGATTTAGCAGTTGCAAGAGGCGCTGCTTATTATGGTTTAGTGCGAAAAGGTAAAGGCGTTCGTATTAAAGGTGGTACCGCAGCTGCCTACTATGTAGGAATTGAAAGTGCAATGCCTGCTGTGCCAGGTCTGGCTCCAGATATTGTTGCTTTGTGTATTGCACCATTAGGTATGGAAGAAGGAACATCAGAAGAATTGCCGAACAATGAGTTCGGTTTAGTTGTTGGCGAGCCGGTACGTTTTCGTTTCTTTGCATCTACAATCCGTCGGGAGGATAAGGTAGGTACTCGTTTGGATTACTGGACGGATGAAGAGCTTGCAGAGCTAGATGAACTTGATATTACCTTGCCAGAGGAAGGTCGTAGATCTGGTGAAATCGTACCTGTACATTTGTGTGCAGCAGTAACCGAAGTCGGCACACTCGAGCTTCAAGCAGTTTCCCAAAAAGATAGCAGTCGCTGGAAGATTGAGTTTGATGTTAGGAGAGGGTAGTAGAGATAGTCTATTTATGCTGACTTCCGATCACCCGAGCAAGAATCTTGTCTTGTAAGTTCCAGATTGCTATGTTATCAAAGTTGGGGGATTACGATTCATTCCCAAGTGTTATATTTTTATCAAAGTCTATAATAGAGGTAACTCTAATGTTAGAAAATCATTAAGCATAAGATTGGCTTGTTGAACCTAGCTCCAGAACTAGGGAATGAATTGATATTTTTTGATGGTGTGCTGAGTGTAATAAAAAATATTGCCACAATCCGGTCGGAGATTTCTGTAATGCTAAATATAAAAGGGCATGCTGTCCTATTTTTAATTCATCTAAAGATTCAAGAAAACGGATTTTGAGCTAAGAGACATTTATCTATTTCAATAGAGATGGTCAACTATGAATCATTGAATCCGGTTGGATAACAGTAAATACTGAACATAAAAAAAATGGTAACTTGTTAAATGCGTATAATGTTTATCAGCACAATTATCCCATGGCCACCTAATGTAGGTACCGTCTTAAGAAGCCTCTCTTTGATAGAAGCTTTAGAGCGATTAGGAAGTGTAGATTTTTTATTTTTCTCTGACTCTAACTCTATTTTATCTACGCCATTTGCCGAGAAAAGGAAAACAATAGATGTTTTACCACGTCCCCGATTTTTACCCAGTTTGGGCTGGGGTCTATTAACAAAACTATTTGGTATGAGCCAAAACGAATGGCTTCCCTATTATGTACCAAGTTTTAATAAACTTTTCACTTTTGATACAGCAAGCAGCAGAAAAATACAGTCGATTAATCTTGATAATTATGACGTTATATTCTTTATTCAAGTGGAAGCGTTGTGGTGGTTTAAATCAACCATTCAAAGAAAAATTATTCTTGATGTCGATGTTATTAAGCATGCAGGCGTTAATATAGACGCAAAAGGATCGCCTTCGTTTTTCAAAATATTGACACGAAAACTTATCTTTCGAAATTTAAAAAAAGCTGAGACTGATGCAGTTAAAAATGTTGCTGTTGCCCTTGTTTGCAGCAATGAGGACACTAAAATACTTGCTGAATCTAATGTTCGTGTTATTCCCAATGTTTTTCCGGATAAAGGGCAGATATCTAGTGAAGTAGATGATAACAATTCGAAGACTATTCTTTTTGTTGGGACTCTCACATATAAACCCAATAGATTAGGCATTGAGTATTTTATAACATCAATACTCCCACATATTCTTGATCAAGACCCTTCTGTCAAATTTCAAGTTATAGGTCGAACAGATCCGAATGCTCGTTATGCTTGGTCCAGTGCTCCTAGAGTTGATTTTATCGGCACTGTAGTCGACCCAAGCCCTTATATTGAAGCGGCGGCAATCGAAATATGTCCCATTATGGAGGGTCTTGGAACTAGGATAAAAATAATTGAAGCACTTTCCTATGGAAGGCCAATGGTTTCAACAACAATTGGAGCATATGGCATAGATATTGGTGAAAATGATGGTCTATTTCGGCGTGATACGATAGAAGACACTGTCGCAATTTGCCTTGAATTATTACGTGACCCTGTGAAGCGTAAAAATATCGGTATCCGAGCTAAACGAGCTGTAATGGAGAGATATTCACAACAAGCGGTTAATTATCTGATTGAAGATGTTATTAGAAAAGATCTAAATTAATTTTTGGTTTATCTCATGACCCAGTTAGATGAGATATCGTCGCCAATCATTACGACTAATCAATGTTTGCTAAGTAATGGTTACAAGTATTTGGTGCTGTGGAAATGACAATTGGCTTGTTAGATCACGTTACTCTCACTGCGCGATATAGGGAGCCTATTAATTGAAGCCTCTGCTGTAATGGGGTTTGCTCTGTTCTACTTATACCATCCATTTGACGTATAATAGCTCTATTTTATCCGACTGTTTTGATGTCCTATCCTGATCTTGTTAAACAATTAACTAAACAACTTCCGCTTTGTCTCAATCAAGACAGACATTTTTTAAATCGGCAGTTGGATCGATTACGGAGTGAATTTCAGAAAGGCAAAAACTCGGTAGATCAACTTAACGCGTTAGTCAGTCGTATTGAGAAATCTGTCGCAACACGAAACCAGCGCTTCGCCAGCATTCCTTCTCTGAATTTTCCCGATTTACCCGTCACCGGTAAAAAAGATGAAATCGCCAAGCTGATCCAGGAAAATCAGGTGGTGATTGTCTGTGGTGAAACGGGTTCTGGGAAAACTACTCAGCTGCCCAAGATTTGTTTGTCTATTGGGTTAGGTGTGGCCGGTTTTATTGGTCATACACAACCTCGACGAATTGCGGCCCGTACTGTCGCTGATCGTATTGCTGAAGAACTTGGCGAACCTATTGGTAAGTCTGTTGGTTATAAAATTCGTTTTAATGACAAAACTCATGCAGAGTCATTGATTAAATTAATGACGGACGGCATTTTACTTGCAGAATCCCAGAATGATCCTTATTTAAATCAATACGATACCATTATTATTGATGAGGCGCATGAGCGTAGCTTAAACATCGATTTTTTATTGGGCTATTTAAAATGGTTATTGCCTAAACGTCCTGATTTAAAAGTCATTATCACCTCAGCAACTATCGATACCCAACGCTTCTCCACGCATTTTAATAATGCACCAATTATTGAAGTCTCAGGACGAACATATCCTGTTGATATGCGTTATCGGCCGATTGAACAAAAAGACGAGGACGATGAAACAAGTGACGATTTACAAAATGCAATCTTGGATGCTGTTGACGAGCTTTATCGTGATTTACGAGGTGACATACTGATTTTTCTTAGTGGGGAAAGGGAAATTAGAGAGACCACCGAATCTTTAAAAAAGCATCATCCAACACAATATGAAATCTTGCCACTTTATTCTAAGCTCAGTGTCAGTGAACAGGAGCGGGTATTTAATCCAAAGGGTGGAAAAATTAGGATCGTATTGGCAACCAATGTTGCGGAAACGTCTTTGACGGTTCCTGGAATTCGCTGCGTAATTGATACCGGTCATGCGCGTATTAGCCGTTATAGTCATCGTAGTAAAATTCAGCGATTACCTATTGAGCGCATATCACAGTCGAGTGCCAATCAGAGGGCAGGGCGGTGTGGTCGTGTTGCCGAAGGTATTTGTATTCGATTGTATTCCTATGAGGATTATCTAGCTCGGCCAGAGTTTACTGAACCGGAAATCATGCGCACTAATTTATCGGCAGTCATCTTACAAATGATTGCCTTAAATCTCGGTGATATTGAAAGCTTTCCCTTTATAGAGCCTCCAGAAGATAAGATGATTCGGGACGGAAAAAATGTCCTGCATGAAGTTAACGCATTGGAAAAAACCGGCAAGCTAACTGAGGTAGGGAGACAATTAGCCAAACTTCCGACAGATCCAAAGCTTGCACGCATGCTAATTGCCGCTGGGCACGAACATTGTTTAACCGAAGTGGCGATTATTGTGTCAGTATTAAGTGTGCAAGATCCCCGCGAAAAACCGGCTGATAAAATGCAACAAGCGGATGCTAAACATCTAGCATTTCGTCATCCGGAATCAGATTTTTTAACCTTGCTCACTATCTGGAATACCTTCGAGAAGCAGAAAAAACAATTATCAAATAGTAAGTTGCGTAAATATTGCAGCGAAAATTTCTTGTCCTATATCAGAATGCGTGAATGGTTTGATATACATGCTCAAATTATGCAGGTCATTAAGGGTGATTTAAAAATGCACCCGAATTCTGACGACGCCAGTTATGAAAAAATTCATCGCGCTTTGTTGACGGGTTTGTTATCGAACATTGGATTTAGGCACGAACAGTATGAATATCTTGGGGCACGTGGTCTTAAATTCTTTATCTTTCCGGGTTCTGGCTTACATAAGCTAAAACCCAAATGGATTATGGCTGCAGAACAAGTAGAGACCAGTAAAGTTTATGCGCGTAATGTCGCAAGAATTGAACCGGAATGGATAGAGCAATGTGCAGGGCATTTGGTTAAAAATAATTATTATGATCCACATTGGGAAAAGAAATCAGCTCGCTGTATGGTCTCTGCAAGAACCTTGTTATACGGTTTAACGCTTCAGGCAGGACGCAAGATTCCATATGATCATGTTGATCCAAAAGCAGCTAGAGAGATTTTTATTCGTTCGGCACTGGTTGATCATGATTATCACAGTCATGCTCCTTTTTACATCGCCAATCAAAAATTGTTGGAAGAAGTCGGCATCATTCAGCATAAAGGTCGTCGAGTCGATCTGGTAGAAGATGAGCAATGGCTTTACCAGTTTTATGATAATAAGTTGCCTGCTGATATTGTCAGCGGTGTTACTTTGGATACGTGGCGTAAAACTAGTGAGTGCGTCGAACCCAATATTTTATTTTTAACCAAAGAAGATTTAACGCGTGAGCAGGAAGAAGATTATGTTAATGAGTGGGATTTTCCTGATAACAAGAAGATTGGTAATTTAACTATTCCACTGCAATACCGCTTTGAACCCGGCCATAATGAAGATGGTGTTACGGCAATTATTCATGTGCATCAATTAAACCAGCTTTCACAAACTGCATTTGACTGGTTGGTGCCGGGTTTGTTGGAGGAAAAATGTATTGCTTTAATCAAATCTTTGCCAAAACAGATCAGAAAACATTTTGTTCCTGTACCGCAAACAGTTAAGCAATGTTTGGAAATTGAGCCTGATTTTAAAGGGCTGTTACAAGAATGGTTGGGTAATAGGTTAAGAAAATTAACAGGTGAAGCGATTCCATTAAATGCTTGGGTTACAGGTAATTTGACTGATCATTTGAAAATGAATTTTAGAGTCATAGATGATCAGGATAACTTACTGGATTACGGTAGAGATTTAAAAAAATTACAGAATAAGTACGCGGTTAAAGCAGAAGACAGTTTTGATCAGATAGCGACAGATGCATTAAGTTATACAGGCTGTATTCAATGGGCATTTGATGATTTGCCAGAAACTTATCAATTTAGCCAAAAAGGACAAACAGTTGTAGGCTTCCCTGCTATTATCGATG
>CAIVQX010000148.1 GCA_903908165.1 uncultured Methylococcaceae bacterium | reverse complement strand
TTAAAGTTAAAGCTTTTGGGATAATGAATAGCATAGAAAAAGTGGTGATAACTGACAGAACGGCAGTAATAACTTTGCTGATAGTCTCCATGCCATAGACAGGTATCCAGATTGTTATTAGGGACATTAAGTGAGTTGTACCGCAGGCAACAATAAATAATGCAATAAGCACAACTATCTTTGGATACAGCAAGTCTTTACGCGGGCGAATAAAATAGAACATAAGTACTGGTATTACATAATAGCTCAGCGTAATCAATGTATCCGAAATGATTGTTAGCCACAATAATAGGGGGCTCCATGCCAAACAATAGCCATGAGGGATAAGGCCTTTAAGACTAAATAAATCAATGAGTGTTTGCATGGGTAAAATCCAATAGTGAAATTAATGAGTGTCTATAACGCAAAATTAATAAGTAAATCTCTTACAAAAAACGTGTTATTGGGAACAGTTTAATATTTTTTATTTTGAAATGGATTAATAAAATCAACTTTATACACTGAATAACTGATGAAACTATTTTGCATTGTGGCAATGCTCGTTTTAATTGCTTGATAATAACCAATATTGTGGCTTTATATGGTCTGGATATGCCATTCTAGCTAGGCTTTGAATAGATGAGAGAATAAAGACAATGACGACAAGCCCATAGTCGATTAAAATAGCTCCGTTTTACTGAGGTTATCATCAGTTCTTTACTGAATTCCATACATTCAAAATGACAAAATATATTTTCATTACCGGTGGTGTTGTATCATCGTTAGGCAAAGGCATTGCGGCATCGTCGCTTGCTGCCATTCTTGAGGCGCGTGGTCTTAAGGTCACTATGACCAAATTAGATCCTTATATTAATCTTGATCCGGGTACGATGAGCCCTTTTCAGCATGGTGAAGTATTTGTTACAGAAGATGGTGCAGAAACAGATCTGGATTTAGGTCATTATGAACGTTTTCTTAAGGCCACAATGGCCAAAAAGAATAATTTCACAGCAGGTCAGGTTTATGACAGCGTGTTACGGAGAGAGCGTAAAGGTGAGTATTTGGGTGCAACTGTTCAGGTTATTCCGCATATTACCGACGAAATAAAACGCAGGGTTTATCTGAGTGCAGAAGGTACCGATGTCGCTTTAATTGAAGTGGGTGGCACAGTGGGCGATATTGAGTCGTTGCCTTTTATAGAGGCTATTCGGCAAATGCGTTTTGAATTGGGCGCTGATCGATCATTGTTTATCCATCTAACATTAGTCCCTTATATTCGTTCCGCAGGTGAAATTAAAACCAAGCCCACTCAACACTCAGTCAAAGAATTACGGGCGATTGGTATCCAGCCGGATATTCTTATTTGTCGCTCAGAGCGACCTATCCCGATAACTGAACGTCGTAAAATTGCCCTGTTTACAAATGTTGAAGAAAAAGCCGTTATTTCTGCTATTGATGCTGACTCCATCTATAGAATCCCGCTATTGTTGCATGAGCAGGGGTTGGATGAGATTGTTGTTAGTAAGCTAAGATTATCTGCCCCGCCAGCTGATTTATCGGAATGGAGCAAGGTAGTTGATGCGTTAATGCATCCGGTTAGTGAGGTGACTATTGCTATTGTCGGCAAGTATGTCGATCATTCTGATGCTTATAAGTCTTTGAATGAAGCATTAATTCATGCAGGCATTCATACCCGTACCAAGGTTATTATTCACTATATTGATTCTGAATTGGTTGAGGATGAAGGTGTTGCCATACTCAACGGTGTCGATGCGATTTTAGTGCCAGGCGGTTTTGGCGAACGTGGTGTAGAAGGCAAGATTGCAACTGTACGTTATGCTCGTGAAAATAAAATCCCCTATCTGGGAATTTGTTTGGGAATGCAAGCTGCCGTTATTGAATTTGCTCGTAATGTGGCGGGACTTGAAGGTGCTCATAGTTCCGAATTTTTGCCAACGTCGCCTCACCCCGTGATTGGCTTGATCACCGAATGGATGGCTGAAGGTGGTCAACTGGAAACGCGTGATGAAAACTCTGATTTGGGTGGATCTATGCGGTTGGGTGGGCAACAATGCCAACTTCAGTCAGGTTCACTAGCTTTTGCGCTTTATCAAAAGGATGTGATTATGGAAAGACATCGCCATCGTTATGAGTTTAACAATCAGTATATTGAAAGACTGGAAAAAGCCGGTATGCAGTTTTCTGGGAAGTCGATAGATGGTCGTTTGGTAGAAGTAGTCGAAATACCAGAACATCCTTGGTTTTTGGCTTGTCAATTTCATCCTGAATTTACATCAACACCCCGACAAGGTCATCCTTTGTTTTCTGGCTTTGTAAAAGCTGCGGCGCAATATAAAAAGGTAATAAGCTCATGAAATTATGTGGTTTTGAAGTTGGTCTAGAACAGCCATTTTTTTTAATCGCAGGTCCTTGTGTGATTGAAAGTGAACAATTAGCGCTGGATACGGCTGGTTATCTTAAAGAATTAACGACTGCTTTAAATATTCCGTTTATTTACAAGTCATCATTTGATAAGGCGAACCGATCTTCACACGAAAGTTTTAGAGGTTTGGGTGTAGACAAGGGTTTAGAAATATTGCAAAAAGTTAAGCAACAAATCGGTGTGCCTGTCTTAACTGATGTTCATGAAGATACCCCTTTGGCGGAAGTGGCGAGCGTGGTTGATGTTATGCAAACACCCGCTTTTTTATGCAGACAAACCAATTTTATTCAGCAAGTGGCATCTCAGGGTATACCGGTTAATATCAAGAAAGGTCAGTTTCTTGCGCCATGGGATATGGTGAATGTGGCCAATAAAGCTAAAGCGACAGGAAATCAGCAGATTATGGTCTGTGAGCGTGGTGTTTCTTTTGGCTATAACAATTTGGTTTCTGATATGCGCTCTTTAGCGGTTATGAGAGATACTGATTGTCCTGTCGTGTTTGATGCAACCCATTCTGTACAGTTACCGGGTGGGCAAGGAACGTGTTCGGGTGGACAGCGAGAATTTGTTCCGGTTTTGGCTAGGGCAGCTGTTGCGGTAGGTATAGCCGGTCTCTTTATGGAAACCCATCCTAAGCCTGCGGAAGCTAAAAGTGACGGTCCAAATGCGTGGCCGTTATACAGAATGCAAGAATTATTAGAAATTTTATTAACAATCGACAGGGCTGTGAAATCACAAACCCTTATAGAAACAACTTTATAGGATAAGAGATGGTTGCAATAGTAGATATTCGTGCAAGAGAAGTTTTAGATTCACGCGGTAATCCAACGTTAGAAGCAGATGTGGTATTGGCATCTGGTGTGGTTGGGAGTGCAATGGTGCCTTCTGGTGCGTCAACAGGAGAACGTGAAGCTATTGAATTACGCGATGGAGATAAGACTCGTTATTTAGGTAAAGGCGTATTAAACGCAATTAATAATGTAAAAACTGAAATTCGTGATGCCATTATCGGTATGGACGTTGAAGATCAGTCTGGCATTGATAACAAAATGATTGCATTGGATGGTACTGATACCAAAGCCCGTTTGGGTGCTAACGCATTATTGGCTGTTTCTATGGCCGCTGCTCATGCAGCTGCAAAAGAAGCCGGTCAACCGTTATATCGTCACTTGAATAAATCAGGTGAATTTATCATGCCAGTACCGATGATGAATATTATCAATGGCGGTTCACATGCTGATAATAGCGTAGATTTACAAGAATTTATGATTTTGCCAGTTGGTGCGCCGACTTTTCGTGAAGCTATTCGTTATGGCGCGGAAGTATTTCATAGTCTGAGTAAAGTTTTAAAAGCCAAAGGCTTGGCAACAACTGTAGGTGATGAAGGTGGTTTTGCGCCTAATCTATCTTCAAATGAAGAAGCTATCAGCGTAATTTTACAAGCTATTGAGCAAGCAGGTTATATGCCCGGTAGAGATATTTACTTGGGCTTGGATGCTGCAGCTTCAGAATATTATGCTAATGGTATCTATGATTTGGCTTCTGAAGGCAAAACATACAGCTCAGAACAAATGGCTGATTTTTTTGTAGATTGGGTGAATCGTTATCCTATTATCAGTATCGAAGATGGCTTTGACGAAAATGACTGGGATGGTTGGAAATTAATTACTGAGAAGTTGGGGAGTCGTATTCAGCTAGTCGGTGATGATTTGTTTGTCACCAATCCAAAAATCTTGCAAAAAGGTATTGAAAGAAATATCGCTAATTCTATTTTGATTAAAGTTAATCAAATTGGTACGTTGACTGAAACGTTCGCTGCCGTAGATATGGCTCATAAAGCATCTTATACAGCGGTTATGTCGCATCGTTCTGGTGAAACTGAAGATGTTACAATTGCCGATTTAGCAGTTGCAACGGGTACAGGTCAAATCAAAACTGGATCATTAAGTCGTTCTGATCGTGTTGCCAAATACAATCGCTTGATGAAAATTGAAGAAGAATTAGGTGGATTGGCGAGATATGCAGGCCGTAGCGCATTTAAGATGCTGTAATTTTTTAAAGGAACAAGGCATAAAGGTGTAAGCGTGGAAAAGTATAGCGCCTTGATGTTTGAGTATGTTACTTTGACATTATGAAAATGTTTCTTTTAGCTATTACTTTGTTGATTGCGCTTTTGCAATACCGGTTATGGTATGGCAATGGTGGCATTAAAGAAATTAAGGCCTATGAAAAAGAACTTGCTGAGCTGAATGAGCAGGTCATAGAGAAAAAAGAACGTAATGATGCACTTTATGCTGAAGTAGAAGATTTAAGAAAAGGAAAGGAAGCTATAGAAGAGAGAGCCAGAAATGAGTTAGGGATGATGAAAGAAGGAGAAACTTTTTTTCAGGTTCTTGAATGACGGTTTAGCGTACGAAAGGCGCATGGTTAAGGGTGTTTTCACTTTTAACCATGCGCCTTTTCTTTTGTGATGGGCAAGATCGCCTTTAGGTTAGCATGGGTTTGTTCTTATTCAGCGTGTCAAGCCATTGAGCTGATTGAGCTTATCTTTCTTTAAAAATTCTATAACCATTGTAATCAAAATAACGAGGCGTTTATGAACATTAAAATGATACTTGCTGAAGCACTGGATTTGTTAAAAAAACTGTTGAATGATTTGAAAGAAAAGCAAAGTTTGTTTAGTTTGTTGATATTGGCTTTTACGGTGGCGGGTGTTTCAGGATTATGTCTTTATTTACTGGATCCTAATGTGCATTCTATTTTTGATGGCATTTGGTCTGCCTGGGTAACAATGACGCATGTGGGCTTTGGTGATGTAGTGCCGATTTCATTTTTTGGCCGCTTGTTGTCGGCCACGCTAATTTTATTTGGGTTGGTTCTATTTTCCTTTTTTACAGCAATACTATCAGTAACGCTGATCGGAAAAAATATGGATGGGTGGGGCTATAGTATGCGTCAACTTGAAAAAGATGCCGGTGTTCTAAAGGCAGAAGAAAATCAGATTTTGCTTGAGTTGGTGCAGTTACGCAAACGGATGGATGCGTTGGAGAAACAACTTTCATTGGGTACTCGTTAGTCGTTTTGGGATATACCTAGTATTTTTTAAATTGTTTTCTAATTGTCTTAAGCTTTTCTTATTTATGAATCATTCAATAAATTTCTGGGCTGTTGTGCCTGCTGCCGGTGTTGGTAAGCGGATGAATGCGGATCGACCCAAACAATATCTGGATCTTGCAGGAAAAACAGTTATTGAACACACCTTGTTGCGGTTGTTAAGTGCAGAAGTTTTTACTGCTGTCGCTGTTGCTATTTCTGAAGAAGACCCTTATTGGCCGGAACTTGAGGTATCTAGCCATGAAAAAATAATCACGGCAGAGGGTGGTAAGGAGCGAGCTGACTCTGTTCTTTCGGCTTTAAAATCAATACGCACTGTTGCTTCTGATGATGACTGGGTGCTGGTGCATGATGCTGCAAGACCCTGTATTACTGCAATTGACATTCATCATCTCATCAACACATTAAAGGCTGATAAAGTTGGTGGAATACTTGCATTGTCTTCGCATGACACGTTGAAGAGTGTTGACGGAGATAATATTGTTGATACCTTAGATAGAAAACATATTTGGCGAGCATTAACGCCTCAGATGTTTCGTTATGGGTTGTTAAAAAGTGCACTTGAAGCAGCTGAAGGCAATCCTGCTATCACTGACGAAGCCAGTGCTCTGGAATTGGAAGGCATGCAACCCAAAATTGTAGAAGGTCGTCCTGATAATATAAAAATTACGCGACCAGAAGACTTGGCGTTAGCACAATTTTATATGGAGCATCAAAATGATTAGAGTAGGCATGGGTTATGATGTACATCGCTTTAAAGAGGGTGGCGATGTCATTTTAGGCGGGGTAAAAATAGATTATGAGCAAGGTTTGGAAGCTCATTCTGATGGTGATGTGGTATTACATGCTTTATGCGATGCGTTATTAGGTGCGGCTGCTCTAGGCGATATTGGTAAACATTTTCCGGATACCGATCCTGAGTTTAAAGGCGCTGATAGCCGGGTTTTATTGCGACATGTTTACGGCATCGTTCAAGATAAAGGCTATATCTTGGTTAATGCTGATATTACAATTATTGCGCAAGCGCCTAAAATGGCACCCTATATTAATGCGATGTGCGCCAACATCGCTACTGATTTAAATATCGATATCGATTGTATTAATGTTAAAGCGACGACTACTGAAAAGCTTGGCTTTGAGGGACGTAAAGAAGGCATTGCTGTACAAGCGGTTGTCTTGATAGAAAAATAATATAGATAAAAAAGTCTGTCGGTAAGGATAGTTATTAATATGCCAGTAAACATTCAAGCTATTGAGCTGCCGATCTGGCCTTATGTTTATGGTGAGCCCACAGGTTCAGGCAAAATTCGTAGCTTTCCTGAAGATTTTATTGTTAAAGAGAAGTTGGCATTTGAGCCGACAGGTGTTGGTGAGCATGTTTTTTTGCAAATAGAAAAGACTGGCGAAAATACCGAGTATGTCGCGCGGCAATTGGCCAGATTCGCTAATGTTCGGCAGCGTGATGTAAGTTACGCAGGATTAAAAGATCGATATGCCGTCACTACCCAATGGTTTAGTGTTTGGCTGCCTGGTAAAACCGATCCGGATTGGATGAGGTTTGAAAAAGATAGCATGAAAGTCTTATATGCCGTACGTCATGCCCGAAAATTGAAACGAGGCGTTTTATCGGGTAATGCGTTCAAGTTGATTATTCGGGACTGGCAAGGTGATAAAGCAGAAACAATTTCTCAATTGGAAAGTATAAAAGTAAACGGCATGGCTAATTATTTTGGTTCGCAACGGTTTGGTAATGGCGGTCAAAATGTTAATAAAGCTTTAGGTATGTTTGCTGGCGATAAAGTAGGGCGAGAACAGCGAAGTTTATACTTATCAGCAGCGCGCTCATATTTGTTTAACCAGATTTTGGCTTGTCGTGTTACTCAGAAAATATGGGATCAGGCGATTGCCGGCGATACTTATCAATTTGATCTGTCCAATGGTTTTTTTAAATCTCAAGTCCCGGACGCTGAAATTATCAGGCGAGTAAGAGAAAAAGACATTCATCCGACAGGTTCTTTATGGGGTAAAGGTGCGCTTGACGTTTCTGCTGATACGCTTAGTCTTGAGCAAGCTGTTATTGAAAAAAACAGGGAACTGGCAGAGGGATTAATAGCCTATGCGGTTGAGAAAGATCGGCGTGCATTACGCGTGAATGTACAGGATCTTCAATGGAATTTTGTTAACGAAAATATACTGGAATTAACGTTTTTCCTTCCGGCGGGAAGTTATGCTACGTCACTATTGCGTGAGATTATTAAGGAGTAATCGATTTATAGCACAAGTGGTTTTATCCACTTTTAAAACAAATGACTCAGTATTATTCTATTTTTTCATGAGGGCTATATTTGTCGGATAAGCGTAATAATACAAATACGGCACCTGTCCCTCCATCTTTTATGGACGCTGAGCAAAATGCTTGAACGTCTTTATGCTGTCTAAGCCATAGGTTGAGATTGTTTTTTAGAACGGGGTGATTATCACTAGAACGATAGCCTTTACCATGGACAATATGCACGCAACGAAATCCTGATGTGACTCCAGCATTCAGAAAAAGCAGTAACTGGGCTTTAGCGGCACTACTGGTTAGGCCGTGCAGATCAATTTCCGCATCAAGACCAAAAAAGCCGCGCCTTAATTTCTTTAATACATTATGTTGTATGCCTGGCGCAATAAAGCTGATGGTATCTTCAAGTCCCACTTTAGTAATATCGGTTATAGCGGTGTGATCCAAATGACTATAAACATCAATAGCCAGAGACTTAGGGTAAGGTTTAGGTTTGTTTTCTTTGGTTAATAGTATCTTGTCGCTATTGACAGCACGAACCTTGCCGATTGTTTGGCGAAATAAATCCTGATCTTCTGTAGTGAGTGTTTTTTTTGCCACGAAAGCTGATTTTATTGGTTATTATTGCTAAGATGCTTGATTTTATAGTTTATTTAGCTATATGGCGAATTGATAATGCATATATTGTTAAGCAATGACGATGGATATTTAGCTGAGGGACTTATTGCCTTGGCTGATGCTTTGCGTGATCATGCTGAACTATCAGTAGTTGCACCCGATCGCAATCGCAGTGCAGCAAGCAATTCTTTGACTTTGGAAATGCCATTACGTGCCAATATAACCGATAACGGATTTATTAAGGTTGATGGCACGCCAACTGATTGTGTGCATTTGGCGATAACAGGTTTATTAGAAAATGAGCCAGACATGGTTTTTGCCGGCATTAATCATGGTTCTAATTTAGGCGATGACGTACTTTATTCTGGTACTGTTGCAGCGGCAACAGAAGGTCGGTTTTTAGGGTTACCTGCTATCGCTATTTCTTTAGTTGGGAATAATCCTCATTATTTTGATACCGCTGCTCAAGTGGCAGTTACGCTATTAAAACAACTGATTAACAAACCTTTGGCTAAAGATACTATTCTCAATGTTAATGTACCTGATGTTGCTTTAAAAGATTTAAAAGGCTTTCAGGCAACTCGCTTAGGGCAGCGCCATAAGTCGGAACCGGTTATCAAAAGTAATGATCCACGTGGGCGAATTATCTATTGGGTTGGTCCGCCAGGTGGGGAGCAGGATGCAGGTCCGGGAACTGATTTTTATGCGATTAGCGAAGGCTATGTATCGGTGACACCGTTACAAATTGATTTAACCAGATATGAGTGTATTGATGCATTAACGTCATGGTTACCAACGGAAACTAATTTATGACGTTAAGTTTGCAAGGCATGGGTATGACTTCCCTTAGAACACGCGAAAGGATGATTAAGCGATTGTCTGAACAGGGTGTTCAGAATAAGAGAGTTCTGGAAATTATGCGTGATACACCTCGACATATTTTTATGGATGAAGCACTATCAAGTCGAGCATACGAAGATACAGCATTGCCAATTGGCTATAATCAGACTATTTCTCAGCCTTATATAGTTGCGAAAATGACGGAACTTCTCTTGGAGGCATCTGGCCGCTTGGGTAATGTTCTTGAAATAGGAACAGGTTGCGGTTATCAGACAGCTATTCTGGCACAGTTGGTTGATCATGTTTATTCGGTTGAAAGAATATTGCCACTACAGAGAAAAGCAAAAAGCCATTTATGGGATTTAAAGCTTAAAAATATAAGTTTTTATTATGGTGATGGTAATTTGGGTTGGCCTGATTATGCGCCGTTTGATGGTATTCTTGCTTCTGCAGCTCCTGCAGAAGTTCCGTTACAATTACTGGAACAATTAGCGATTGGCGGGGTAATGGTAATACCAATAGGTTTGAGCGGAGATCAGGTTTTACAGCGGGTAACTCGTACCATCGATGGCTATGATATCGAAAAATTAGAAACAGTAACTTTTGTGCCTTTTTTATCCGGTAAAGAATAATCCACTTCTTTAAATAAGGGTTGATTTTTTCAGGGTACATGTGAATAAAATTCCCCCAATCAATATCAATGGCTCTATATGATCAAAAAACCTTTTGACCATATAGAGTTTAAATTCCAGTCATAATTTTTGTATAAATCTACGCATTAATAGGTATTTATACGTATTGTTTGGATTATCTTTTAATTCTAAAATTCAAGCTGCTCTCCTCCATTCGTTTTAAAGCCTTAGTTGAAGAGGGCTTCCATATTTTCTAGAGAAATTTAGGGTATTTCAGGTCGCTTAAGACTCAAAAGCTTTGAAGAGCGAGGCGATATTTTCGAGTTACCAACGTAAATTAACGTTAAGGACAAACAATGAAAACTAAATTAAAAAACTCACGTAATCAAGTTAAATTCACCAAAGGTTCCTCGTTGCTGGTATTGAGTTTGTTAGCCTTAAGTGCTTGTACATCTACTGAGAAAGTAGTTATGAAACGGTCTGATGTTAACTGTGCTTTTTTGGCTGAAGACTGCTCTCTACTCGAAGTAGGTGGCAAGGAACAGTCAGGCTTACGCTACATTAATCCAGCTGTAAATTGGAGTCAGTATAATAAAATATTGATCGACCCTGTTACTTTTTGGGCAGGAGATAAGACAAAGATTTCTGCATCTGATCAGCAAATGCTGGTTAATTATTTTTTTCAACAAATGAAAGAACAGCTCGGAAAGAAATTTGAATTAGCTAACCAGCCAGGGCAGGGTATCATGAAGCTTGACGTTGCTATGACTGATGTGGAAACAGCGACGCCAGTATTACGTAGCATTTCCATGATAGTTCCTCAAGCGCATATGATAGCTAATTTGAAATATCTTGCGACAGGAACCATGCCTTTTGTCGGCTCTGCCCAAGCTGAGGCTAAGTTAACGGATTCAGTTTCTGGGACGGTATTGGCCTTAGCTGTCGATAAGCGAATCGGTGGTGGTTCGTTTACAACTGGTTTTCAGTGGCAGTGGGGCGATGCAGAAAATGCGATTGACCATTGGGCTGAATTATTAGCAACTAAATTATATGGCTGGACTTCGGGTAAGGAAGTGGCGCAGTAAGTAATCTATTTGTTAGGGTTCGCTTAAGCGTTCCTTCACAAATACAGCTATGAGAGATGACATTTTTTAGTTTTACTTTATTATATTGGTTTTTGTATTTTACGAAGCTCACTATAAAATCAATTGGTCGTATGTTTGTTATTAATGATATGAATAGTGCAAACTACGGTGCCTGCCCTGAGTGTGATTTATTAATCAATCTTGCACAGCCAATAATCGGTGATAAAGTTCACTGTCCGCGATGTGGATTTCTATTGGCTCACCCCAGAAAAAAAAGCATTGAACATACCTTTTCCTTGTCTATCGCGGGTCTTATTTTATTTTTCCCCGCAAATTTATTACCCATGATGGGTATAGAAGTGATGGGTGAGAGTACCAATGGGGTTTTATTCTCTGGGGTAATGGCTTTATTTAATAAGAATATGTGGCCTGTAGCAATTATCGTATTTTTGGCTAGTATTCTTTTCCCTTTGGTGCATATTTTATTGTCTTTATTGATTAGTGGACACTTATACTTCAATCGCTCAAATCGTTATTTGACTTGCTGGATGCGCTGGATGCAACATCTAGATGAATGGGTGATGCTGGAAGTTTATATGCTGGGAATAATTGTTGCCTGCGTTAAACTAATGGCGCTTGCTCAAGTTGAATTTGGCTGGGGTCTTTATGCTTTTATTGCTCTTTTGATTATAACGGGAATGTTAACGAGTAAGTTGGATAATGAATTGTTCTGGCGCCGCATTGGGCAATTAAATAAGGAACATAACAATTAAAAATAACAAAAGCGCCTTGAAGCAGGGTTTTATACGTTGCCATGATTGTGGCAACCTTGTAAAGATTGTTGACAAGTTTTCGCAATGTCCACGCTGTGACAGTCACCTGCATTCCCGCTCACCTTATAGTTTGCAACGTACTGCTGCATTTTTAATAAGTGGAATATTATTGTATATTCCAGCTAACGTTTTCCCCATTATGACCGTTGATCAATTTGGCGTTGGTGAGCCACATACGATTATGGGTGGAATTATTGAATTAATTGATAGTAATATGTTGCCCATTGCTCTTTTGGTTCTTGTGGCGAGCATATTAGTTCCCTTGTTTAAGTTAATAGGCTTGAGTTTATTGTTGCTTAGTGTTTATTTTCGCTGGCAAATCAACGCTCGTTTTTGGACTGTTATGTATCGGATTATTGCTTTCGTAGGGCGATGGTCCATGTTGGATATATTTATTATTTCCATTTTGGTCGATTTAGTTAATTTAGGTGGCGTTGCACAGATTATTGCAGGTCCAGCAGCAATTGCATTTGCCGCTGTTGTAATTTTAACGATGTTTGCTGCTAAAAACTTTGATCCACGTTTGCTTTGGGATAACCAACAAAATTTATGAATGATTTTTCTGACCCTCCATACGAAGTTGCGGATGCTGTTATTAACAAAAAACGAGAGTTTCAGTTAATCTGGTTATTACCTTTATGTGCGTTATTAGTAAGTGCCTGGTTGGTGTATAAAACAGCATCACAAAAAGGACCTGTTATTACCATTACCTTTCCGAGCGCAGATGGTTTGGAAATAGATAAGACCAAAATAAAATATTTGGATGTGGAAATTGGCAAAGTTACCAATATAACCATTCATAAAGATTTAAAATCAATTGAAGTTACTGCGGAGATGAACAAAGAAAGCGGTGACTATTTGACTAATAACACTCAACTTTGGGTGGTCCGGCCACAAATCGGTTTGGGTGGTGTTTCGGGCTTAGGTACGCTTATGTCAGGAGCTTATATAGCTATTAAACCTGAAAAAGGTAAGTCGGAACGACATTTTAAAGGCTTATCGGTTCCGCCAGTTTTAGAAGCTAATGTACAAGGAAAAAAATTTATACTTGAAACAACTAATATTGGATCAATGGGGGCAGGCACGCCAATTAGTTTTCATGGTATTGCTGTAGGTGAGATTCTTGATTATGAGCTGTCTAAAAACGCTGATAATATCAAATTGACTGTTTTTGTTAATGCGCCTTATGACAAATTTATAAGGACAAATACTCGTTTCTGGATCGATAGTGGCATTGATTTATCTACCAGTGCCGATGGTGTCAAATTAAGAACTGGGCCTTTAACTGCATTATTAACCGGAGGTATTGCTTTTCGTACCTCTTCTGAGGATAAGGTGACTGATTCCGTACCTGAATACACGGCATTTCAATTATTTGAAGATTTTGATCAGTCTGCGCAAGTTATTTATCATAGAACGATTAAAGTTGTTATGTATTTTGAGGAATCAGTCCGTGGGTTAAACGTTGGGGCTCCAGTGTTGTTGCGAGGTATACCAGTTGGAAAAATAACTGACATTAATTTGGAAATTGATGCAAAAAGTGGAGAGATTCACATACCTGTAGTGGTTGAAGTTGAGCCTGATCTTATAGTAGTGGTCAATAAACAAGCTAATCTAACAACCCAAGATAATATAGAGCGTCTGATGGCCAATGGTTTGCGGGCGCAGTTACAAACGGGTAGTTTACTGACAGGGCAATTGTATATTGGATTAGATTTGTTTCCGCAAAGCAAAATAATTACTCACAAAAATAAGACAGGTTACCCTGAATTTCCGACAGTGCCTGGCTCATTCAATAAAATTATTCAATCTACTCAAGCTTTCATGGATAAGATATCCAAACTCCCCTTGGAAGCCATAAGTACGGAAATCAATAACACGTTGGTATCTTTGCAGAGTAGTTCTAAGGCCGCAACCAAGACCCTAGATGCGACTGCAGGTACTATGGGGCATGTTGATAAAACGATGGATTCAGCACAAAAAGTATTAAGTACTTTAGAGCCGGGATCAACTACACAATATGAACTTAATCAGTTATTGAAAGAGCTTACTCAGGCTACAATTTCGGTTAGACAGCTTAGCGATTATTTGGAAGAGCATCCAGATTCTTTAATTCGTGGTAAAAAAGAGAAGTAGTCAATATGTTAAATAAGAATTTAAATGAATTGATTTTGGTATGTGTTTTCGGTTTTTTAACCGCTTGTGCATCGACGCCACCTACTCATTTTTATACACTCGAGCCACTGAGTCAGAATCAAGCAAAAGTGAGTGCCACTGTTGCAAAGAAACTTTTGATTGGTATTGGGCCTTTATCGCTACCTACTTTACTTGATCGTAGGCACATTGTTACCCGTACAGAAAATAAAAGTATAGAAATAGCTGATTTTGATCAATGGGCCGCCCCATTAAAGGATAATATTATTGCCGTTTTAAGTAAAAATGTGGCAACCCTACAGCCTAATATGATGGTGAGAGGTTATCCGTGGAGCGTTTATGGTGACATGGATTATCGTGTCATTATTGATATTACTCGCTTCGAGACCCAGCGCCCTAAATCAGTAAGTCTTGAAGCAAATTGGGCGATAATGGAAGAAAAAAATCATAAAATTATCAATAATGGCCAAACAAAAATTGAGCAGTCACTTAGTAATGAAAGTTATGACAGCATGGCACAGGGGCTTAGTAAATTACTTAGTGATTTTAGTCAGCAAATAGCGCTAGCACTTGTTCAGATAACACCTTAGGGTTGAGCACAATAAATTAATTTTTATTGGGGCTTAGGTCGCTATAATGCTAACCTAGCTGAACACATTGATATAATAAGTATTGTAGTATTGCAATAATTTTATTTATGCGTTGTAAATTTAAGTCTACTTAATAATAAACGAATAAGCTAAGTAAGGAAAAATTCATGTATATAAATTTGAAAAAAGTAAAATGCCAAAATAAAGTGAATGTAAGTTTCATTATTTTAATCTTAGGGGTTTTAACACTAAGTGCTTGCACGTCTACTGAAAAAGTAACCCTAAAAAAGACTGATGTTAATTGTGCATTTCTAGCGACTGATTGCGCTCTGCTCAAAGTTGGAAGTAAAGATCAAATAGGGTTGCGTTATGTTAACCCATCAGTTAAGTGGAATCAGTACAGTAAGATTCTAATAGATC
>CAIVQX010000147.1 GCA_903908165.1 uncultured Methylococcaceae bacterium | reverse complement strand
GCTGTTTGTCGGGCTATCAGTAGGGCTCTTAGCTGCAGTAACTGGTTTGCTTGGTTACTGGCAAGCTGATTGGCATAACCAATAGCTTGCATTTGTCCAGATGCAGTTTGTGCATTAGTTTGTAGTCTTTGAAGCGTCGCTGCATCATTTTGTAATGCAGTTTGTTGACTATCGATGACTTGAATTTCTGCAGCATTCGCTGTTTGTTGAGCTTGCGATCCTAGCTTAAGCGTATTGTTTAGATTGCTTAATGCGCTTGGAGTACAGGCAGTGCTATTGAAACAGGCAGAGTTCTCATATTGGTTTTGGTTTTGATAACTCTTTACATAATTGTCTAGTGAACCGAATTGGGTTTGAAATCCAGACAAAGTGTTGAGGGTATTTGATAATCCAGAGATGGTTTGCGATGCATTAGCCCAAGTAAATGAAGTGGGAACAGCGGTATTTTGCACCATATTCGAGTATTGCTGTAATTGGGTAGAATATTGAGATAACTGGGTGGAGTATTGCTGTACCTGCTTGAGTGTTTGTGTGATTTGTTCGGTTGCCGACACAGTATTTTGCGATAGATTAGTACTGTCAATGACAGGGATCCCAGCGAACGAAATTGACGAAACACTGATCAAGATAACAATGACTATAGAGGTAGGTGATAGAGTTAGTATTCTCATTGCATTCTCCTTCAGTAATCAAATGCTTCGTAAGGTTTGCTAAGTGTTAAATCTTTAGTCACTAGGATGTTGAATCGATAACCTGGTCTAATTTCCAAGGTAGGAGCAATATTCATATTTTTAGTAATCATTTGTACAGTCGCTTGCCCGAGTTGTTGGCCTAACGCACTGCTCATCATACTTTGGGCGTTTGGGGCATAGACGGTGCCGGTATTTTGATTTTGCTGGCTATAGGCAACGCCTGCAGTGATGGCCGACATTAATAAGGCTGAACCAAAGATACGTACATAGTGGTTGTCCACTTGGTCTTTAAAACCAGCATAGCCAGCACCATCAGAGCCCGGCATAGCTCCTATGTCCATGGCCTTGCCATCGGGAAAGATAATTCGTTGCCAGGCAACTAATACTCGTGCTTGTCCATACGCGACTTCACTGGAGTAGGTTCCAACTAGGCGAGAACCTTGAGGAAATAATTTGTACTTACCCGTTGCGGTATCAAAAACATCTTGTGATGTTTGTGCCATAATTTGACCAGGTAATTGTGAATTGACGCCCGATATCAAGGTGCCCGGTATAACGAAGCCAGCTCTTAATTCATAAGGCGAACGAGGTGGTTCGGGTTTAGCATCTAAGCGCCAACGATCACTTGCGCTGTTGTTTGCATACTGATTAATATTATTTTTATCCTCATCAGATGTTTCGGTTTTTATCAACTGCGGTGATTTTTCTGAACTGCTTGTGCCATTAATAATGCCGGCCTCTTTTAGTTGTGCAAGTCGTTTTTTATAAGCGTTGATTGGGTCAGTTTCAGTTGTTTGGTTTGCAGCGATCTGTTGAGCTAATAGAGCTTGTTGTTCTGATAATTTATGCGATGTAACCGGTAAAGATCCTGAACTTCTGGGAGCTACTACATTGACAGTTGTTTTCGATTTAATCGCTTCTTCAAATTGTTGTAATTTAACCTGTCGGATATGGGTTGCTAAATCCTCTTCAGGAGAAGGTGGTAAGCTTGGGTTCGGAGGTAAAGGGGGTGCATCCATAGTCGTGCTTGCCAAGATTATGGGTGGTGTTTCTGAATCACTTGGTAAGGGAGGTAATTCTAGTGGCTTTGTTGCAGTAGGAATTAATCCACTGAGGTAGTCCCCGGTGATTTCTTGGGCAGCCATACTGGAATTGACAACTTTATCTTGATTTCTTTTATCATCAAACCTATCTTGTTTTGCAGCTCGATCTGCCGCGACTAACACCATGATAACCAAGAAGGTGAGTGTTGCACCGCCCACCAGAAATAGGGGTAAGTTATTGACGCGTCTAACCCCGTTTTTTGCCGAAGCTTCACCGGGTGATAGGGCAGGTGACATGAAATCTTCATTTTCGGTCAGTTGCTGTTGCATACTTTACTCCATTTTTGCCCAGGCACCGGCGGGAATGGCCGCGTTATTTCCATCAGAGTAGGCTCTTGTTAAGGTGGTCTTGCCAACGACTAATTGCACACGATACAAATTTGCATAGCCATTTGAGGCGGGTTTGTCGACTGTATACTTTGTACTAAGGCCTGCCATTACTGTTGCAGGTTCTTTAGCGTTGATTAATTGCACTGCATAGCCTTTTTCTCGCATCTGAAATACCAATGAAGTGCCAAACTTATCGGTTTCAGGTACAGGCTGATTCATGTTGAAGGTTGTATGTGCCGGTGGGTACAAGGTCTCTAATTGTTTCATGGCATCGGTTGCTAAACTGTTACCCAGTTCAACGGATACCGGTGTGGTAAATGGATCGCTTGGCATCGTTATGCAGCCTGATAACGCACTCACTAACAAAAAGGTTAATAATAATAATGGCTTCATTTTTTTAGCCTTTTTATCGCTACAGCATCTTGATTTCCACCTACGCCGGCGATGAGGATGGCTGAATCAAATACCGTATCAACGATATAGCGGTTGCCTTGAATACGATAGTTAACTTGCACCGTTTCTTCATTTTCAAATACTCCACCTTCTCGACGCACAACCAGTAAAGTAGGGGCTTCAGATTGTGCCATGGCGTCAGGCATTTGAATGATGGTTTTTTGTTTATCATTAAACACTCGAAGCGGTGTCCAAGCGATAGAACCATTGGGAGTTATTTCATAGGAAAAATCGAGGTCGCCCAAGTATTCGCCTGTCTGTGAAAGAGTTTTGTCTTGGCGTTCTTTTTGCGACTGGTTACGGTAATTGTCCCATTTGGCTTGGTCTTCATCTGGGTAGGTAAACATCACTTGCGGCATATAGTCTGTTCGATGTGAGCGTAATCTTATATGATAGGCACGGCGGTCTGTGGTCACTACTAGTGAGGTTTCTAGGCCAACATCCATGGGTTTTATAATGAGGTGTTGAATTTCATTGATACCACTGCCGGTAATAGCAGGTTCAATGCTCCATCGAGCTGTGTCACCTAGGTTAATTGAATTTACTTGTTCTCCGGTTTGCAAGGCGACATCACACACTTGCAAAACAGCACAGACGACGCTGGGCTGTTGAACGCCATACAGGTAAGTGACGACGCCGTTTTTCCCAGAGGTTGGTGCCATTCCAATCGCGTTGATGCCTTTCCACTTATTAGCAATTCTCATGGCTTGTTGTTCTTGCTGGGTGAGTACTGGATTCTTATCTGAAAAATAAAGTTCAGCTACGTCTTTGCTAGCTTGAGCTTGGTCAATGGTGGATACGACCATGATTGCAATTGCTAATAGGTGCTTATTCATTAGGGGCGCCTTTAATAGGAAATATTAAAAAGTTTGTTGCTGCCTTGACCAGGAAAAATCTTGAATAAATATCCCCATTGGATTTTTCCGCAATTGCTCTTCGGTTGTGATCGTCGTGGGGGCTGAGACAAAGATTGTTAGCATGGCACGCATAGCTACTGGTCGACCTTTCATGACGCCTTGTCGATCCCGAGTGGTTTCCAGCCAGTCGATTTGCCAAGTATCAGGGGTAATTGCCATTGCTGAGCTAATTTCCGTACTGACCATTTCTTTGGTGGCTCGTTTAAATGGACTGGCTTCATCATTACTATTGTAAAATTCAGTCATCTTATGCGTGGCCGGAGAATTTGCCGGTAACATGGCATAAACGTCAAAGACGGCATTGCGTTGCAAGACTACATCGGGCGTTACCTTGCGTGCATTAGCAATACAGGCAGATAGGGCGGCCGCAATCACGCGTGGATCTGCCGGAGCGGCTTTATCGGCAATAGCGACTGCCGCAGTTTGCCCCAACTTATCGATTTGTATCACGTAGGGAATAAACTTTGATTGTTGGCCGATGTGAATCATGCCAGCTACACTCACCAACGTTATCAATAGAGATAATATGCCCATGATTTGCCAAGCCTGCCGGGACGATATCAACGTCTGCATGTGATCGTTCCAGGTCCGTCTTGCTGATAAATAGGGGTTTTCATTTTCACATGAGCGACGCCCACCGAGCAGTTTATCGATGCCACGTCTTGGATCACTAAGGGGTGAATGAAGTTTTTTAGATCGCATATGTGGATACCTGGTAATCTTCAAGTCGTAAGTTTTTTAGGGCAAGCCATTCAGTTACCCAGTCATTACCATGAGCTGTCTCTAATTGCTTGATGAGCGCTAAAGAATCTTTGTCGGAGACACCAACAAAGGCCATGGTTAGTGGGCCAATAGCTAAATCGAACAGTCTTCTGCCATATTCGGACAGATAGTAATAATGTCGTTTGGGTATCGCTGTCGCGAGCATATCAATTTGGCGACTGTTGAGTCCTAAGCGTTTATAAAGGTTCGTGCTATCTTCGTCTCTAGCGTACACATTGGGTAATAAAAGTTTGGTCGCTGTAGATTCAACAATAACATCGAAGATGCCTGAATTTGCTGCGTCAGTAAGGCTTTGTGTCGCCATTAAGACAAAACAATTTGCACGGCGTAATACTTTTAACCATTCACGAATTTTTTCACGAAAAACTGGATGACCGAGCATAAGCCAGGCTTCATCCAAGAGGATGGCAGCGGGTTGTCCGTTAAGGGAGCGTTCAATACGCCGGAATAAATACAGCAATACAGGAAGTGCGTAACGATCACCGAGGTTCATCAATTCTTCAATCTCAAAGACGGTAAAATCAGACAAACTTAAGCCATCGGTTTTGGCATCTAAAAGATGACCCATGGCACCGTCCACAGTGTAATTTTTGATGGTATCTCGGATTTGTTCATCTTGTATGGTGACAGAAAATTCAGAGAGTGTATAAGCCTGGTTCTTTTCCATATTGATAATGGCGCTGGCAATATCATTGCGCTGTAGGGCAGTGGTAACCAGGCCGTTTAAGGCAAGGATTGTGTTAATCCATTCCATTGCCCAGGCTCGATCTGCGCGGGTATCAAGAAATTGAAGTGGACAAAAGGCCAGTCTGTCTTCGTCACCGGCAATGGTGTAATGGTGACCACTAACGCCCTGGCTACTTGCTCTGATAGCGGCGGTAAGTGGGTATAAAGATAACCCTTTATCAAAGGCATAAATAGTCATGTTAGGGTAGCGTCTTAGTTGAGCGGCTATGAGAGCTAGTAAAGTTGATTTACCTGCACCAGTCCGACCAAATACGATAGTATGTGCGAGATCGTTAACGTGCAGATTTAAACGGAAAGTGGTTGAACCTTGGGTTACACAATGCATAAGAGCCGGGGCTAAGGGCGGGTACATCGGGCAGGGGGCGTCGATGCGTCCTGTCCAGATGGTGCTAGTCGGTATGAGATCCGCAAGGTTCATGGTATTAATGAGAGGTCTTCGTACGTTTTCAACACCGTGACTAGGCAAACTGCCCAAATAAGCATCCATGGTGTTGATGGTTTCAATGCGAGCACTAAACCCGGTGGCATTGATGGCTTTTTCAACCTGTCTGGCACAGTCTTGAACGACTTTCCGATCTTCATTCATGAGGATGACGACACTCGTGTAATAACCTTGTGCAACCACGCCGCTATTAACTTCTGCTAAAGCAGCTTCGGCATCTTCAACCATGGCTAAGGCATCTTGATCGATGGGTCCCGTATGGGTATTAAGTACTTGGTCAAAAATGCCACGAATCTTTTGTTTCCATTTTTTTCTAAATACTTCCAGATGTCTCAATGCTTCGTGTGGTTCCATAAAGATGAAGCGTGACGACCAGCGATATTCAATAGGCAATTCACCCAATGCGGTTAGCATGCCAGGAGTTGATTCTAAGGGGAAGCCACCAAGGGCAACAACTTGAATATAGTTCCGGCCAATTTTAGGTATGACACCAGCCCATAATTCCTGACCACCGATAAGGCTATCCAAATACATCGGGTTAGTCGGTAATTGGATAGGTTGATTGATGCCGGTAATGCAATAATGTAACCAGCGCAAGAAATCATCGTGGGTGACAGTTGCACCGTCTTCGGTGAACTGTTTAGTACCTTTCAGGCGAGTTAATTTGAGTGCGGATGATAATCGGGATTCGATGTTGTGACATTCACGTGAAAAATGGTTTAGAAGATTCTGCGTGTGATGTTTCTTATTAGGCGGTTCTGCATCATCATCGAACATTAATTCAATAAATTTCCGTTCATTTAACATCGGTGGCAAGAATGTCAGGGTCAACACAAAATAACCCTCATACATCGTTCCTAATTTTTCAAATAGTTGCCGTCTTTCTTCGTCGATAGCTGCAGTAATAGCATCAGGGAAAGTGGATAAACCCCGATCAGCGTAAGTAGGTGCAGGGCGCCTTACGGCATCAACATGGATCATCCAGCCATTGCCTAGAGCTGATAAGGCGTGGTTGATACGTGCTGATATTGATTCACGATCTTGCTCTGTACTACTATCCTTATCATCTCCTGTATAGAGCCAAGCAGCCATAAAAGAACCATCTTTTCCGACTATAACACCATCTTCAACTTCGGCGGCGTAATTGAGCAGATCAGCAACGCTGGCTTGTTTTGAACGATTTTTGCTTAACTTACGATCGCTATTCATTATGGCAATTGATCCTAGTTGTAAAAATCAATAAGAACTTGGACAGAGTAGTCATCCAAGTCAGACCAGCTTTCATCGGTACTGTTTCCCTTGGCTACTCGGATTGATTCTATAGGGCGTACTTTGGGCTGGGTAATAACGTTGGTAACGTCGGTGCCTAAGATAAACAAAGCGCAGTTGAGGGTCTGCTTTTGCCATCAGTCTTAACAGGTAGAGTGAACATAACCACAATAACAGGCCATAGATAGAAGCTCTGAATTCTTGTGCACTAAAGACTAAAGCAAAAGCGATTAGACCTGAAAACATGACCAGTTCACGATCGCCACCCATAAACAATTGGGTTCTGTTGCCAGCCCGGCGAATAGGAATGCTACGAAGTGCCATCAGTGGTTAACACCTATATTGGATATTACCTTGGTATTTGGCGTTTCAGTGGCAAGCGAAGTAATGACAGCGCCTCTAGCAAACAGAGTGGACATAATGTTTTGAGCGCCAACGAGTAGAGCCATAACCAGGACAATGAAAATTAAAGTCCTAAAAAAACCATTAAGGTCGCCGCCGAAAATTAGCACACCACCGGCTACTACGATACCGATAATCGAAAGTGAAAAAGCAACAGGCCCCGTCACTGAGTTTTGCAGACTAGTGAGCCAAGTTTCATAGGGTAAGCCACCACCTGTCCCGACAGAGGCTTCTGCGAACTCGGGGAGAATGATCCACAGTATTAACAGCAGTGTCGGTTTATTAATAACGGCTACTTTCATTTTTAAGTTCCTACAGTTTGAGTGAGATAGTTGCCGTCTTCATAGCCCATTATTTCAACTATTTCTTCTACCCGGCGACCCGTTGGAGCCCTAGCGATATGGATGACACATTGCACCGCTTCACTGATCAGCGGTTCAATGTGTTTGGGAGAGTCTGGATGCATGCTAATCAATTGCGCCATTCGAATCAGTCCTGCACGCGCATTATTGGCATGAAGCGTTGCGGCACCGCCTTCATGGCCTGTATTCCATGCCATCAAAAGGTCCAAGGCTTCGGGCCCACGTACCTCACCGACTAGTATTCGATCCGGACGCATACGTAGACTGGTTCTGAGTAACATTGTCATGGAGATGTCGAGGGTGGTGTGGTACTGGATAAAATTCTCAGCTGCGCATTGTATTTCGCCAGTATCTTCAATAATGACGATGCGCTCGGTAGGGTCAAGTACTACCATTCGATTGATGATGGCATTAACCAGCGTGGTTTTTCCTGAGCCGGTGCTGCCGGTGACTAAAATATTACGATGATTTTTAATGGCGGTTTCAATGACGACTAAGTGTGCAGGGGTCATAATGCCGGCTGCGACGTACTGATCTAAAGTAAAGATAGCGATAGCTTTCTTTCGAATCGCAAAGGTAGGTGCCGGTACGATGGGGGGGAATTGACCGGCAAAGCGGGAGCCATCAATCGGTAGTTCGCATTCTAGAAGGGGTCTGCCTTTGGTGATTTCTTTGCCGTGAAAGCCAGCGAGGGTTTTGATTATAGATTCACTTCGGCTTGTCGATAAAACGCCTATCTGCCGCATTTTTTCACCGAGTCGTTCTTGCCAGAGTTTGCCATCAGCATTGAGCATGATTTCAACGGTTTTAGGATCGGCTAGAGCCGCCATAATATCGGGTCCAAGATCACGTTCTAATTTGATTTTAGCGCGTGCTTTTATTGAGTCGTGAAGTTGATCGTCTTGATGATATAGGTTTGTCATATCAATTCATCGCTCGGTGATGAGTTCTATCTAAAATATCTATATATCGATATTTTCGTTTCCACAATTTAACTATAATGGATTTACGCGCACATTCAAGTATGTCACTAGTTTTTTTTGACGATTGTTATCAGCAGACGGCTATTCGATAAGCAAAAAAAATGAGTACCTGCAAGAATTATAGTTATCGATAGAGCTTTATAGTACTTAGTGCACTATTTATTTTTTATGCGTGGTGGTACTGGTCTTTATTGATGTTTTTTGAAGTGGTGCGTGGTTTATTGCTAAATTATTTTTGGGTCTACACGAGCAAAACTCAGCAATAAGTTGAGTATTCATAGGCCTTTAAAAACACTTAAGGTGTTACTAAATCAGTTGCTGCCAAATTATGACGCCATATACAAAATTCTGGATCGAGACACTCGGTGGAAATTACGTGGCTAGGCTTGCCTAACACTTGTCATGTTTGAGTATGGGACAAACAAATTGCTTAAAATGGCATTATCTAAAAGCTTAGTAGAAAAAAACTAAAAATGTGGCGTATTCTTGTGGTGTTTTTAAAAGCGCAGGAGGGGGAAGGCGGGTGTCAAAAAACAGTTTACGTTGTAGGGCCGTCAGGTGAATAGGTTGAGTCGTATTTTGCTTGACTGAGAAGTAAGTAGCTAAGTCAGTTATGCGGAATTATTTTTATGCGCTGTCTGTTGTTGTATTTTTAGTTGCTCGGTAGCCGCTTTTGACCATTGTTTGGCGATAAATGCTTGATGAGTCGGTAGAAGTAAAGAGACGCGTTCAAAGCCTTCTGCAACCCCTCTAATTTTACCGCCTGTTAAGAGCTCTAAGGAATGCCTGTCTAAATCAGTTTCTTCAAGAAGTGCAGGTAATGAAGTTTCCAGCGCATCAGCAATTTGTTCCATAATCCGCAAAGACGGATTACTTTTTCCGTTAGTTAAATCACAGATGAAGCCGAGAGATACGCCAGACATTTTTGACAGTTCTTCTTTGGTGATGTCTTTCTCATC